>DATKDT010000175.1:0-16023 GCA_035512575.1 Vicinamibacterales bacterium | reverse complement strand
TGCTGCCGGAGGAGCCGATGATGCCGCGGCTCTACGACGAGCGCGTGGGCTTCATCTCGAGCCAGCGGATCGACTACTCCAGCGATTATCAGGGGGTCAGGCCGACCCGCGTCATCCACCGCTACCGGCTCGAGCCGTCGGACCCGGCCGCGTGGGCGCGCGGCGAGCTCGTCGAACCGGTGAAGAAGTGGGTGTGGTATCTGGATCCCGCGACGCCGAAGGAGTGGATCCCCTACTTCCGCGAGGGGATCCTCGAGTGGAACGCGGCGTTCGAGCTGGCGGGCTTCAGGAACGCGCTCGAGGTCCGCGTCGCGCCGACCGAGGAGGAGGATCCCGAGTTCAGCCTGCTCGACGCGCGCTACTCGGTCGTCCGCTACGTCGCCAGCCCGACGCGCTCGGCGAACTCGAGCGGCGATGTGATCGACCCGCGCTCCGGCGAGGTGATCCGCGCGCACACGAACATGTATCACGGCCTGATGGAGCGGCTGCGCTGGTGGCTCGTGTCGCAGGTCGCGAACGCGAATCCGAAGTTCCAGACCAGCGAGCTGTCGGACGAGGACATGGGCGAGGCGCTTCGCTACGTGGTGTCGCACGAGACGGCGCACTCGGTGGGCCTGCCGCACAACCAGATGGCGAACTTCGTGTATCCGGTCGAGTCGCTGCGCGATCCGGCATTCATCGAGAAGATGGGCCACTCGGCCTCGTCAGTCGGCCGCACGCGCTACAACTACATCGCGCAGCCGGGCGATAACGTGCCGCCCGAACGCCGCATCGGCATTTGGGACAAATTCGCCGTGATGTGGGGCTACCGGCCGATTCCGGGAGCGACGACGCCGGAGGCGGAGCTGCCGACGCTGCACAAGTGGATCGTCGAGCGCGCGCATGAGCCGTGGTTCAGATCCGCGGAGGCGCAGTTCGGCATGGACGTCGAGTGGGACCCGAAGCGCATGACCGAGGGGATTTCGGACGATCCGGTCGAGGCGGCCGTCTACGGCATGAAGAACCTGCGGAGCGCGTCGGAAGGTTTGATGGCGTGGGTGCTGGACGAGGGCGACGACTACTACGAGCTCGAGACGCACTATTTGCAGAACCTGACGCAGTGGAACCGCTATGCCGAGCATGCCGCCGCGGCGGTTGGCGGATCGTGGACGCACCACAAGCGGTACGGCGAGGACGGCTGGGTCTATACGCCGATCGAGCCCGAGTACCAGCGCAAGGCGATGAAGTTCATCGACGAGCACGTGCTGCAGACGCCGGAATGGGCGCTGAACATCGACCAGCTGCGGCGCATCGAGCATGCCGGCGCGGTGGAGCGCATTCGCGCGTATCAGGAGCTGGCTGTGCAGCGGCTGCTCAATCACGCGCGCCTGTCGCGCATGATCGAGCACGAGGCCTTCCTCGGCGACAAGACGTACCGGCCGGCGGACATGCTGGACGACACGCGCGAGATGGTGTGGCGCGAGGCGCGGCGGAACACGGCTGCCGACACGTATCGCCGCAACCTGCAGCGCGCGTACCTCGATCAGGCGCACTTCCTGCTGCACGAGGCGAAGGCCGAGACGTGGACGCCGCCCGACTCGGGCAACCTGCGCGTGTCGCGCAACGACGACCCGCCGCTCAACGCGAACCTGCACATCGGGCAGTCGGACATCCGGCCGCTGATTCGCGAGCAGCTGCGGCTGCTGCGCGGCGAGCTTCAGAAGGCGTTGTCGGCCGGCGTGAGCGATCGCATGACGCGCATCCACTTCGAGGACGCGGTCGTCAGGATCGACAAAGCTATCGGGAGCTGAACAGTACGTCCGGAGCGAGTTTCCACTCCGGATCGAGCGCGCGCTTGATCGCTCGCATCTCGTCGAGGCCGGCGTCGCCGTAGAGCTGTCGCAGCAGCGCCTGCTTGACCGGATGCCGGCCGACGCCGTGCTCGGCGAGCGGGCAGCCGCCGAGCCGCGCGGCTTCGCGGCCAAAGTCGAAGATGGCGGCCCTGCCAGCCTCGACGTCTGCGTAGGAGCGGGGAATGACGTTCGGGTGGACGTTGCCGTCGGAAATGTGGCCCCAGATCGCGAAGTCGAGGCCGCGATCGCCGAAGCCGGCGCGGTAGATCTCCATCATGTCGGCGAAGTGCTCGAACGGCACGATCATGTCGGCGGCCGTCTTCGAGATTCTCTCGTCCTGGCGTTTGGCGTCGCCGACGCGCCGGTTCACGCCGGTGGGCGCCGCTTCACGCACCGCCAGAATCTGTTTCGTCCGCCGCTCGTTGCCCGGCATGGCGATTTCCGTGCGCTCGAGCGCGCCGTACCGATCGAGCAGCCGCGTGAAGCGCGCCAGCTCCGTCCCGGCGGCGTCATCGTCAAGCGCGCCGGCGATCTCGTCGAGCGCCTCGGCATCGGTGGTCGACGGCGGGAGCTCGAGCTGGACGACGAGCAGGATGGCGGCGTCAGCCGGCAGGGTGATGCCGTTCTTCACGTCTTCACCGTCCTCGCGCACGATCTGAATGCACCGGCGATCGAGATGTTCGATCGCTGCCATATGCGGCAGCGCGCGCAGTTCCGCGACGAGGCGCAGGGCATCGGCCTCGTCGGGCAGTGTCAGCAGCGCGAGCGCCTGACGCGGCTTCACGGGAAGCACGCGGAACGTCACGCTCGTGATCGCCGCAAGCGTCCCCTCGGATCCGATGAACAGATCGATGAGGTCCATGCCGGGCGCGGCGAAGTAGCCGGCCGAAACCTTCGGCACGTCGGGCATCCGATAGCTGCCGGGTGTGACCGTCCGCGTGCCGTGCGCGCAGGTGATCGCGAAGCCGGGATCCGCCCGCGTCGCGCCGCGCTCGATGTCGAGCACGCAGCCGCACGTCATGACGCACGTCAGTCCGTCCACCCAGGCGCGTGTCGTCCCATAGCGGAACGTCGCCGCGCCGGCGGCGTTGGTTGCAACCACACCACCGGCAAACGCGCCCATGAACGTCGGCACGGGCGGAAACCACGCGCCCCAGGTGTCGAGCGACTCCTGTAATGCGACGAGCGTGACGCCCGCGCCTGCGCGCACGTGGTCTGGGCCCGCGCGATCGATGCCGAGTAGCTTCTGGGTGCTGAGCACAACGCCGCCGTGCGGCGTTGCGCCGCCGGTCAGCGACGACTGCGCGCCGGCGATCAGGATGGGGGCGTGAGACGTGACGATGGCCGCGACGGCAGCTTCCGACTCGGGACGCGCGACGCCATCCGCGTGCCCGCCGGGAAAGTGCGCGGCATCCTCGAGAAAGGAGCGCACGACCATGGAATCGGATTCGATCCTGGTCGCATCGGTTCCTTCCGCCAGCCTGGCTTTTATGCGCGACACCATCCCACTCCGGTGCATGATAGCTGCGACGCATGATGACGCGGGAAGAAGTCGAACGGCGAACCATACTTCGCGCCCTCGTCGGCTCGACCCTTCACGGCCTGGTGCTGGAAGGGAAGGATGACCGCGACGAGATGGGCGTGTGTATCGAACCCCTGAACGCCGTCGTGGGATTCGACGACTTCGCGCAGTTCATCCACCGCGATGCCGAAGTGCGAGAGGGGCGCCGGAATGCGCCGAGCGGGCCCGGCGATCTCGACCTGGTCGTCTATTCGCTCAGGAAGTTCGTCCGGCTGGCCGCGCAGGGAAATCCGACGGTCATCCAGGTGCTGTTCATCCACGCCGAGCAGTGCATCGTGCGCACACCCCTGGGTGCGGAGCTGCAGGCGTTGTCGTCATCGTTTGTCAGTGTCGAAGCGGGCAACCGCTACCTGGGATACATGAGCGCCCAGCGCCATCGGCTGATTGGGGAGCGGGGCCAGAAGGACGTGAAGCGTCAGGCCCTGGTCGACGCGCACGGGTACGACACGAAGTACGCGATGCACATGCTCAGGCTTGGGTATCAGGGCGTCGAGATCATGAGCACTGGACGGGTAACGCTCCCAACGCCGGAACCGGAGCGCTCGTGGCTCATGAAAGTGCGCCGCGGCGAGATCACGCTACCGGAATTGCTCGCCCGCGCGCAGGATCTGGAGCAGCAGATTCGCACGTTGATCGACGGCAGTAGCCTGCCGCCGCAGGCGGATCGTCCGCGCATCGAGGCCTGGATGACGCGCGTGTACCTGGAGGCCTGGAGTGCGGAGCGGGCGTGAACCGTGGCCGCTACGTCAAGGACGCCTACCACGGCGCCGGCGGGGTCGGCACTTCCTTGCTGAGATCGAACTCCACGCGGAAGCGGCGGTGCATCGCCTCGCGCCGCAGGCCGTACGTGAACGTCTTTCCCGGCACCACCGCCATCGTCCACACGTTCGACGCCGAGATCGGCAGCAGCTTCGCGGTGAACTCGTCGGCGTAGAAGTCGACGCTCAGGCCGTCGGCGGTGCGTGAGTCGCCTCCATACTGCGTGACCGCGTCTTCCGATCCGTCCTCGTGACGGTGATCGTGCTTGAGGCGGAGGCCGGTCGGCGTGCGCGTGATGACCCACGTGCGCGAGCGGTTCTCGCCGACGAAGAACGGAATGCGCAGCTCGTCGGCCGTGCAGCTTCGCACGTGCATCACCATGCGCTGGCCTTCCATCGCCTTGTCGCCTGGCTCGGTGCCTTCCACCATGCGGCCCTCGAACGCCTTGCCGCACATCGCCTTCAGCGCGTTCCACAGCGCGTCACCCGGCCGCGTCTGCGTCGCGCCCGGACCCTTCAGCGCGCGCCCCGGCGTCGCGCCGGTGTGCTCGCCGTCCTTCAACACGATCTGGCCGTTGACGAGCACGTGCTTCATGCCGGCCGCGTACTGGTGCGGCTTCTCGAAGGTCGCGCGATCCGCGATGGTGGCGGGGTCGAAGATCGCGACGTCCGCGAAGTAGCCTTCCTTCAACAGCCCGCGGCGATCGAGGCCAAGATTCTCGGCCGGCAGGCCCGTCATCCTTCGCAGCGCTTCCTCGAGCGGGATGACCTTCTCGTCACGCACGTACTTCCCGAGCAGGCGCGCGAAGTTGCCGTACGCGCGCGGATGCGGGTTGCCCGCCAGGAACACGCCCTCGGGCGCCAGCGACCCGCCGTCCGATCCCAGCGAGACCCAGGGTTTGCGCAGCTGCTTCGCGATGTTCTCTTCCGACATCAGGAAATAGACCGTGCCGACCCGCGACTGGTCCTCGAGGATGAGATCGAGAATCGTGTCTTCCGGCTGCTGTTTCCTCTCGGCCGCGACTGACGCGAGCGTCCGTCCCGTCAGGTGGCGCAGCTTCTCGTTCTTGAAGCCGACCAGCAGCACGCGCTCGGCCGATCCGGCCGCCAGATAGAGGTTCTCCCACTCGTCGGTCGGCGTGACGATCGCCTGGCGGATCTTCGCGCGCTCTTCGGGATTGCGGATCCGCGCGAACAGCGCGTCCCAGCCGCCGCTCAGCGCCGACGGCGGCAGCGCCGCGTCGAGGCCCGTCGCGCCGGCCGTGTACATGTACATGTCCGCCGTGATCTTCAGGCCTTCGGCGCGCGCGGCTTCCACCATCGCGAGCACGCGATCCATCTTCGGCCAGTTGCTCTCGCCCGCCGCCTTCAGGTGATAGATCTCGGCCGGCACGCTCGCCTCGCGGCTGATGCGAATCAGCTCGGCGACGGCCTCCTCGAGCCGGTTGCCTTCGCTGCGCATGTGCGAGATGTACTTGCCTTGAAATTCGCCGGCCGCTTTCGCCAGCGCGATCAGCTCTTCGGTTGAGGCATAGAACGCCGGCGCGTAAATCAGCGAGGAGCCGACGCCGAGCGCGCCGTCCGCCATTTCCTGACGCACGAGCTCCTGCATCAGCTCCAGCTCCCACGCCGTCGGCTTCCGGTCCTCGAGCCCGACGACGTATTCGCGAATCGTGGTCGCGCCGACATACGACGCGACGTTGGGCGACACGCCCTTCTTTTCGAGAAACTGCAGATAGCCCGCCAGCGTCGTCCAGGTGATGTCGAACTTGATGTCGCCCTGCCGGCGCGTCCAGCGCGCGCGCATCTCGTCGGTGAGCGGGCCCATCGACGAGCCTTCGCCGAAGATTTCGGTGGTCACGCCCTGGCGGATGTCGCTCTGCGAGCGGCCGTCGTGGATGAGCGACTCGGTGGCCCACGAGAGCATGTTGATGAAGCCGGGCGCGACGGCCAGTCCCGACGCGTCGATGACCGTGCGCGCGCTGCCGCGCGGCAGCGACGGTGCGATGGCCGCGATGCGGTCGCCCGTGATGCCGACGTCGGCGCGCACCGGCGCGCCGCCCGTGCCGTCGTAGACCATGCCGCCGGCAATCAGCACGTCGAAGCGCGGCTGCTGCGCCGCCATGCCCACCGACCCCGCCAGAACAGCCGCGACAACCAGCTTCATTGAGCGCATCGCATCATCCTATATCCACTCCGAACTACCATTGATCCGTGGCAAATCGAGCGGAGCGGGAGCGGCACTATCACCGGCTGGCCGGTGAAGCCGCGCGCCGGGAAGCGATGGAGGCGGCGCGCTCGGCCCGCTACTCGCGCGTGCGTCTTGCGCTGTTCCTGATGGCGACCGGCCTGCTGCTGGCCGGGACGCTCGGGCGCGCCGACGTGTCGCGGCCCATGGTGCTCGGCGCGATAGCCGGATACGCGGCGTTCGCGGCGGCGGTGTTCGCGCACGCGCGCGTCGAGGGCGAGCGCAGCCGCGCGGTGGCCCGGCGCGAGTGCGCCGAGATCTCGCTGGCCCGCATGGCGCGCGAGTGGGGGAAGGTGCCGGCCGTGTCGGTCGAGGCCGGTGGCGACGGACTCCCGGCGGCGCGGGCCTCGGATCTGGATGTCGACGGTCCCGCCTCGCTGATGGCGCTCGCCGGCGCGCTCACGAGCATCGCTGGCCAGCGCATTCTGCGGAAGTGGCTCGTCGATCCGCCTGAGGCGGCCGTGCGGATTCGCGCGCGTCAGGACGCGGCGAAGGCTCTGGCGCGAAGCGCCGACTTCCGCGAAGCCTTCAACGTGGAGCTGCGCGTGTACAGCGCGCAGCGCGACGATCCGCGGTCGCGCGACAGATTTCTCGCGTGGGCCGAGTCGCCGCGCTCGCGGCTGAGCGCGCCCGCGATTCGCGCCGTCCTGCGCCTCTGGACCGCGGCCACCGTGACGTGTCTGGCGGCGGCGCTGTCTTCCGACGCGGCCTGGGCGTGGCTCTGGGCGCCGCTCGCGCTGGCGGCCTTCGCAGCATCGATCGCTACCGCGGTGCGCGTGCACGCCGAGCTCGACGCCGCCTCGCTCGGCCCCTCGGCGCTCGAGAACATCGTGTCGCTCGTCACCCTGGCCGAAGCCGTGCCGGGCGATGCCGGCGACCTCGCCGCGATCCGCACACGCCTGTCCACACCCGGTTCAGCCACCGCCTCGCTCGAGTCGCTCGGCCGCCGGGTCGGATGGAGCGAGCTGCGCCGCACGACGCCGATGCTGCACCTTCCCCTGCAGGCGCTCACGCTCTGGGACTTCCACGTGCTGTTTGCGCTCGACGACTGGCGCGAACAGAGCGGCCGGCATGCGCGCGCGTGGCTCGATGCCCTGGCCGAGCTCGACGCGCTCGTGGCGGTCGGTACGATCGCCCACGATGAGCCCGCGTGGAGTTTTCCTTTAATAGAAGAAGGCACCGCACCGGCCGTAAAAGGGACATCGCTTGGACATCCTCTGCTGGGCGATGACCGGCGGGTGCCGAACGACGTCGAGGTCGGACCGCCCGGAACGGTTCTGCTCGTCACCGGCTCGAACATGGCCGGCAAGAGCACGCTGCTTCGCGCCATCGGCACGAACGTGATGCTCGCCAACGCCGGCGCGCCGGTCTGCGCGGAGCGGCTCTCGCTCACGCGCCTGTCGCTCGCCACCAGTCTGCGCACCGGAGACTCGCTCGCGCAGGGCGTGTCGGGCTATATGGCCGGGCTCGTACGCCTGAAGCAGATCGTGGATGACGTCGACGCCGCCACGCGCGCCCACCGCGCTGGCGACGAGGACGCCGCGGCCGTCCTCTTTCTCCTCGACGAGATCCTCGGCGGCACGAACAGCGAAGAACGGCGGCTCGCCGTTGCCGAGATCGCGCGCCACCTGCTCGAGTCGCACGCCGTCGGCACGATGACCACGCACGATCTTGCGCTGGCGGATGAGCCGACGCTTCAGCGCGCCGCGATGCGCGTGCATTTCCGCGAAACCGTCGAGCCCGGTGGCGACGGCGATCCACGCATGACCTTCGACTACATCCTTCGCCCCGGCCTTGCCACGAGCACGAATGCGATTGCGCTATTGCGTGCCATCGGCCTGTCGAACTCGACCGATCCTTAGTTGGCACTTGCATTGCGATAGCGAGAGCGGAGGTTATTGAACATGTCTTCGCTCATGAAAAGTTTCGTTTATACGGCAGCCGCGGCCGGCGTCGGCTATCTGTGGCGCAATCGCCAGTCGCTCCGCGCGCGAGCGTCGCGCCTCTCGTCGTCGATGCCCGATCGCGGCGTGACCATCTACGACAATCACCCGACCGCCGGATAGCGGCCTCGGACATACGCGCATGCTCGCGAGCGCCAGACGCCACGGCCTGCCGCTGTTCACAGCGTCGCTGTGTGCGTTCCTGGCGCTCGCCGCCTGCCGTACCGGCGTTCTCCGTGCGGGTTTTGTTTTTCCTTGAGTCTTCAGTCTTTAGCCTTTAGTCTTCGTGTAAATGCGCGCCCGCGGAGCCCGCGATTATTCCCTCGTCATCGTCGTCGAAGCCGTAGTCATCACCTGCCTCTGGCTGCTCGGCCGGTACTTCGGCTAACCCGATGCAGCTGGTCGACTGGGCCGTTGTCTTTGCCTATCTCGCCTGGGTGATCTCCGACGGCATCCGCCGCACGAAGAACGCCAGGGAGATCGAAGGCTACTTCCTCGCAAACCGATCGCTGCCGTGGTGGGCCGTGGGCCTGTCGGTAATGGCCACGCAGCTGAGCGCGATCACCCTCGTGGGCACGACCGGGCAGGGGTACGCGGACGGACTGCGCTTCGTGCAGTTCTACTTCGGCCTGCCGCTCGCGATGATCGTCCTCTGCCTCACGGTGGTGCCGTTCTTCCACCGCGCGAAAGTCTTCACCGCGTACGAGTATCTCGAGCGCCGCTTCGACGCGAAGACGCGGTCGCTTACCAGCCTCCTGTTCCTGGTTTCGCGCTGCCTCGCCTGCGGCGTGGTGATCTCCGCGCCTGCCGTGATCCTTTCCATCGTCCTTGGATGGAGCCTGACCTTCACGGTCATGCTCATCGGCGTGCCGACGACGATCTACACGATGCTGGGCGGGGTGCAGGCGGTGACGTGGGCGGACGTCAAGCAGATGGCCGTCATCGTCTGCGGCGTGCTCGCTACGGTCGTCGTGCTCATCATGGGGCTGCCTGACGATGTGTCGGTGGGGGCGGCGTTGCACACGGCGGGCGCGGTCGGGCGGATGCAGACGGTGGACTTCACCTTCGACGTCACGACGCAGTACACCTTCTGGTCGGGGCTGATCGGCGGCATGTTCCTGGCGATGGGCTATTTCGGCGCCGATCAGAGCCAGGTGCAGCGCTACCTCACCGCGAAGTCGGTGGACGAGGGGCGATCGTCGCTGCTGATGAGCGCCTACGTGAAGATTCCGCTGCAGGTGCTCATCCTGCTCACGGGCGTGCTCGTCTTCTGCTTCTATCTCTATACGCCGCCGCCGATGCTCTTCAACCCGAAGCACCAGGCGGTGCTCGAGAGCGGTCCGGCGGCGTCTGAATATCAGGCGCTGCAGGGAGAGTTCGCCGGCGCGTTCGAGCGGCGCAGGGAAGCGGCGCGGGCGGTGGCCGCCAACCGGAGCGATGACGCGTCGAAGGCGGCGTTCGCGAACGCCGACGGGGAAGTGAAAGCCATCCGGGATCGCGCGCTGGGTCTCGTGCGCGAGACGACGGGCGACCTGGCGTACAGCGACGTGAACTATGTGTTTCCCACGTTCATCCTGACGCAGCTGCCGATAGGGCTCGCGGGCCTGATGATTGCGGCGATTCTCGCGGCGGTCATGTCGACGGTGGCCGCGGAGCTCAACTCGCTGTCGACGGCGACGATCATCGATTTCTACAGGCGCCACTTCAGGAAGAGCGCGAGCGATCGGCACTACCTGCGCGCGTCGTGGGCGGCCACCGCCATGTGGGGCGCGTTCGCCACCGTTGTCGCGACCTATGCGACGAGCCTGGGTTCGCTCATCGAGGTGGTGAACAAGGTCGGTTCGTTCTTTTACGGGTCGCTCTTCGGCGTCTTCGTGCTGGCCATCGGCACGAAGCGGGTCGGCGCTAATGCCGCGTTCATCGCGCTCATCGCGGGCATGGTTACCGTCGCGCTCGTCGGCTTCTTCACGCCCGTGTCCTGGCTCTGGCAGAACGTCGTCGGCACCGTCGTGGTCGTGGCGGTCGGCGTGGCGCTCAGCTATGTGTTCCGCGAGACGGTGAAGAGCGCATGAAGCTCGCCGCGCTTACCGCGTTCTTGGCCCTGACAGTGCCGGCCGTGCAGCCGCAGCCTTTTGACATCGTTCTGCGCGGCGGGCGTGTGATTGACGGAACGGGCTCGCCGGGCCGTGTGGCCGACGTCGGCATTCGCGGCGGCCGGATCGTGTCCATCGGAAACCTCGCCGGGTCTCGCGCGACGGAGACCGTGAACGTGGCCGGCCTGATCGTCGCGCCCGGCTTCATCGACGTCCACACCCATGCCGACGGCATCGCGAAGCGCCCGGACGCGGGCAACTTCGTGCGGATGGGCGTGACGACGATTGTCGCGGGCAACTGCGGTGGTTCGTCGGTGGACGTCGCGGCGGCGTTCGACGAGATTCGCGCGGCGCGGCCGGCGGTGAACTTCGCGACGCTGGTGGGGCACAACTCGGTGCGGGCGGCGGTGATGGGCAGCGCGCGCCGCGCGCCGTCGCTGCCGGAGCTGGCGCGCATGAAAGCGCTGGTGTTCAAGGCGATGGCCGACGGGGCGGTCGGCTTCTCGACCGGCCTGCAGTACGTGCCGGGCACGTATGCCGAGACGCCGGAGATCATCGAGCTTGCGCGCGTGGCGGCGAATGCCGACGGTATTTATGCCTCGCACATGCGGAACGAGGGCACGGCGCTCGAGGAGGCGATTCGCGAGACGCTGTTCGTCGGGCGGTCGAGCGGCGCGCGCGTGCAGATCTCGCACCTGAAGGTCGACGCGAAGAGCCGCTGGGGCGCGAGCGAGGGCGCGCTGCGGATGATCGACGCGGCGCGGCTGGCGGGTGTCGACGTGCGCGCGGATCAGTACGCCTACACCGCGGCCGGGTCCGGCCTGAGCATCCGGTTTCCGTCGTGGGCGCTCGAAGGCGGGCGCGAGAAGATTGCGGAGCGGCTGAACGACGCCGCGACGTGGGCGCGCATCAGAGGGGAGATGCTCGCGCTCGTTCAGGAGCGCGGGTTCGAGGATCTCTCGTGGGCGACGGTCGCGAGCTATGGCGCCGATCCATCGCTGAACGGCCTGTCGATGGCGGATGTCGCCGAGCGGCTGCACGGCTCGCGGAGTGCCGATGCCCAGTTCGAGGCGGCGCGCACGCTGATGCTGGGCGGGCCGCCGTCGATGGTCTATCACTTCATGGACGAGGGGGACGTCGAGCGCATCATGCGCCATCCGCTCGTGTCGGTGGCGGCCGATGCCGGCGTGCTCGAGCCGGATGAATCGAGCCGGCCGCATCCGCGCGGCTACGGCAACAGCGCGCGCGTGCTGGCGCGCTACGTGCGCGAGCGGAAGATCATCACGCTCGAGGAAGCGGTGCGGAAGATGACGTCGCTGCCGGCCGATCACTTCCGCCTCGACGGCCGCGGCCGCATCGCCGCCGGCGCCGCCGCCGACATCGTCATATTCGATCCGGCGCGCGTGCGCGACGCGGCCACCTTCGACGCGCCGCACGCCTATCCGGAAGGCATTCCGCACGTGCTCGTCAACGGCACGTTCGTCGTCCGCGACGGCAAACCGACAGGCGAGCGGCCCGGCGCCGTCCTCGCGCGGTCGGCGATGCGCGGACGCGACCGCGACGACGATCCCAACGGCGCCGAGCAGCCTAGATCAGCGTGCGGACGGCTTCCACCAGGGCCGTGGGTTCGACAGGCCGCCTGAGAACGGCGGCGAAATGCTCCTGAGTGGCGGCGTCGAACTCGGCCTCGCTATTGACGATGGCCAGGCTGCGTGCGGCTCTGCTTCGCATCGGGGGTTGGGCCACAAGCTCCCCGCCAAGCCACAGGCTTTCATCAGTGATTCGAAGATCGCTGACGACTACGTCAAAGTGGGAGCGCGATAAGCAACCCAAGGCCTCCGCAGGCGATGAAGCGCGCTCCACGCTGGCCCCAGCTCGTTCGAGAACCTCGAACACCCCGCAATCGTCTTGACGGTTTTCGTCAGAGACCACGAGGATTTTGACGCGCGTGAGTTCAATGCCTTGAAGTGATGGGGCCGGCCGTTCCACCGGATGTTCGAGCGGAAGCCGCACGGTGACGGTTGTGCCCTGGTCTTCGCCTCCGCTGTGCAAGCTAATCGTCCCCCCGTGGAGTTCTACGAACTGCCGAGCGATGCTGAGGCCGAGGCCCAGGCCTCCGTGCCCGTGGCCGGCCTGCTGATTCGCTTGCGCGAACCGCTCGAATGCGCGACGCGTGAAATCGGGCGTGATGCCAACACCCGTATCCTCAACGGTGATCACCACGTCTGCGGTCTCCTGAACACCACGTATGTGAATCGATCCTCGATTGGGAGTGAACTTCACGGCATTCGCCAGGACGTTCCAAAACACTTGTTGCAGGCGCCCGACATCACCTCGGATACGTCCCCGCGTATCGGACGTGACCGATATGGCTATTTGCTTGGCCTCCGCAGCCGGACGAACGACTTCCAGGGCGGCGCGCACCGCTTCCATCGGCTCGATCGATGCGGGCTGCAATGCAAACTTGCCGGCGATAATCCGCGACATATCCAGCAGGTCGCCGACCAGGCGCGCTTGAATCAACACGTTCCGCTCGATGGCTTCCACCGCACGCGCCGCGGCGTCGCCAGTGAGACGTCCCTTTCTCAGGAGATGCGCCCACCCAAGCACGGCGTTGAGAGGTGTTCGAAGTTCATGCGATGCGACGGACAGGAACTCATCCTTGAGCCGGTTGGCCTCCTCTGCCTCGTGCCGGGCGCGCTCCGTCTCCTTGCGCGCGTGCAACTCCTCGATGAAGTGGCCAAGCTGCCCTCCCATCGCCTGGAGGACGGCCAGCAGCTCAGGCTGTTGTGCCGAGCGCTCACGCGCGAATGCTTCGATCACCGCGATCACTTCGCCACCGAGCACCACGGGGAAGGCCAGTCCGGTCCTGAATCCTTTGGCTTTGAGAGTGTCCAGCCTTTCCAGCCACTGTTGCCCGGGAATGTCCTCGATCCATTGGGCGGTCGCGGTTTGCCACGTCTTGCCCGGTAACCCTTCCCCGGAACGAAAGCTGCTCACCGGGTTCTCCGAAACATCTGCGTCGGAGGTGTGTGGGTCCGTCCAGGTTTCGCGCAAGCGCAATGCCTGACGATCGTCGGCCACGGTCCAGTACTGAACGAGGGACCACTGCATGGACTCGCCTAAAGCCCGCAGAACACCACGAACAGCGTTTTCCGGGGATTTTTCGTTCGACAGAATCCTGCTCACCGCCGCCGTGGCCAGCAGGCGTCGTTCCGCCATTTTCCGTTCGTGAACATTTCGGATATGCGCAACGAAAATGGGAGACTCGTCGGCGATCATCGCTACGGTGAGTTCGACAGGAAAGCGGGCGCCATCGGTCCGAATCGCATCGATCTCTATGCGTTTGCCTATGATGCGTGAAACCCCAGTGGCGAGGAATCGCTGTAACCCCTCGCGGTGCCCCTTCCGGAGGTCGGGCGGCACAATAAGATCGCCGAGCAGCTTCCCAATGGCCTCTTCACGGGTCAGAAGGAAAAGCGTTGACGCTTCGTCATTGAAATCGATCAGCCGCCCGCCTGCGTCCATGAGGATGACCGCATCAAGCGAACTCGTGAGGAGGGCCTTGCGCCAATCGGCCGCAACCCGGGACATTGCTCCAAGAATACTCTGCGCGGGCGGACGACGCCTGGAAGAAGGGATCCGCTTGGCCACGAAAGCATACGCAGGAACGCTGCCGCTTCCTGTCCGCGAGCCCCTGGGTGCGACAATTGCAGCGGCTTGGTAGCGTTTCGGGAAAATGGAGCCGCGAAGGATCTCTACCGAACCAATCGGAAGCCTTCCGCGCCCCCGTGACCTCCAAAAGGAGCAATTTTGCCTACTTCTGAACCCCGTCCGTCTGGCCTGGTCCGCATCGGTCTTCGCGACGAACAGGTGCAAATCGGGTCTCACGTCGCCTACTTCTGGGAGTCGGACGCCGAGTTTCGCGACGGTGTGCGGTTTCTCAGCGAAGGGCTCGCCTCGAACGACTTCTGCGTCATCTTCGGGCATGAAGACGCCAATGCGCTGGTATGCGCCGTTCTTGCCGACCAAGGGCACAACTGCGAGGCGTTGTCCGCCGCCAACCGCATCTGCATCCTTTCCGGGCACAAGGACGCGAACGCCATGCTCGAGAGCATCGGCGAGGCGTTTCAACGAGCGGTCGCTGACGGCGCGGTCCTGATCCGCCTGCTCGGCAACATTGGATGGGGCCGGCACTCCTGGCCATCCGAACGCGAGATTCTGGAATTCGAAGGGAAGGTGACCGCCGCGGCGAAGGCGTTCCCGTGCGTCGTGGTCTGCATGTACGACGTGCGCGCGCTTCCGGGCCAGGTCATCGTGCATGGCGCATTCGAGACGCATCCGCTCACGATCTGCGGCAACATGCTGCGTGAGAATCCGTATTATCTGACCTTCGATGAGTTCCTGAAACGGCTCGATGCCAGAGACGAAGCCCGCGAGGCCCACAAGGCCGACCCCGCAGCTCATGGCCGGTAGCGCGCTCTTGGCACTCAGCGCTTCCGAGTCCCTTGGCTATTCCTGACCTGTCTTCCAGCCCTCGCCATCCGGGGCCGCATTCCACTTCATGAAGCCGCGGGGGCCGGCCCGGGTCTTGACAATAGGTGTCGAAACACTTATAGTTTGGACATTGGACGCGGCTGGCGCGCGTTCTGGAACCAACATTCGAGGCATACCGCACAGCTGCGGACCTCAGGAGAAGAAACAGTGACTACCAAGACTCTCGACTACGGCCTCCTGCTCATCCGCGTTGCCCTCGGCGTGGTGATGATCGCGCATGGTGCGCAGAAGCTCTTCACCTTCGGCTATCCCGGCGTCGTCGGCGGCTTCACCGATATGGGCATGCCGATGCCCGGTATCTCAGCGGCGCTCGTCATCGCCGCCGAGCTCGGCGGCGGCATCCTGGTGCTTGCCGGCCTGTTCACCCGCTTCGCCGGCGCGGCGTTCGCCTTTGCCATGGCCGTCGCGGCCGTCAAGGTGCACCTGGCCAACGGGTTCTTCATGCCCAACGGCTACGAGTTCACGATGATGCTCGCGGCCGCGGCGCTCGGCATCGCGCTGACCGGCCCCGGCCGCTTCTCGATCGACGCGCTCATCGCCCGGCGCCGCCGCACCCCGGCGATCGACGCGTACCCGGCAGAGGCGCGCGAGACCCATCGGAGAGTGGCGTAGGGAGGGCAGCCGGGGTACTATCCCCGGCCATGCCTGCTCCGTACGCCGAATACCTGAACGGCCGCGATCCCGTCGACGTGATGGTCGAGACCATCCCGAAGACGCGCGCGGCCGTTTCGCGTTTCCGTCCCGAAGACTTCGAGCGCTCGCACGCGCCGGGCAAATGGACCGCGCGCGAAGTGCTGATCCATATGGCACACGCCGAAATCGTCTTCGGCACGCGCGTCCGCTTCGCCCTCACCACCGACGACTACATCGTCCAGCCGTTCGACCAGGACGCATGGATGGTGCTCGATCAGAAAGGGCTGGACGGGCCGGCGGCGCTCGCGCTGTTCTCCTTCGCGCGCGCGTTCAATCTGGGGCTTTACAGGCAGCTGTCGAAAGAAGACCGCGCGAAG
>DATKDT010000174.1:0-7975 GCA_035512575.1 Vicinamibacterales bacterium | reverse complement strand
GGGGAGTCGCCGAAGCCGGGCGATCCGCGCCTGTCGCAATCGCGCTTCGTGCTGATCGGCGGGCGGCGGACCGCCATGGACGGCGTCGTCGACGAGGCGCTCGCGCGCGGTCTGGCGACGATCGTCTTCGACGAGCCGATCACGGGCGACGCGGCGGTGGCGGGCGCCGCGTTCGCGCGCCGCGCCATTGCCGCGGCCGAGCGCATCGGCGGCGCGGCGGTGGTCATTGCGAGCGGCGAGACCACAGTGCACGTGCGCGGCGGCGGCACGGGCGGCCGCAATCAGGAGTTCGCGCTGGGCGCGGCGATTGAAATTCACGATCGGGCGATTCCGGTGGCCATAGGCGCTGTCGGCACCGACGGCGTCGACGGCAATTCGACCGCCGCCGGGGCCATCGTCGACGATTCGACGCTGACGCGGGCGCGCGATGCAGGGCTCGACCCGCGCGCGGCCCTGGCGGGCAACGACACTCACCCGTTCTTCGAGCGCCTGGGGAACCTCATCGTGACCGGGCCCACCGGCACGAACGTCGGGGACGTTTTTGTGGCTATCATTGGGCCATGAACAAGACACGCCTGATGCTCCTCAGCATCGTTCTCATCGTCGGCGCGTTTCTCGGCGGCCTGGTGATTGGCACCAGGGGCCGGGCCCCGGCCGAGCGCGCGCGCGACCAGGCCGAACTGCGCGTGGACGTCGAGCGGGCGCGTGTGGCCATCCTGCACGGCCGGCTCGAGCTGTTCAGCTCGAACTTCGGCGGGGCGAGCCAGCAGTTCGACGCGGCGCGCGTCCCGCTCGAGGCGGCGCGCGAGAGGCTGACCAGCGCCGGCCGCGGCGACGAGGCGGCCCGGTTCGACGCGGCACTGGCCGCACTGGTGGAGGCGCAGCAGCTGTCGCTTGCGCTCAACCGCGAGGCTGACGGGAAGGCCGTCGAGGCGATGCGAGGGCTCGAGGGAATTCAGTAGAGAGGGCCGGAGCGCCAGCTCCGGCCCGGAATGTCTAGCGGACGATCGTCGCCGTCGCTTCGAGCGTGACCTTGCGGTCGGTCAGCGGATCGGCGGCCTGGACGATGACGGTCGGCTTGCCGTTGGTCAGCACGACTTCGACGGTTTGACTCAGCTGGCTTCCCCGGTTGGCGATCCCGGTCTCCGGCGCGGCCGGAGAGTATTCCACGGTGACATGGATGCGGATGAGATTGCCTTCGATGCGACCAATCGCCGCATCCGCATTCAACGACACGCTGTATGACGGTCCGCCTTGAGGAACGGCCATGCCAATCGACCGCACCCGGCCGTCGCCGCGCTCGGCTACCAGCAGGCTGATTGCTTTCTTGATGGGCTGCCCTCCTCCTGATTGGTCCGTGACCGTGAGATCCAGCCGCACGTTCGTCATTGAGGTCGGCGCTGTTTCAACGACGTGAACGGTCTTCCCAGGCGCACCGCCCTGGGCCTGCTGCGCGATAACGGTGGGCGCGGCGGCAAGCGCCAGCGCGATCGTCAGAACGAAACTCACTCGCTTCATGGCTTCTCCTTCGAATTTTTCAAATCCGCAACTTTGAGCGGCGCGGGGCCGTCCAGCGCCGGAATGGTGAACGCGGCCGGCTCAATCGACTTCATCGCGATGTCGTCGGGCCCCTCGAGCGCGGCAATCATGTAGATGGGCGGCGGCTCGGGCGGCGCCTGTTCCGCAGGCGCCGGTGTCTGCGCCTGGCGCGTCGCAGGCCTGAAGGCCTGCGCTACCCGCGGTGCCTGCGGCGGCGCTTCCATCGCGGGGTTGAAGACCGGCGCGGTTGCCAGGCTCGGCGCGACGGGAGGCGCGGGCAGATCGACGCGCGATGCGCGAACGGCCATCACGCCGGCGATGAGGACGATGGCGGCAGGGACGAGGAGGAGCGCGGGCCTGAAGCCGGGGCTGAAGCCCCGGCCTGCCGCCGGCGCGTCCAGGCCGTTCATCACCCTCGAGGTAAATCCCGGGCGCGGGCGGCCGTAGATCGGCGCCATCACGCGCGCCGTGAAATCCGCGCGCGGGCGACCGCCTGTCATCGCGCCGGCGATGCGGTCGATATTCATGACCGCGTCCCCTCCAGCCGCTCGAGTTTGCTCTTGACGATGCGCCGCGCTTCCGAGACGCGCCACTTCACGGTTCCCACCGGCGTGCCCAGCATGCCGGCGATCTCTTCGTACCGGTAGTCGCCGCTGGCCGCGAGCAGCAGCGGATCGCGCAGCTTCGCGGGCAGCGCCGCGATCACTTTCCGCGCCGCGGCTGCCTCGCTGCGGCTCATCGCCGCGGCTTCCGGCGACGGCGCCAGGTCCGGCGAGTCTTCGATCGTCCACATCACGCCGTCGTCATGCCCGCGACGCAGGGCCGCGACGCGCAGCCACGCCTTGATGCCGCGCCGCCGATCGAGCGCCTTGCGCCACACGATCGACAGCAGCCACGGCCGGAATCGATCGTCGTCGCGCAGACCGGCAAGATTGCGCCAGGCAGACAGGAAGCCGTCCTGCGCGGCGTCCTCGGCCTCGTCGGGCCGGCCGAGCGCCGCCATGGCCACGCGCCAGGCGCTCTGTTGATGGAGGTCCACCAGCCGGGCGAAGGCGTCGCGGTCGCCCTCGCGGGCAAGCCGCGTCAGCCGCGCCGTTTCGAGGTCGGGAGCGCTGTCCGTCATCGCCCTTTCCGCGGGCCCCGCCGCCGTCACGGCGATGGCGTCAAGCGCGACTTCGCCCACGTTCACACTCCATAGACGGCTTATTGTCCTTGCGGTTGGAGTACCCGAAAGTGAAAATGGGGTCAGACCCCATTTTTTCGGATTTCGTAAAAATGGGGTCTGACCCCATTTTCCATGCTGTCGAATGAACAGATTCTGAAGCTGATTCGCGAGAAAGTCGACCATCCGGCCACCGTCCAGGAGCTGCTGCAGAAGCTCCGGATCCCGAAGTCGGAGCGCCCGGCCTTCAAGCGGCGGCTCAACGCGCTGGTCGATTCGGGGGAGCTGGTCGAGACCAGCCGCGCCAAGCGCTTCGGCGTGCCCGACAAGATGAATCTGGTCGTGGGCCGCGTCTCCACCTCGCCCCGCGGCTTCGCGTTCGTCACGCCCGACCGCGCCCACGACAACGTGACCGGCGACATCTACATCGCCGGCGCCAACCTCAACGAGGCCGTCCACGGCGACCGCGTGCTCGCGCGCGTCGACAACGTGCGCGACGGCCGCGCCGAAGGCCGCATCATCCGCATCGTCGAGCGCGGCAGCGAGCAGATCGTCGGCCGCTACGACGAGGACGATTCGGGCCTCGGGTACGTCGCGCCGTTCGACCGCCGGCTGCTGATGGACATCCAGATCCCGCGCGGCGAGGAAAACGGCGCGTCGGCCGGCGAGATGGTCACCGTCGCCATCACGCGGTGGCCCACCGACCGCCGCGGCGCGCAGGGCCGTGTCATCGAGGTGCTCGGCAACATCGAGGACCCTGGCGTCGACACGCAGATCATCATCAGGAAGTACGGTATCCGCGACGCGCACGACCCCGCCGCCGTCGAGGAGGCGCGCCGGCTCGGCGGCTCCGTGCAGCAGAAGGACATCGCCGAGCGCACCGACTTCCGCCGCGTGCCCACCGTCACCATCGACGGCGAAGACGCGCGCGACTTCGACGATGCGATCACGATCGAGCGGCTGCCGAACGGCAACTACTGGCTCGGCGTGCACATCGCCGACGTCGCGCACTACGTGCGCGAAGGGTCGGCGCTCGACGAGGACGCCTACGAGCGCGCCACGTCGGTGTATTTCCCCGAGCGCGCCGTCCACATGTTTCCGTCGGAGCTGTCGACGGGCCTCTGCAGCCTGAATCCAAACGTCGACCGGTTGGCCCAGTCGGTGCAGATGGAGGTCAACCGCCGCGGCCACGTCGTCAACTACGAGTTCCATGACGGCGTGATTCACAGCGACGCGCGGATGACCTACACGAAGGTCAACGCCATCCTCATGCAGAAGGACTCGCCGGAGGGGCAGGCGCTGCGCGAGGAGCACCGCGAGCTCGTGCCGATGTTCGAGATGATGCAGGAGCTGTTCGAGATCCTGAACGGCGCGCGCCGGCGGCGCGGCTCGATCGATTTCGACATGCGCGAGTCGAAGCTGATGCTCGATGACGAAGGCATGGTCGAGGCCATCATCGCGACCGAGCGCAACGTCGCGCACCGGCTTGTCGAGGAGTTCATGCTGCTGGCCAACGAGACGGTGGCCGGCCACCTCGATTCCAACAACATGCCGTCGCTCTATCGCATCCACGAGGAGCCCGATCCCGTGAAGGTCGAAGCGTTCGAGGAGTTCATCTCGTCGTTCGGCTACTCGCTGACCGCGCCGAGCAACAACCTGCATCCGAAGCACTTCCAGAAGCTGATCGAGAAGATGCGCGGCAAGCCGGAGGAGCGTCCGATCGCCTTCCTCATGCTGCGGACGATGCAGAAGGCGCGGTACGATCCGGCGAACCTCGGCCACTTCGGCCTGGCGGCCGACACCTATACACACTTCACCTCGCCCATCCGCCGGTATCCCGATCTGGTCGTGCATCGATCGCTGCGCGAGGCCCGGCGGCCGATGGCCGAGGCGCGGCGCGAGGAGCTGACCGACGACCTGCCCGAGATCGCGCGCCACACGTCGGAGCGCGAGCGTCGCGCGGCCGATGCCGAGCGCGAGCTGGTACAGTGGAAGAAAGTCCGCTTCATGGCCGACAAGGTCGGCGACGAGTTCGAGGGCTACGTCACCGGCGTCAGCGCCTTCGGCCTCTACATCGAGCTGATCGAGCACTTCGTCGAGGGCCTGGTGCACGTGTCGACGATGGCGGATGACTATTACCGGTTCATCGAGCGGGCGCACATCCTGCGGGGTGAGAACTCGCAGCGCGTGTTCCGGCTGGGCGATCGCGTGCGCGTGCAGGTGATTCGCGTCGATATGGAGCGCCGGCAGCTGGATCTGGGGATCGCCGACATCCTGGCGTCGATTCGCGAGACGGAGAAGAACCGCGGCCCGCGTCGCAGCAAGGCGAAGCCGCGCGACCTGCGCAGCGAAGCGAAGCAGGGGGGTGTCGCGAGGGCGCACGGCGTGGGCGCCGGCAAGCCCGGCCCGCGCGCGAAGGGCGCGAAGGGACAGAAGGGCGGGAACGGCCGGCCCGGCAAGCGCGAGCGCGCGTTCAAGAAGGCGGTCGGCAAGGGGCGGCGGTAGAAAAACTGTCCCCCGACGGGGAATGTCAGCAATTGCCCATTGCGCCGGCGCGCCGGCAGGCGCATAGTCGGGGGCATGCGCGCCATCCTGATTCTCTGTCTGCTGGCCGGAGGTTTCTCCGGCCCCGCCCTGGCCCAGACCGACCCGAGCAAGATCATCGACGCCGGTAACGTCGAGTTGCGAGCCGGGCGCTACGCCGAAGCGGAGCGCCTCTACCGGCAGGCGCTAGCGGGGTATCAGGCGCAGGATCCGAACAGCCAGAACACCGGTGTGGCCCTGAACAATCTGGGCCTTGCGCTCGAGAACCAGCGGAAGTTCGCCGACGCCGAAGCCGCGTATCTGGGCGCGCATGCCATTCGCGTGCGCGTGCTGGGCGCCGATCATGCGGACACGATTGCGACGCTGATCAACGTCGGCGATGCCCAGCAGGGGCAGTCGAGGTTTTCCCCGGCCGAGAAGAACTTCCGGGCCGCGCTGGCCTCGCGCGAGCGGACGCTCGGCGCCGATAACGCCGACACGCTGATTGCCGTCGGCCGCGTCGCGTCCGTGCTCCAGTCGCAGGCGAAGTACAAGGACGCCGAGCCGCTTTATCGCCGCATCGTCACCGGGCGCGAGATGACCATCGGCCCGACGCATGTCAATACCGCCTACGCGCTGCGATCGCTGGCGAGCAATCTCACCGACCAGGCGCGCTATGCCGATGCCGAACCGTTGATCCGGCGCGCGATTGGCATCCTCGAGACCGCGAAGGCAGCCGAAACCGAGCTCGCGTCGTTCCAGAATTCTCTTGGCGTCGTGCTTTCTCGCGCGGGGAAATTCGCCGAGGCGGAAGCGACGTATCGCCGGGTGCTCGAGATTCGCGAGCGTATCTCGGCGGGGACGGCGGAGACCGCGGTCGCCCTCAACAATGTCGGCACGGTCGTCGAGCGCGCCGGCCGGTACGCCGAGGCCGAAGGCTACTATCGCCGCGCGCTGGCCATCTATGAAAAGACGTTAGGCGATCATCTGAGCACCGCGCGCACGATCACGAACATCGGCAACGCGCTGACCAACCGTTCGATGCACAAGGAGGCGGAACCGTTCTACCGCCGCGCGCTCGCGATGCGCGAGAAAGTCGCCGGTCCGTCGCATCCCGACACGGCGTCGAGCCTCGTCGACATTGCCGACGCCATCGAAGTGCAGAGCCGCTACAAAGAGGCGGAGGATTTGCTGCGGCGCGCGCTGGCCATTCGCGAGAAGGCGCTCGGGGCCGACCATCCCACCACCGGTTCGAGCCTGACGAGCATTGGCGACAACCTGCGCGCGCAGGGACGTTACGCGGAAGCCGAGACGGCTTTCCGCCGCGCGCTGGCGATCTACGAGAGCCGGCTCGGCTCCGAGCACCCGACGACGGCGCTGTCGGTGGGGCGCATGGGCGGTCTGTTCGAGACGCAGGGCAAGTACGCGCTTGCCGAGGCCGAGTACCGCCGCGCGCTGGCGATCGCCGAGAAGGCGTACGGCCCGGACCATGTGAGCACCGCGTCCGCGCTGCGAAGCCTGGCGGGCGCGCTGCTCAATCAGGCGAAGTACGCCGACGCGGATCCGCTGTACCGGCGGGCGCTCGCCATCCGGCAGAACGTGCTTGGCCTCGAGGCGAGCGCAACCGCCGACAGCATCCGCGACATCGCGGGCCTCGATCGGGAGCGCGGCGACCTCGAGGCCGCCGTCGCCGGCTATCGCCGCGCGCTCGCGATCGACGAGAAGCTGTACGGCCGCGACCATCTCTTTGCCGCCGACGCGATCAACGCGCTTGCGTCGGGACTGAACTCACTCGGGCAGTACGCCGACGCGGCTGCGCTCCACAACCGCTCGCGCGCGATTATGGAAAAGGCCTACGGCGCCGACCATCCGTCCACGGCGTGGGCGCACTCATACGCCGGCGACGACCTGATGCCGCAGGCGCGCTTCAGCGAGGCCGAGACGCTGTACCGGAGGGCGCTGGCCACGTACGAGCGGATCTTCGGCTCCGAGCATCCCGCGGTTGCGACCTTTTCGATCGACCTTGGCTATGCGCTCGCGCGGCAGGATCGGCTCGACGAGGCGGCCGGCGCGGTGATGCGCGGCCTGACGGTTCGCACCAAGACGCTCGGGCCGGAGCATCCCTCGACCGCCTGGGCCGCCAACGCGATGTCGTGGGTCCGCGAGCGGCAGAAGAACCTCGTCGACAGCGAGCAATTCGCGCGGCGGGCGATCGCGACGCTCGAAGCCGTCAAAGGCCCGTCGCATCTCGACCTCGCCTCGCCGCTGACGCTGCTGGCGCGCGCGCTTGCGGGGCAGAAGAAGGTCGTGGCCGCGCAGACGGCGGCCGATCGCGCGCTGACGATCCGCCGCGCGCGCCTGTCCGCCTCGCATCCCTCGATGGGCGACACGCTGCACGCGCTCGGGATGGTCGCGCAGGCGAAGGGCGACGCCGCCGGCGCGCGGAAGTACTTCGGCGAGGCGCTGGCGATCCGCGAAAAGGCGCTGGCCGCCGCGCATCCTGACGTCGCGGAGAGCCGCGACGCGCTCGCGCGGCTAAAGTAATGGCGTGCGTTCGCTTGTTATCGGAACCGCCGGCCATATCGATCACGGCAAGAGCGCCCTCGTCCTGGCGCTCACCGGGACCGATCCCGATCGCCTGAAGGAAGAGAAGGCGCGCGGGATTACGATCGACCTCGGCTTCGCGCACTATCAGCAGGACGATCTCAACGTCGCGTTCGTCGACGTGCCTGGCCACGAGCGCTTCGTACG
>DATKDT010000173.1:0-2796 GCA_035512575.1 Vicinamibacterales bacterium | reverse complement strand
GCCACCGCGACGAGCATATAGAGCTTGGTGCCGACCAGGAACACGCGGCTCGTCACGCGCATCGTCGTGCCGCTGTGGACGACTCTCATGGAAAGCTCGCGCCCCGGATTGCCGCCCAGCTCGATTGGCCCCTGGTGCAGGACGATCGCGCCCGGCAATTGAGCGATGCCTCCCTTGACCGCATCATCCAGAACCCTCGCCGAACCCGCGGTCTGCAGCCGTTCCTGCGTGATGTTCATCGTCTCGAACAGGTAGGCCGTGAACCCGTTGTCGAGTTCGACCGCCCATTTGAGGCGGCCTGGGGCCGGTTCGCTGCGCACGGCGTCTGCGGGGAACTCGGCGCGGAAACCGTGGTCCGGCGAACGGACCTCGGTCCAGAGACGCGGGGACGGCGGCGCCGCCTGCGCGAGACACACGGCCAACCCAACGGCAAACAAGATACTTCGCATGGATTTTCCTCCGGGTGGGCCTATATTACAGACAGGGGGCGTCCAAGCGCCTGCCTCAGCCGTCATAAGAGGAAACCGTGAACACCCTGACCCGCGCCACCGCCGTCGCTCTTCTCGTCAGCTTGGTTACGCCGTCCGGTCTTCTCGCGGCGCGCCGGCAGGCCACGCAGCAGTCGCCTCCGCCTCCGCAAACCGAGCAGCGGCTGCCGGTGGACATGGACAAGATTCGCGAGGCGCTGAAGCAGAACCCGCAGATGCGGCTGCAGACCGACGAGCTGCGCTTCTACGTCGACATCATCGGCCGGCTGCCGACGTTCAAGGAAATCGTCGGCGACTTCGATCTGAAGCACGGCGTCGTGCCCGGGGCGCCGATGACGCACGAAGAATATCTGTCGATGGTCAACCGCGAGTTCAACCAGAGCGGCGGCATCACGGCGCTCGACACGCTGCAGACGGCGCTGACGTCCTACGCGATGATCGCCATGGTCAAGCGGGCGTACGAGGAATACAAGAAGGCGCAGACCGAGCGCGAGCGCCGCGCCATCCAGGAGCGCATCGAGCGCGAATTGCGCGAGCTCGAAAAACGCCGCGGCGGTGGTAGATAGCAACTGCCGTCGTGGTGCTCGGCGCGGTGTCCGGTGAGGCCGCGCGATCGGGCGCTCGGGTAGGTCCGTCGCTGCGCCGCGTAGCTCGGCGATGTTTGCTCGCATGTACAAGCACGGCGCTGCGCCGGACCTACGCCTCGCGCTCAGCGCGGCCCGACGCGTTGGGGGCGCCGCCATTAGGATGACGTCCATGCTGCTGCTGATTCTTTCGCTCGTGTGTGCTCAGGCGGCGGCGCAGACGCTCAGCGTCGATGCCGCGAAGCAGCAGATCGAGAAGATCATCGCGGCGAGCGGAGCCGAGGTCGCCGTGGCGTACCTCCCGCTGCCCGGCCCGGACGGCAAGGCGGCCGACGGGATCCTGATCGACGCCGGCAAGACGTTCCATGCCGCCAGCACCATGAAAGTGCCGGTGATGATCGAGGCGTTCCGGCAGGCCGACGCCGGCGGCATCGCGCTCGACGCGCCGGTTCCCGTCACCAACACCTTCAAGAGCATCGTCGACGGATCCCCGTACGAGCTGTCGGCGACGGAGGATTCCGACGGCGAGGTCTACAAGGCCATCGGCAAGACGATGACGCTGCGCGAACTGGTAACGGCGTCGATCACCGTGAGCAGCAACCTGGCGACGAACATCCTGATCGAAACGCTCGGCGCCGCAAACGTGCGCAAGGCCGTCGCCGCGCTCGGCGGCGAGGGGATGGTCGTGCTGCGCGGAGTCGAGGACCAGAAGGCCTTCGACAAAGGCCTGAGCAACACGACGACGGCGCGTGCGCTGATGGTGCTGCTCGAGAAGATTGCCAGGGGCGAAGCCGTGAGCCGGGCGGCCAGCCGCGGCATGACCGATATCCTGCGCATGCAGGTGTTCGACGACGCCATTCCGGCGGGATTGCCCGAGGGCGTGCCGGTCGGCCACAAGACCGGCAGCATCACGCGCATCAACCACGACGCGGCCATCGTGTATGCCGAGCGGCCGTACGTGCTGGTGATCCTGACGCGCGGAATCGACGACGGCGAGAAAAGCTCTGCGCTGATGGCCGAGATCAGCCGGGTTATTTACTCAACACAACGATAGCGTCGCTGACCGGCCGCGGCCCAAGCGAATCGGACGGCCGGTTCACCACCTTCCCCTTCACCACCATCGTCGTCGATCCTCCGCCGTCGAGATTGAGCGCGTCGACGAGGCCGAGCCGGCGCGACAGCGCGGTGAGCTCTTGCAGGCTCATGCCGACGCTGTGTCCGGGCTGGCGCCCGTCGACAACGACGAGCCAGGTGTCGCCGTCGCGATCGCGGCCGATGAGCGTGCGAGGGTGCCGCGCGTTCACAAAGCCCTCCATCGACAGCTGCTCTTCCTTCCAGGCAGCCACGTCCCTTCCCCGCCACAGCAGCAGGCCGGCGCCGCTGACGATGTCGTCGGCGCGCTGCCAGTCGGCTGGCGATGTGCCGAGCGATGTCGCGTAGGTGAAGAGCACGTCCACGCGGTCGCGCACGCGCAGCCGCGCGAGAACGTTCGTGACGGGGCCGGAGGCGGAGATGACGAAGCCGCCGGCTGGGATGGGAGACGGCGCTGACTTCGTGATTGCCGTCACGCGCAGCGGGCGGCCTGCGAGCGTCCACTCGACGCCGTCGCCGGTCGTGCGGGTATCGGCGCCGTAGCGCGGCGTGTAGACGATCAGCGCGCGCGCGCCGCGGGCCGTATCGATGCCGGTGGCCGGCACGGTGACGCCGCCGGCTCTGAGCCGCGC
>DATKDT010000172.1:0-4542 GCA_035512575.1 Vicinamibacterales bacterium | reverse complement strand
GGCCGCGGCCGTGTCGGAGACTACTGATGGAGCTGGCGCCGCTCACCAAACTCATCCTCATTGCGGCCGTCCTGCTCTTCATCCTGCGGCTGTCGCTCACCATGAAGGGCGGCCCGAAGAAGCCGCGCCGCCGCGGCACGGGCGCCGGCGCCTCCGGGGCGTTCTACGAGATGCTCAGCGAAGACAAGCGCAAAGCCATCGAGATCATCGTCGAGGAAAAAGCCGAAGCGCGCGACGGCGAAACGGCCGACGATGTGGTGGAGCCGGACAACCGCTAGAAGCCTTCGAACCTCGGGTTGACCACGTTGTTGAAGATCGAGCCGAACTGATAGTTGAAGCCCACTGACAGCCCGTAACGGTAGCCGCTCTGCAGGCGCCGAAGCCGCAGCAGAATTTCCTCGTCGCTGGCGGCGCCCTTGGGCAGGTAGATCTGGTCGCGCACCCGCGAGGCGTTGCCGTTGACGTTGAGCGAGAAGCCGCGGAAGAGCCGCACGTCGATCCGGCCCTCGATTTCCATCCGGTGCAGCGACACGTCGTGCAGGTAGCTCGCCGCCTCCACCGACAGGCGCGAGAAGCCCCACGGCTGCCGCAGCGCGAGCGTCGCCTGGAAATTCTGGTCGTACAGCGTCTCTTCGAGCTTGTCGAAGATCGTCACCTCATCGTAGGTGAGGCGGTTGATCCCCACCGAGTACTGCGCGTAGAGGGCCCGTCGTGTCGATTCGCTGTAGGGGAAAAAGCTGTATTCGATGCCGGCGGCCGATCGCAGCGCGAGATCGCGGTTCTCGAACGTCGAGGACCCGGCGGAGGCGCGCGCCGCCGCCGCCCAGTGCTGCCCGCCGAGGCTGCGCACGGCCAGCGTGCGCGCCTGCCACTGCCGTGAGAAGCGGCTGATTTCGCGACCGTCGCTCAGCGTGAACGTGTTCTGGTTGTAGTTGCCGTTGGCCGACAGCGACAGCTTCCAGAGGTCGGTCGTGCGGTTGGCCGAGAAGTTGCCGCGGATGCCGCTGCCCGTGTTCGCGCGCTCGCCGTCGACGTTTACCGACATGCCGGCGCGGAAAATCCAGAGGTTCCAGGGGTCGGTGGCGGCCGACGAGGTGGTCGGCGGCATGTTCTGGAGCTCGATGGGCACGTCGTACTCGATGCGCAGCCGGTCGGCCGTTTCCGACCCATACAGGAACGGCACGAGTCCCAGGGCGAAGGTGCGCGCGAATCCGCGCCGCCGCTCGTCGGATGTGTTCGTCCCCGATGAGGAGTACCGCAGCGTGCGCGTCTGGCCCGCGCGATCCCGGAGCCCGATGTAGTCGATCTGGAAATCCTCGCCGCCGCTCGAATTCCGCTGTGTCGTCACCAGCACGTGCACGTCGGCGACGCTGCGGTCGCGCACGTAGTCGACGTAGGTGATCTCGGTGCGGAGGAAGTCGAAATCGCACGGGCCGCAGTCGAGGAAGACGCGCAGCGGCTGCGCCGCCGGTGCCGGCTGCTGCGCGAACGCGGGGTGGCCACAGATGAGGATGAAGGCGAGGGCCGTCAGTAATGTGCGCAAGAGGACTAGCTTAACAAAAAAGGGCCGAACGTTTCCGCCCGGCCCAATCCCTAATCGCCGCTCTGTAATCCCTAATTCCGTGCTCCGCCACGCCCGCCCCGCCCTGCTCCAGGCGCGGGCGCGGCGTCGAGGACGACTTTGTGTCCGTCCACGAAGACGTGCTTGATCGTCATCTTCTCGCCGAACAGGTCGCCTTCGGTGACGAGGACGTTGGCGATCTTGCCGCGATCGAGCGAGCCGAGGCGGCGGTCGGCGCCGGCGATCTTCGCGGCGTCGAGCGTGAGCGCGCGCAGCGCCGCGTCGGCCGGCAGGCCTTCTTTGACCGCGCGCGCGGCGTTGCGCACGAAGTCGCGCGGCTGCGCGAGGCCGCCGGTCTCGAACGCGAACGTCACGCCCGCCTTCGCGAGGGCGGCCGGCGCCTTCGGCGCGTCGGCGCGCGCGCGAAGCGCGGCCAACGATTCGTCCGCGTCGGGCGGCAGCGTGCGCGGCCGCACCGGGTAGTTCAGCGAATAGATGACCGGCGCGTTGGCCGCCTTCAGCTCCGCCGCCATGTCGGCCGCCTCGCGCGCGCCGGTGATGATCGGATTGACGTTCAGCTCCTTCGCCAGGCGCAGCACGCGCGCGATCTCGCGCGCCTCGTCGGCGTCGAACGCCACCGGGATCCGCCTGTCGATGGCCGGGAACAGCCCTTCGAGCGCCGGATCCCACACGGGACGCGGCACCGCGACGTTCTTCTCGTAGTGGGCGAGCGCCTGCCGCTGCCACGCGGCATCCGAAAACGCCTGGCGCACGAACGCGATCGCGCCCATCAGCGACGCCGGATACGGCCCGCCGCCCGGCTGGAAGTTCACGTGCAGCGCCACCGGCGACTGCACCACCGTCATCGTCTTTCGGATGTCGGCGAGCGCGCTGATCTGCGGGTCGTCCTGCGGCGCGATCACGTTCACGAGGGCGCTCTGGCCGCGGAAGATGGTGCCGCCGGGCGTGGCAAGCACGCTGGTGATGCCGGCCGACGCGAGGCGCGTGAGCTCCGCGCCTTCGAGGCGCAGGTTGGCGGCCGCCATGTAGTCGGCGCGCAGCAGGCGATCGCGCTTGGCGCGCTCCGTGTCTTCGCGCGACTGGCCTGGCGCCGCCGGCGCGCCGCCGCGTCCGCCGGCCGCCGGCGCCGCGCCGGAGTCGATGACCGACGCGTTGCCCATGTCGATCAGCCCGGGATACACCGTGAGGCCCGTGCCGTCGATGACGATCGCGTCGTTCGGAATGGCGGCGTTCGCGCCGACCGCCTCAATCAGCCCGTTGCGCAGCACGATGTTGCCAGAGGCAATCTCGCCGCCCGACACTGGAACGATCTTCGCGCCGCGAATCGCGTAAGTCGGCGCCGACGGACCCTGCGCGCTCGAGATCGCGACTGCCGCCAGAGTGACTGTTAGTGCTGTAATCAGAAATCTTTTCATGGCTACTGTCTCCCCATGAAGCGCTGCCAGAGGAGCCAGTGTTTGTTCTCGAGGCTCACATCGCGGCCATTGATGATGACGTTCTTCACGTTCGTGCGGACCTCCAGCGGGTCGCCGTCGGTGATGAAGAGATTCGCGATCTTGCCTTCCTCGAGGCTGCCGACGGCCGCGCCCACGCCGAGGATTTCCGCGGCGTCGATCGTCAGCGCCTTCAGCGCGCGCTCGTGCGACAGGCCCCAGGCCACCGACTGTGCCGCCTGGTAGTTCAGCAGCCGCACGTCGGAGTAACCGCCGGTCGAGAACGAGAACTTCACGCCGGCGTCGGCCAGCACGTCGGCCGCGGCGTAGTTGTAGTTGTGCGACACGTCTTCGCTCTGCGGCGTCGACTGCACCTCGGTGAGGATTACCGGCACGTTCTTCCCCTTGAGCGCGTCGACGCCCATGGCGGCCGCGAACGGGCTGGTGATGATCACCATGTCGACGCCTTCCTTCGCGCCGTACTCGATGGCGTCCTTGAAGTCCGTGTAGCTGCCGACGCGCGTGTACAGCTTCGTGCGCTTCTCGACGAGCGGCACGAGCGCCTCGAGCATCCAGTCGGTCTGCCGCGTCTTGGCGTCGGCCTTCGCGTAGGCGCGCGCGCGCGCGAAGTAGTCCGACACGCGGTCGAGCTGCTGTTGCCGCCGGCGCCGCAGCTCTTCATACGTCGTGTCGCCACCGCCCGGTCCGCCGCCGCGGCCACCGCCGCCGCCGCGTCCCCCCCCGCCGCCCGCCACCGCGGGGAAGCTGAAGACGATGCCGGCGCTCGGCTTCACCGTGGCTTCTTCCCACGTCCAGCCGTCGAGATTCATCACCGCGACATCGCCAGACAGGATCCCCCCGCTCGGCATCACCGCCGCCGTCGTCACGCCATTGGAGCGGCCGACCGGAATCGCGTCGCTGTCGGCCTGATACTCGACGCGCGTGCGGATGTTCTGGTTGAAATCCAGCATCTCGCGCACATCGTCCATGCCCCGCACGCCCGGCTCGTTGAGCCCAAGGTCGGTGCTCGATTCGATGAACCCCGGATACACCGACCCGCCCTTCGCGTCGATCACCGTCGCCCCCGCCGGCACCTGCACATCGGGCCCGAGCGCGACAATCTTGTTGCCGCGAATGACGATGGTGCCCTTCTCGATGGTCGGCTTCGTGACCGGCACGATGCGCGCATTGATGATCGCGAGTACTTCATCGGTAGTCGGCGACCCGGGAGGCGTCGGAACCTGGTGTGTACCGGCCTGTGCTGGGCCACCTTGCGCGGGGCTAGATGGAGACACATTCGAAAGGAAGCCGTGCTTGTACATGCGAGCAGATGACGCCCGAGCTCCGCGGCTGACGTCGAATGTGTCTCCGTCCAGCTGCGCAAGCGGGGCGCTGAGGTCGAAGCGGACGTTTGGCCCGCTCCGGAACCGCTCGACGTCCGCATCGAGCTGATTCATCCACTGCTCGAACGACTGCTGATCCTGCGGCCTGCTCGGCGCCGCGTTGCTGCGGAGCCGCGCCTTCTCC
>DATKDT010000171.1:0-25659 GCA_035512575.1 Vicinamibacterales bacterium | reverse complement strand
ACCGCGTAGCGGACGTCCTGCAGGGCGTTGTCCATACGCGGGTTAGATGGTTAAGAGACGGAAAAGGTTGGCTCCTAGCGCGAAGGCGGATCGCTGGCGGGGAACGACTCGCGCGCGGCCTCGTCGGTCCGGTCGCTGGTGAGGTAGCCGCGATCGCGCAGGGCCGCGGCGCCCCAGGCGCGCGCCTGCGTCAGGTCGGCGTGGCCGGACAGGCCGCGGTATACCAGGGTGCCGCCAATCGCCGTCAGCAGGCCGCCGAGAATGCCGCGCTGCCGCAACCCCATGGCGGCCAGCGCCGCGCCGCCCGCCACCGCTACGGTGCGCGCCGGGTCGAGCCCGCGAAGTCTGTCCATCAGAGGCGCCGCGCCCGCGTCATCCCACACGTTGCGCGGGTCTCGATCGTGCGTGATGTTGAGATTGTCCATGACCCCCTTCCGTTGCACATCGTGTGCCGGAAGCTGAGTTTCCACAGGTTCCATCGGTTCTTCGCTCCAGCAGTCCGGTCTCTTCGGCCTCACTCGATCGAAATCTCAACCTCTACGACGTTACCAGGTGTCGTTACGGCCACAGCTGCGGCAATCTCCGCAAGGCTCTTCTTGATCAGCCTCCACCGGCCTTTGCCGAGTTGAGCACGTCGAATCCGGCGGCTTCGGCGGCGTCCAACAGTTCGCCGTTCCGGAAGGTATCCCACCCTCGCGAACGGGCCTCTTCGACCGCGTGATCAGGAAGCGCGGCCGCGACGCCTCTCGGCGTTCCGTTGTCGAAGAGGACGCGCATCAGCGTCCCGGGACGGGCGCGTCGAGGCTCCTTGCGGCGAACTCGAGGACGGCCTTGACCTGCTCCCGCGTGACGGCGAACTGCTCCATCACCTCGTCAATGGTCATGCCGTCTTCCAGATTCTCGAAGACGATTGCAACAGGCGTGCGTGTGCCCTTGAACACCCAGGCCCCGCTGACCTTGCCAGGGATGCTCTCCACAGCCGGGCACCGGGACCAATCGAGCGAGGCCATTGCTGCTCTCCTTCAGGCTTCAGCTTAAAGGATCTCGGTCGCGCCGTCACGCAGTCTCGGCGCGCCATCTTCTGGGCCCTCGAAACGGTGTTGTTGCGGCGCCAATGAGGCGGCGGCCGACGACGCCTCTCGGCGTTCAGGCGCGTCCTCGTGCGATCATCAGGCGCATGCGTGTAGTCGTGCCGGCCATCCTGGCCCTTCTAGCTGTCGCGGCCATTCGCGCGCAATCGCCGGATCTCACGGAACACTTCCGGGATCTGAATGGAACGTTCGTGTTGCTCAACGGCTCCTCGGGCAAGAACGTGCGCCATAATCGGAAGCGCGCGGCCGAACGGTTTGCCCCATGCTCCACCTTTAAGATCCCGAACACGGCGATTCTGCTCGAATCGGGCACGGTATCTGATCCCGGCTTCATCCTGGAGTACGACCCGGCGCTGAGACAGCCCCAGCACTGGGCACGCGATTTCGACCTGCGTGGCGCGTTCAAAGCTTCGGCCCTTTGGTACTATCAGGTCATGGCGCGCCGCGCGGGCATGCAGACGGTGCAGGATTTCCTGGAACACTTTCGATACGGCAACGGTGATGTCAGCGGTGGCCTGGATCGCACTGGCAATCCATTCTGGGTCGACGGTTCGCTGCGAATCTCGGCGGACGAGCAGGTCGACTTCCTTCGTCGTTTTTATGAGGGCCAACTCGGTCTCTCAGATCGAACGACCAGACTGACGAGGGAAATCATGGTTGTCGAAGACACTCCGTCATGGCGCCTGAGCGCCAAGACGGGCGCCTGTCAGCCCGATGGCGAGGACACGTCGAACTGGTACGTCGGATATGTGGAAAAGGACAAGGCGGTCTATTACTTCGCGTTACAGATGGGTGCCAGAGACTACGGACGTGCGTACTCGCAGCGCGTCCCAATCGCGCGGGCCATCCTGACTGAGTTGGGCATCTTGAAATAGCCGGACCGCTACGCGGCCAGATGGCCGCTACAATCCCCTATGCTTCGCACCATCCCGATCCTGGCGCTGGCGCTGGCGCTGATTCCATTGCCGGCGCCGACGCAGACGCCCCCGTTCGACCTGCTCATCGTCAACGGCCGCGTGCTCGACGGCAGCGGCAATCCCTGGCGGCGGGCCGACGTGGGGATCACGGGCGATCGCATCGTGGCGGTCGGATCGCTCAGAGGGGCGAAGGCGGCGCGCACCATCGACGCCGCCGGCCGCCTCGTCGCCCCCGGCTTCATTGACGCGCATTCGCACGCCGCGGAGGCGCTGACGCGCGAGCCGCTCCGCGACGCCCGCGCACTTCTGGCGCAGGGCGTGACGACGATCATCGGGAATCCGGACGGCGGCGGCCCGGTGGATCTTGCGGCGCAGCGCGCGGCGCTCGAGCAAGGCGGCATCGGCGTCAACGCCGGCCTGCTGATCGGGCACGGAAGCGTGCGATCGAACGTGATGGGCGCGGCCGATCGCGCGCCGGCGACCGAGGAGCTCGCGCGCATGCGGGCGCTCGTGACGCGCGCGGTGGGCGACGGTGCCCTCGGCCTGTCGAGCGGCCTGTTCTACGCGCCCGGCAGCTTCGCGAAGATCGACGAGGTCATCGCGCTCGCCCGCGAGGCCGGCGGTGTGTACGCGAGCCACATTCGCGACGAGGGCAACTACTCGATCGGCGTGATTGCCGCCGTGCAGGAAGTCATCGATGTCGCCGAACAGGCCGGCGTGCGCGGCATCGTCACGCACATCAAGGCGCTCGGTCCCGACAACTGGGGGCTTGGCGCCGCCGCGGCCACCCGCATCGAGCTCGCCCGCGCCCGGGGCGTCGACGTGCTCGCCGACCAGTATCCGTACGCGGCCTCCTCGACCAGCCTCGGCGCGGCGATCGTGCCGCGCTGGGCGCAGGCGGGGGGCGCGGCGGAATTCCGCGCGCGGCTGGCCGACGCCGCCACGCGCGCGCGCATCGTCGCCGAGATGCGCGAGAACATCCGGCGCCGCGGAGGCGCGGCGAGCATCGTGATTGCCTCGCATGGCGCGAACCGCGCGCTCGAAGGCCAGCCGCTCGATCAGATCGCGGAGGCGCGGCGGAAGCCGCCGGAGCTCGCGGCCCTCGAGCTGATCGAAGCGGGCAACGCGTCGATCGTGTCGTTCAACATGTCGGACGAAGACCTGCTGGCCCTGATGCGGCGGCCGTGGATGATGACGTCGAGCGACGGAGGACTCACGCTGCCGGGAGAGGGCCGCCCGCATCCGCGCAACAACGGCGCCTTTACGCGCAAGCTCGCGCACTATGCGCTGGAACGCGGCGCCGTGTCGCTCGAGGACGCCATCCGCTCGATGACCGCGCTGCCGGCCGCAACGTTCAATCTCCCTGGCCGCGGCGCGATCGCCGCTGGCGCCTTCGCCGACATCGTCGTCTTCGATCCCGCGGCCCTGCGCGAGCGCGCTACGTACGCCGATCCGCATCAGATGTCGGAAGGCATGTGGCTCGTGCTCGTCAACGGCCAGGCCGTCATCGACGCGGGCAGCTTTACCGGGAAGAGGCCCGGACGGGTGCTTCGGCGACAGGGGAATTGAAGATCTCCCAGGATCCTCGGCGGCAGCCGCCCGGGCGACAAGCTCTGGCGCACCGGAGCCATCCCCTGTAGATTGGATGCCATGCGCACTTTCGTGACCGTCTTTGCCGTCTCCGTGACCTTTCTCGTCGCGATTCCATCCGCCGCCGGCGCCCAGTCCCTGCTGGTATCGACCGCGCAGCTGGCTGACCGGCTCAACGACCCGAAGCTCGTGATCCTGCATGTCGGCGAAAAGGCGGGCTACGACACGGCGCATGTTCCAGGCGCGCGTTTCGCCGACGTCCGGACGGGCCTGCACACGCGCGAGCAGGATCTGAATCTGCAGATGCTGCCGCCCGACGTGCTGCGCGAGCGCCTCGCGGCCCTCGGCATCTCCGACGACTCCCACATCGTCATCTATCAGGCCGGCGGCTGGTTCACGCCCGCGACACGACTGATGCTGACGCTGCATTGGGCCGGTCTCGACAACGTCGCGCTGCTCGATGGCGGTCTCGAGGCATGGACGCGCGAGACGCGTCCCGTCACCGCCGAGGTCCCTGCACAGCAGGTGGGTGTGTTGTCGCCGCTGAAGGTGAGGCCGGTCGTGGCCGACGCCGAATTCGTGCAGGCGCACCTTGGCAGGGCGGGATTTGCGATCGTGGACGCGCGCACGTCCGCCTTTTACGACGGCACGCAGACCGGCGGCAATGCCGCGAACCCGCACAAGACGGGCCACATCGCGGGCGCCCTGAGTCTCCCGTTCTCGACCGTGACGACCGGGGACGGCCTGATGAAATCGCCGGAGGAGCTGCGTGCGCTGTTCACGGCGGCAGGCGTCAAGCCGGACGACACAGTGGTCACGTACTGCCACATCGGTCAGCAGGCAACGGGCGTCCTGTTTGCGGCGCGCCTGCTCGGGCACAGGGTCGTCCTCTATGACGGCTCGTTCGAGGACTGGTCACGCCGGAACCTGCCTGTTGACGTGAAGCGCTAGGCGTGTTACCGTCTATCCGGATTTACGGATAGATGCCTGTTGCCGCCGCCCCCGCCCTGCTCGACGCCCTTGGAGCGTTGTCTGACCAGACGCGCTGCAGGATGCTGCTCGTCCTGGAACGGCGGGAGCTGACGGTCGGGGAACTGGCCGATGTGCTGCAGCTGCCCCAGTCGACGGTCAGCCGTCACCTGAAGGTGCTTGCCGACACCGGATGGGTCGGCTCGCGCCGCGACGGCACCAGCCGCTTCTATTCATTCGATACCTCGGCCGGGCCGCTCGAAACCGTGTGGGCGCTGGCTCGTGATCAGGTTGCGGATCGGCCCGGAGCGGCGCAGGATCACCGGAGGCTCAAGTCGGTGCTCGCGCGCCGCGCGGCGCGCTCGCAGACCTTCTTCGCCTCGTCGGCCAGCCACTGGGATCGCTTGCGCGAGGAGCTGTTCGGGCACGACTTCTTTCTGCAGGGTCTGCTGGCCCTGGCGGACGACCGCTGGACGGTCGGCGATCTCGGCTGCGGCACCGGCATCGTGTCGACCGCGCTCGCGCCGTTCGTGTCGCGCGTGATTGCCGTGGACGCGTCCGACGAGATGCTTGCCGCGGCCCGCGGGCGTCTCGGCGACGCGGCAAACGTCGAGCTCAGGACGGGCGTGCTCGAGTCGCTGCCGATCGAGTCGGCCTCGCTCGACGCCGCGACGATGATGCTGGTGCTGCATCACGTGCCGGATCCGGCCGCGGCGCTGGCCGAGGCGCACCGCGCGCTCGCGCCGGGCGGGCGGCTGCTGATCATCGACATGCTGCCGCACGACCGCGAGGAGTACCGGCAGCAAATGGGACATGTGTGGCTCGGCTTCAGCGCCGAGCAGATCGCGCGTTTGATGGAAGGCGCAGGCTTCGAGGGGACGCGGGTGCACACGCTGCCCGCCGACCCGGCGTCGCGCGGACCTTCGTTGTTTGTCGCGACCGGGAGACGTGGCTGAAAGATTCTGTGTTCTACGTTCTGTGTTCTTAGGAGACTGACATGACGACTGCAGTGATGAGCGGGCACGCGTACGAGTTGACGAGAAAAGCGGGCCGCGAGCCCTTCAAGGTCCGGGACCTTTCGCTGGCCGAGTGGGGCCGCAAGGAGATCCGCCTGGCCGAGCAGGAGATGCCCGGCCTGATGTCGGTGCGCAAGGAGTACAAGGCGCAGCAGCCGCTGAAGGGCGCGAAGATCATGGGCTCGCTGCACATGACCGTGCAGACGGCGGTGCTCATCGAGACGCTCGTCGACCTCGGCGCCGACGTGCGCTGGGTCTCGTGCAACATCTTCTCGACGCAGGATCACGCCGCGGCGGCCGTGGCCGTCGGCCGCGAGGGCACCGTCGAAAACCCGTCGGGCGTGCCGGTGTATGCCTGGAAGGGCGAGACGCTCGACGAGTACTGGTGGTGCACGGATCAGGCGCTGATGTGGCCTGACGGCTCGGGCCCGAACATGCTGCTCGACGATGGCGGCGACGCGACGCTGCTGGTGCACAAGGGCGCCGAGTTCGAGAAGGCGGGAAAGATTCCGGCATTCGACGAGAAGAACGATCCCGAGGAGTGGGGCGTGATTCTGGATCTGCTGCGCGCCGAGGCGAAGAAGAACCCCGGCCGCTGGACGAAGGTGGCTGCCGGCATCAAGGGCGTGACGGAAGAGACGACGACGGGCGTCCATCGGCTCTATGAGATGCAGAAGGCGGGCACGCTGCTGTTTCCGGCGATCAACGTCAACGACTCGGTCACCAAGTCGAAGTTCGACAATCTCTACGGCTGCCGTCACTCGGTGGTCGACGGTCTGAACCGCGCGACCGACGTCATGCTGGCGGGCAAGCTGGTGGTGGTGTTCGGCTATGGCGACGTCGGCAAGGGCTGCGCGCAGGCGCTCGACGGCCAGGGCGCGCGCGTGGTCGTCACGGAGATCGATCCCATCTGCGCGCTGCAGGCGTGCATGGCGGGCTATCAGGTGGTGACGAAGGAGGATGTGATCGGCTCGGCCGACATCTTCATCACCGCGACGGGCAACTTCAACATCATCACCGCCGGCGACATGGCGAAGATGAAGGACAAGGCGATCGTCGCCAACATCGGCCACTTCGACAACGAGATCGACATGGCCGGGCTCAAGAAGGTGTCGGGCATCAAGACGATCAACATCAAGCCGCAGTACGACGAGTGGGTGTTTCCGGACGGCCACTCGGTGCTGATTCTCGCCGAAGGCCGCCTGATGAACCTGGGCTGCGCGACGGGCCACCCAAGCTTCGTGATGTCGAACAGCTTCACGAACCAGACGATCGCGCAGATCGAGCTGTTCGGGAACCCGAGCAAGTACGAGAAGAAGGTGTACGTGCTGCCAAAGGCGCTCGACGAGAAGGTGGCGCGGCTGCACCTGGCGAAGCTGGGCGCGCGTCTGACGGAGCTGACGCCCGAGCAGGCGAGCTACATCGGGGTGAAGGTCGAGGGGCCGTACAAGCCGGAGCACTATCGGTACTGAATTTGTTCCTCCCCACGGATCTCCATTTGACTGAAGCGACCGGCACCGGCCACGGCCGGGTCAACCTGATAGGCGAGCACACCGATTACAACCTCGGGCTGGCGCTGCCGATGACGCTGCCGCTCGCCGTGACCGTGCGGGCCAGCCTGCGCGGCGACTTTCGCGTGGCCGCGCGATCGGGGGCCTATCCGGAAGACGGTCAGGTCATCGTGGAAGCCGGCGCGTGGGAGCCGAGCGGCACCTGGGTCGACTACGTCACGGGCGCGTCGGTGCTGCTCGCGCGCGAGGGCATCTACGAGCACGGCGCGACGATCACCATCGCCTCCGACATCCCGCCGGGCGCGGGGCTGGCGTCGAGCGCGGCCCTGGCGGTCGCGCTCGTGCAGGCGCTGTCGCGGCTCGGCGGCGTGGCGCTCGACGACGTGCGCGTGGCGGAGCTGGCGCGCGCGATCGAAACGGACTTCGTCGGCGCGCCGGTCGGCATGATGGACCAGATTGCCGCCGCCGGCGAGCCCGGCCGCGCGCAGCTGATCGACTTCCACGCGCTGGAGATCACGCCGATCAGCGTGCCGGCCGCCATCCAGATCGAGATCGTCGACTCCGGCATCGCCCACGCCAATCGCTCGGGACGCTATCGCGAGCGCCGCGAGGAGTGCGCGCGCGCCTGCGCGCGGCTCGGCGTCGCGTCGCTCCGGGAGGTCGATGACGATGAGGCTGCCGCGGCGCGTCTTCCCGCGCGCCTGTCGAAGCGCGTGCGCCACGTGCGGTCGGAAAACCGGCGCGTGCGCGAGGCTGTGCGCGCGCTCGAGGACGGCGACGCGGTCCGCTTCGGCGCGCTGCTCACCGAATCGCACGCCTCGCTTCGTGACGATTTCGAGGTGTCACTGCCCGAGATCGACGCCATCGTCGAGCGGGCCATCAGCTCGCCGGGTGTGTACGGAGCGCGGCTGACGGGCGGGGGATTCGGGGGGAGCGTGGTGCTCGCACGAGCGACGCCACCGCCAGCGTGAGCTCGTCGGCGTCGAGCGGCTTCGTGAGATGCGCGTGGAAGCCGGCGGCTTCCGACTTCGCGCGATCTTCCGGGCGCGCGTAGGCCGTCAGCGCGATGGCGGGCAGATCGGCCAGCGCCGGGTCGCCGCGCACCTCGGTGACCAGCCAGTGCCCGTCCTCGCCCGGCATGCCGATGTCGGCGATGAGCACATCCGGCCGCTCATCGCGAAGCGCCTGCAGGGCATGTCGCGCCGACGGCGCCGTGCGCACGTGGGCGCCGCGCGTTTCGAGCAGGAGCCGCGTCATCTCGAGCGCGTCGGGCTGATCGTCGACGAGCACCACCGACAGATCCCTGATGTCGCCGGCGCTGCGCCCCGCCGGCTCCGCGCGCACCTTACCCGCGGCGGCGGGATCGAGCGGCAGCCGCACGGTGAACGTGGCGCCCCGGTTCTCGCCCTCGCTGAACGCTTCCACCGATCCGCCGTGCATCTCCACGACGTGCCGCACGATGGCGAGCCCCACGCCGAGGCCACCGTGGGTGCGCGTCACCGTCGAGTCCGCCTGGCGGAACCGATCGAAGACGTACGGCAGGAACGCCGGCACGATGCCGGCCCCGCGATCGCTGACCGACAGCGCCGCCTGCGTGTTGTCGCTCGTCAGCGTGACGTTCACGCGGCCGTGCTCGGGACTGAACTTGATCGCGTTCGACAGCAGGTTCCAGACGACCTGCTGCAGGCGCGACGCATCGCCCATCAGCACGCCGTCCGGAATGGTGATCTGCAGATCCAGCGCCACGCCGCGCGCGTCGGCCGCCGGCTGCACCGTCGCCGCCGCGGCGCGCACGATGTCGGCCAGATCGACCGGCTTCTTCTGCAGCCGCAGCTTGCCGGTGACGATGCGCGAGACGTCGAGCAGGTCTTCGATGAGCTGCGCCTGGGCCAGCGTGTTGCGCTCGATCGTCTCGAGCGCCACGGCCAGGCGGTTCTGTTCGAGCCGGCCCGAGCGCAGCAGCTTCGTCCAGCCGAGCATCGCGTTGAGCGGCGTGCGCAGCTCGTGCGAGACGGTGGCGAGGAATTCGTCCTTCATGCGGCTCGCCTGTTCGGTCTGCCGGTACAGCCGCGCGTTGTCGATCGCCACCGCAGACCGGCGCGCGTAATCCGCCGCAAGGCCAAGATCCGCGCGGTCGTACGGCCGCCCGTGGAGGCACGCGAGCGTGATCGCGCCCAGCGTACGCCCGCGCGCCGTCATGGGCACCGTGATCGACGATGAGGCGCCCAGGCCGCGCAGCGTCTCGTCGGCGGCGGCCGCGTCGGGCGTGTCCGCGAGCTCGGGTCCGCCCGTCCGCGTCACGCGCGCGGCCGCGATCGACGCGCTCTCGGAGAAGTCGGGCATCGCGCGCAGCGCGGCCCCCGCGTCCCATTCGCGCGGGTCGACATGCGCCGCCGCGACCCACTGCAGCCCCTCCTCAGTGAGCTCGGCCACCGCCACGAATTCGGCAAAGCGCCCGATTGGCAGCTCCGCGACCAGCCGCGTCGTGTCTTCGTGCCCCAGCGCGGTGCTCAGCGTCGTCCCGATGTCGGCGAGGATGCGCTGCGACTCGAGCGCCCGCTTCTGATCGTCGATGTCGGTGAACGTCCCGAACCACTGCAGGCCGCCGTCGTCGCGCGAGGGGATCGCGACCATGAGGTGCCAGTGCCAGCGGCCGCCGGCCAGGCGCAGGCGGACTTCGCGGCGCACCGGCGTGCCGGCATCGGCCGCGGCCCGCCACGCCTCGACCACCGCCGCCAGGTCGTCGGGATGCACGGCCTGCTGCCAGCCGTCGCCGAGGCCGTCCTCGGTGGGGATGCCCGTGGTGTCGTGCCAGCGCGCGCTCAGCGAGTCCAACGCGCGATCCGCGCCCGCGGTCCAGACGATTTGCGGAATCGCCTCGACGAGACGGCGGTTGAAGCGCGCGCGCGCTTCGGCATGCGCCTCGGCGCCGGCGCGCTGGATGAACTGGCCGATCTGCACGCCGAGCGCGGTGAGGCCCTCGCGCAGGATGCCGTCGAGCGCGAAGCGGCGCGCGTCGGTGATCTCGATGACACCCTCGACCGACCCTCCGGCGCTGAGCGGCACCGCCGCCGTCGCCGAAGGCGAATCCGCACCGCCCGCGGCAACCGCCGCGCCGTGCCAGGCCGACACGACGTGGGGCGGCGGCTCCGGACTTCCGGCGGCGGCGCGCGGCGGCCACTCGGCCCCCAGCCGCAGCGCGCCGGCGCCGGCAAGCCAGAGGCGCGCGGCTTCCGCCCCCAGGCCCGCCGCAACGACTTCCATCACGCGCGGCAGCTGTTCGAGCGAGCGGGCGTCCGCGATCGCCTGCGCCACGCGATTCTGAAGCGCGAGTCCCGCCTGGATCCTGTTCCGATCGGTGACGTCCGACAGCATGGCCACGAGTCCGCGCGGCCGGCCGTCGCCGCCCACGTCGGGCAGCAACACGGCTTCGATGTCGAACAGGCCGCTGCCGTCGCGCTCGACGGTGAGCTGAAACTGCGTCCGGTGGCCTTCGAGCGCCTCCGCGGCCTTCGCGGCCAGCGCGCGGCCCGCCGCCGGCGGCAGCGCGGTCTCCAGCGGCCCGGCGCCCGAGGCGGGACCGAACCATTCGAGCCACGCGCGATTGACGAAACTCAGGCGCCGGCCGGCGTCGACGTACGCGATGAGCACCGGCACGGCGCTCGTGATGAGACTCAGCTGGTTCTCGTTGCCTTCGAGCGCGCGGTCGACGCGCAGCCGCGCTTCGAACTCGCGCGCCGCCTTCGCCTGCAGCTCGGTGGCGCGCGCGCCGCGCATCGCCAGTCGATCGAGGAGATACACCAGACCGATCGCGACCAGGACGGGAAGGATCAGGGGCAGGGGCGCGAAGGCGCCCGGGCTGAGGCCGGCGAGGGGAGCGAGCGCCCGGGCCAGCGGAACCATCACGATCGCTACGGCCGCCGCAGCGGCGTAGCGCATCCACCGAGTCCGCGCATCCATTAGCTGGATGCGAGTCTAACGCAGGGCAGGCGAGACCTAGCTCGGCCAGAAGTTCGAAGGCCGCGCGCGAGGATGAGACTTCATGCCTCGAGGAGACAACCGATCGAACGAATCGCCTCGCCGGCGCTGCCGCTTAGTGGCCCTTGCCGACCGTCCAGAAATAGACGGTGCGGCCGTCGATGTTTTCCGTGGCCTCCGGCTGCCAGTCGCCCATGTCGAAGCTGTGCGACACGATGCGCGTGCCGGGCTTCAGCTTCCACAGCGTGGGCCGCAGCTTCATGTTGAGCGAGGGCAGCAGATAGAGGGTGATGACCGTCGCCTCGCTCAGATCCTGCTCGAACAGATCGGCCTGCACGAACCTGACGCGGTCGCCGACGCCGGCCTGCGCGAGGTTGGCATTCGCTTCGGCAATGCGCTCGGGATCGATGTCGAAGCCGATGCCGCGCGCGCCGAATTTCTGCGCGGCGGTGATGACGATGCGGCCGTCGCCCGAGCCGAGGTCGTATACGACGTCGTTCGGACCGACTTTGGCCAGCCGCAGCATGGCCTCGACCACTTCGGGCGGCGTCGGCACGTAGATGACGTCGGGCGTGCGGGCCGGGGCCTGCGCCTGCTGAGCCACACCCGCCCACACGGTCGAGGCGGAGAGCGCGGCGATGGTCAGAAAGACTGCGACACGTTTGTGCATCTGGGCTCCTGGAAAAGTTGCGTCGATTATAAGGCTTAGACGCCGGCCGGCCGCTTTGCGCTTACGCGCCGGCCCGGCCTAGTCGATGGCGGCCACGATCAGCGTCGCATCGTCTTCGAAGCGCCCCGCGGCGAACAACGAGACGTCCTCGAAGATGGCGTCGAGGATGTGCTGCGGCGTGCCGGTGCTGTGCGCCGCGGCCACGCGGCTGAGCCGGTGCTCGCCGTAGTCTTCGCCCGCCGCGTTTTCGGCCTCGATGATGCCGTCCGTATACAGGATGAGCCTGTCGCCAGGCGCGACCGCGACCTCGAGCTGATCGTAGGTGGCGTCGGGCATGACGCCGAGCACCATGCCGCCCGAAAGCAGGCGAGCCGCCTCGCCGCCGCCGCGCACCAGGAGCGGGGGATTGTGGCCGGCGTTGGCGAACGTGAGCAGGCCGCGCGAGCGATCGATGACGAGATAGCAGAAGCTCACGAACCTGCCGACCGCGATGTTGCGGCAGAGGAGCCGGTTGACGCTCGTGGCCACCTGCTGCGGCGTCGAGGCTTCCGATGCGAACGCGCGCACGGCCGCCTGCAGGTTGGACATGAGCAGCGCGGCCGGCAGGCCCTTGCCGGCGACGTCGGCCACCGTGATGCCCACCCGCTCGGCATTATCCTCGGCGCCGGGCGTCGCGGCGTTGAACCGGATGACGTCATAGCAGTCGCCGCCAAAGCCGCTCGCCGGGTTCCACATCGCCGCGATGCGGACGCCCTCGAGCGCGGGCAGCGTGGTGGGCAGCAGCGCGCGCTGAATCAGGCGCGCCTCTTCCTGTTCGCGCTCGAGCCGCGCGTCGGCGCGGCGCGACGACACGCCGTCGGCAATCTCGCGCTTCACGACCTCGACGAGCGTGAGGTCGTCCCAGGGTTTCTGCACGAAGCTGCGCGCGCCGCGGCGCATGGCCTCGACCGCCGTGTCGATGCTGCCCCAGCCGGTCATCACGACAATCGGCAGATGTCGATCCCGGGCCCGCACTTCGGTGATGAGGTCGAGCCCTTCGCGTCCCGACGTCGTGTCGCGCGTGTAGTTGAGATCCATCAGCAGCAGGTCGTACGTCGCCCCGGCCAGGCGATCGCGCACGCCTTCGATCGAGGTGACCAGCTCGGGCTCGACGCCGGCGTCGACGAGCAGCAGCCGCAGCGCCTGCAGGATGTCGGTCTGGTCGTCGGCCACGAGCACGCGCGGCGGCGGAGGCGCTTGATGCATGGAGCGCCGCCGAAATGAGCACGGGGCGTGCCAGACGCGAAACAGGCTCCAGACTCCAGACCCCAGACTCCAGGTACGGCGGAATCCTTTCGCGAAACCGGCACTGGCATGTATCTTCCTAGGTTGGTGGCAAACCGCGTGAAACTCCCCGTATTTCGCCCGAACGTCCCGGAAGTGGGAATGGTCCGTAGCGCTTGCGCGAACCCCTGGAGTCTGGAGTCTGGAGCCTGGAGCCTTTCATGGAGATGAAAGGCCGCATCCTCATCGCCGACGACCAGGCCGACATTCGCAACGCCCTGCAGATGCTGCTTGGCGTCGAGGGCTACGACGTGCGCGCGGCGGCGTCGCCGCGCGAGCTGCTCGATCTCGTCGAACAGCGCGACTTCGACCTCGCGTTGATCGATCTGAACTACACGCGCGACACGACCTCGGGGCAGGAGGGCTTCGAGCTGCTCGAGCGCCTGCGCGCCGTCGATCCGACGCTGCCGGTGCTCGTGATCACCGGATGGGGCAGCGTGGCCGGCGCCGTCGAGGCGATGCGCCGCGGCGCGCGCGACTACATCGAGAAGCCGTGGGACGACGACAAGCTGCTGGCGGCGGTGGCGACCCAGCTCGAGCTGCGTCGCGCGCTGCGCAAGAGTCGGCGGCTGCAGGAGGAAAGCTCGCGGCGCCAGACCCGTGCGCTGCCCGACTTCATCGCGGCCTCCGCGTCGATGCAGGAGGTGCGCGAGCAGATTCAGCGCGTCGCGCCCTCCGACGCCAGCGTGCTGATCACCGGCGAGCACGGCACGGGCAAGGAAGTGGTCGCGAGCCTCCTCCACGCCTGGTCGAAGCGGGCCAGCCGGCCGCTCGTGACGATGAATGCCGGCGGGCTGTCGGAGGGCGTCGCCGAGTCGGAGCTGTTCGGCCACGTGAAGGGCGCCTTCACCGACGCGCGCGTCGATCGCATGGGCTGTTTCGAGCTGGCCGACGAGGGCACGCTGTTCCTCGACGAGATCGCGAACATGCCGGTGAAGCTGCAGGCCAAGCTGCTGCGCGTGCTGCAGACGGGCGAGGTGCAGCGCGTCGGATCGTCGCGCACCATTTTCGTCAACGTGCGCGTGATTTCGGCGACCAACTCCGATCTCGGGACGGAGATTCGCGAGGGCCGCTTCCGCGAGGATCTCCTCTACCGCCTCAACACCGTCGAGATCCGGCTGCCGCCGCTGCGTGAGCGGCGCGACGACATCATGCCGCTGGCCGCGCACTATCTCGCGCATTACCGCGCGCGGTACCAGAAGGACATCACGGGCTTCGATCGCGCGGCCGAGCAGGCGCTCCTCTCGCACACCTGGCCCGGCAACGTGCGTGAGCTCGCGCACAGCATCGAGCGCGGCATGCTGATGGCGACGTCGCGCACGATGTCGGCGGGCGATCTGGGCCTGCAGGACGCGCCGGCGCCCGCGCTCTCGCCCGACGGCATGTCGCTCGACGAGGCCGAGCGCGCCTTCATCCAGAAAGTGCTCGCGCGCCACGGCGGCGACGTGCGCAAGGCCGCCGAGCAGCTCGGCATGAGCCGCAGCGCGCTGTACCGCCGGCTGCAGCAGCACGGGCTATGACGCGACGTCAGACGCGCAGTCTCGAGGCCAGCGTCACGCTGCTGGTGCTGGCCGGCGGGTTTCCGGCGGTCGCGGGCCTCCTCTACATCATCTGGTCGGTCTGGTCTCCCGTTGGCGGCGAGCCCTGGTGGGCCCTGCCTGAATCGCGATGGTCGCTGACCGTGCTGATCCTCGCCGGCTACTTCGGCGCGGCCGCCGCCGCGCATCAGATGGTGGTGCGATCGCTGCAGGTCGTGACCAACCTGCTCGGCGCGCTGCGCGAGGGCGACTACTCGATTCGCGGCACGGGCGCGAAGCGCGACAGCTCGGTCGGCCTCGTCATGAACGAGGTCAACGATCTCGGCCACACCCTGCAGCGCCAGCGCACCGAGGCGATCGAGTCCACGGCGCTGCTCACGCACGTCATGGAGGAGATCGACGTCGCGGTCTTCGCGTTCGACCCCGACCACCGGCTGCTGCTCGTCAACCGCGCCGGCGAGCGGATGGCGGGCAGGGCCGCGGCGCAGCTGGCCGGCCAGCCCGCCGCGGATCTCGGCTTCACGCCGTTTCTCTCGGGCGAGACGCGGCAGATGGTCGATCGGCTTTTCTCGCACCGGCACGGCCGCTACGAGGTGCGCCGCGCGGTGTTCTACCGCGACGGCCGCCCGCACCACCTCGTCGTCGTCGCCGACCTGAGCCAGGCGCTGCGTGAGGAAGAGAAGCTCGCGTGGCAGCGCATCGTGCGCGTGCTGTCGCACGAGATCAACAACTCGCTGACGCCGATCAAGTCACTGGCGCACAGCCTGCGGCGCATCATCGATCGCGCGCCGGCGTTCGCGCGCAGCGACGAGGTGCAGCAGGGACTGTCGCTGATCGAGGAGCGGTCGGGCGCGCTCGGCCGGTTCCTCCGCGCCTACGCGCAGCTCGCGCGGCTGCCGAAGCCGCAGTCGCGGCAGGTGCACGTGGCGCCGCTCGTCACGCGCATCGCGGAGCTCGAGAAGCGGCTGCCGGTGGCGCTCGGCGCGGGCACCGGCGCCGCCGGCGGTGCGGACATCGCCCTGCTGGCCGATCAGGATCAGGTGGAGCAGGCGCTGATCAATCTCGTGCGCAACGCCGTCGACGCGTCGCTCGAAACCGGCGGCGGCGTCGCCATGTCGTGGCGCGCCGCGGGCCCCTTCGTCGAAATCGTCGTCGATGACGAGGGGCGCGGGCTGCCCGACACCGCCAACCTCTTCGTGCCGTTCTTCACGACGAAGCCGAACGGATCGGGCATCGGCCTCGCGCTCAGCCGCCAGATTGCCGAAGCCCACGGCGGCACCATCACGCTCGAGAACCGCGCCGACCGCGCCGGCTGCCGCGCCACACTGCGGCTGCCGCTCCATTAATCCGATCTCAGACGACGCTCTACACGCGCCGCCGCGCCCTCGTCCGTGCTCCGACGCGGTGTCCGGCGTTCTGCCGCGACGGCGTAAAAAAGACGTCGGAGGGACCGCTCTTTGGCCCGACTCGCCCCGCCGGCGCGGCGGAATGCCGGACATCGCACCGGAGCACGGACGAGGGCGCGGCGACGGACTTGCCCGAGCGCCCTGTCGCGCGGCCGCTTCGCCTGGTGCTTGACACGACATCCACGCATCCACTAACGTGTATCTCGCGTTGCGATTACCCGCGGCGCGTTTATCCAGAGTGGCTGAGGGATCAGGCCCTGAGACGCCACAGCAACCTGGCCGCAACGGCCAAGGTGCTAAGTCCTGCCCCATCGTGGGAGAGATAAGAAGACACCGCCGCTTCTTCCGAGCGGCGCCGTTTTCACTCCCGGTTGTCAGGCGCGGTGTAATCGCCGATCGGCGATTCGCCGTGGTTTTGGAGAAGGTGGCGTCGATGTCTGTCTCGGCCCTGCCCGCGCCGTCGCGTGCGACGACGGCGGGCGCGCGCGTCATTCGTGTCGGACTGCTGGGATTCGGCCAGGTCGGCCAGGCCGTGGCGCGCGCCGCGGCCGCGGCGGCGCCGCGCCTCGGCGCGCGCGGCTGCGCCGTCTCGATCGCATGCGCGCTCGTGCGCGACGTCGCGAAGCCGCGCCGCGCGCCCGCGGTCGCCCGCCTCACCAGCAACGCCGAGGCGTTCCTGCGCGGCCGCTACGACGTCGTGATCGACGTCATGGCCGGCCGCGAGCCGGCCGCCACGCTCGCCGGCCGCGTGCTCGGCAGGGGCACGCCGGTGGTCTCGGCCAACAAGATCATGATCGCGGGCGACGGGCCGCGCCTGCGCCGCATCGCCGCCCGCGCCGGCACGTCGCTGCGCGTCGACGCCGCCGTCATCGCGGGCGTGCCGTTCGTCGGCGCCTTCGAGCGGCGGCCGCTTGCCGCCCACGTCACGCGGTTTGCCGGCATCGTCAACGCCACCTCCCATTTCATCCTGTCGCGCGTCGCCGCCGGCCTCACCTTCGAGGCGGCGCTCGGCGAAGCGCAGGCACTCGGCTACGCGGAGCCGGACGCGGCTGCCGACATCTCCGGCGCCGACGCGCTCGCCAAGCTGGTGCTGCTGTGCGACACGCTGTTCGGGGCCGTCATCCGGCCGGGGGCGGTGCGCGTCGACGGCATCGCGGGCGTCACGCGCGAAGACCTGGCGGAGGCGGCGCGGCTTGGCGGCGTCGTCAAGCCGGTGATTGCCGCGGAGCGCATCGACGGACGCGGTGCGCCGTTCATCAGCGCCTTCGTCGGTCCCGCCTGGGTGCCCGTCTCCCATCCGCTGGCGTCGGTCACCGGCCGCGACAATGCGATCGTCATCGACAGCCGCCACAGCGGCCGCCTGGTGTTCGCGGGTCCGGGCGCCGGGCCCGACATCACCGCCGCCACGCTGCTCGACGATGCGATTGAGGCGGTGACGGGCGGGCGGGACGGCCACCCGCAGAGCGCGCAGCGGGCGGCCGCGCCGGTCATTGTCCGCAGTCCGGCTGCATCCGGCCGGTGGAGGACGCTCGATGGCTGAAGCCCCCATCGTCATCAAGCTGGGCGGGTCGGTGCTGACGGGACGCCGGGCGTACGCGCGCGCCGCGCGCTGGCTCTCCGGCCGCGTGTTCGGGCCGCCATTGCTCGTCGTGGTGTCGGCAGAGCAGGGCGAAACCGACCGGCTGCAGGCCGAGGCCGAGGCCATCAGCGCCTCGCCCGATCCGCGCGCGCTCGATCTGCTGTGGGCCACAGGCGAGCTGCGGTCCGCGGCGCTGCTGGCGCTGCACCTCCAGTCGCGCGGCGTGCCGGCCTGCGCGCTGAACGTGCACGAGACCGGGCTGCATCGCGCCGGCGGCGCGCTGGCGGCGCGTGCCGGCGAGCTGACCCGCGCGCTCGAGAGCCATGCCGTCGTCGTGGTGCCCGGCTTCCTCGGCGCGACGGATCGGGGCGCGATCGTCTCGCTGGGGCGCGGAGCGTCCGATCTCACGGCCGTCACGCTGGCGGCGGCGCTCGGCGCCGGCCACTGCGAGCTGATCAAGGACGTCCCAGGCTATTTCACCGCCGATCCGGCCGCGCACGCCGACGCGCGCCACCTTCCGCATCTCGACTTCGACACGGCCCTTGGCATGGCCGCGGCCGGCTGCGCGCTCGTGCAGCCGGCTGCGCTTCATGCCGCCGAGGCGCACGGCGTGCGCCTGCTCATCACGACCACGCGCGCGGACGATCCGCGCACCGTGGTGTCCACCACTGGAGCCCATCATGCGTTTTGCCACGAAGACCATTCACGCCGCGCAGCCGTCGGAGCCTGAGACCGGCGCCCTCGTCGCGCCGATCTTTCAGACGTCGACCTACGAGCAGGAGGCGCCCGCGGTGCACCGCGGCTTCGACTACTCGCGCACGAACAACCCGACGCGCAAGCGGCTCGAAGACGTGCTCGCGGAACTCGAGGGCGTGCGGCACTGCGCCGCGTTCGCGTCGGGCCTTGCCGCCGAGAACGCCATCCTGCAGGCGTATCTCCGTCCCGGCGACGAGATCGTCGTGCCGCTCGATGTGTACGGCGGCACGTACCGGCTGCTGAACACGGTCTTCAAGCCGCTCGGCTGCCTCGTCAAACCCACCGACCTGGCGGATGCGCAGGCCGTGCGCGACGCGATCACCGCGCGCACGCGGCTCGTGTGGATCGAGTCGCCGACCAATCCGCGCCTGCTCGTCGCCGACATCGCGTCGATTGCGGCGGAGGCGCACGGCAAGGGGGCGCTCGTGGTCGTCGACAACACGTTCGCGACGCCCTGCTTCCAGCGGCCGTTCGAGCTCGGCGCCGATCTGGTGGTACACAGCGTGACGAAGTATCTGGCGGGCCACTCGGATCTGATCCAGGGTGCCGTGCTCGCGCGCGATGCCGCCGTGTTCGAGCCGGTCAAGTTTCTGCAGAACGCCACCGGCGCCGTGCCCGCGCCGCTCGACTGCTGGCTCACGCTCCGCGGTCTCAAGACGCTCGAGCTGCGGATGGAGCGCCACGCGCAGAACGCCGCCGCGCTGGCCGCGCTGCTCACCGCGCATCCCGCCGTCCGCCGCGTCTACTATCCCGGGCTCGCGTCCCATCCGGGCCATGAGATCGCCCGCCGCCAGATGACGGGCTTCGGCGGCATCGTGTCCTGCGAGCTCGACGGGACGGTGGACGATGTCGTGACGTTCGTGTCGGAGCGGCGGTTCTTCGCGCTTGGCGAGAGCCTCGGCGGCGTCAAGGCGTTGATCTGCCATCCGGCCCGCATGACGCACGCCTCGATTCCGGCGGCTGAGCGCGCGCGGCTCGGACTGGCCGACACCCTCGTGCGCCTCTCGCCGGGCTGCGAGCATCCGGACGACCTCATCGAGGACATCACGGAAGGACTGAACGTGCTGGCGGCACGGCCCAGCTTCGCCTTTCGTTGAGGGCGCGCTGGCGGGCGATGTTATTCTGCCTGCCCGTCATGAAATTGTCCCGGCGCGAGTCGATCTTCGGCCACTGGTGGCGCAACGAGTCGCTCCGGGGCAAGGGCAGCCTCGTCATTGCCGTTCCCACGCTCGCGCTCTTCGCGGTCATCGCCTCGAACATCGCGCTCGATCGGAAGGAAGACCGGCTCGCCGGCGCGGAGCTGCGCGAGGCGCACCGCCGGCACACCGGCGTCCTCGTGGCGGGCCTGTCGGTCGGCGTGGTCGGCGGCATGGCCGCCGCCTGGCTCTTCTTCTCGGGCGTCGTCGCGCGCGTCAAGGAGCTCGAGACCGTGGCGAGCGAGCTTGCCGCGGGACGGCCGCTGCCGGCGGCGCGCCTGGCGAGCGGACAGGACGAGATCGGCCGGCTCGATGCCGCGCTGCGCCGGGCCGCGCGCTGGCTCGCGGTCAAGGACCGCGAGCTGCGCGACATCGTCGGCGAGCTCGAATCGCTCAACACCGAGCTCGAGGCGTTCAGCTATTCCGTGTCGCACGACCTGCGCGCGCCGCTGCGCGCGATTGCCGGCTTCGCGCAGGCGCTCGACGAGGAAGCGCGCGACCGCCTCAGCCCCGAAGAGCGGCGCTATCTGGATCGCATCCGCGCCGGCGCGGGCCGGATGGGCGAGCTCATCGACGACCTGCTGCAGCTCTCGCGCGTCACACGGGTCTCCATGCACCGGACGCCCATCGACCTGGCGCCGATCGCGCGGAGCATCGCCGGGCACCTCGACGGCAGCGAAACGGATCGGACCGTGCAGTGGCAGATCCCCGAGTCGCTCGTCGTCAACGCCGACGAGGCGCTCATGCGGATCGTGCTCGAGAACCTGCTGGGGAACGCCTTCAAGTTCACCGCGCGCACGCCGCACGCGCGCATCCGGCTCTACGAGGACGCCGCCGCCCTCGAGCGCACGTACGTGGTCGACGACAACGGCGCCGGCTTCGACATGGCGCGCGCGGCGAAGCTGTTCGGCGTGTTCCAGCGCCTGCACAGCGAGACCGATTTCGCCGGCACCGGCATCGGCCTGGCGACGGTCCAGCGGATCGTGCACCGGCACGGCGGCACCGTGAGCGGCGAGTCCACGCCGGGCGGCGGCGCGCGGTTCCGGTTCACGCTCGGCGTCCAGGATAGGACGCCGTCGGGAGAGGAGATGACGGATGTCGGGTGATGGCACCATCCTGCTCGTTGAAGACAACCAGGACGATGAGGCGCTGACGCTGCGCGCGTTCGGGCGCAACAAGATTCGCAATCCGATCGTGTGCGTCCGCGACGGGCAGGAAGCGCTCGACTGGCTGTTCGGCGAGGGAGACCACGCGGGACGGAATCTGGCCGAACGGCCGGCGGTCGTGCTGCTGGATTTGAAGCTGCCGAGGGTCGACGGCCTCGAGGTTCTGCGGCGGGTCAGGGCCAATCCCGCCACGCGCCTGACCCCCATCGTCATCCTGACCTCGTCGCGGGAGGATCGCGACCGGCTGGAGGGATATTCCCTCGGTGCCAACTCGTACATCCAGAAGCCGGTCGATTTCGAGCAGTTCGTCGAGTCGATCCGCCAGCTCGGCCTTTATTGGTTGGTACTTAATGAGCCGCCACCGGCCATCTGACACGCATGGAACGCCCCCTGCATGTTGCTGAGCTGTGCTGAAGATCCTCCTCATCGAAGACTCGCCGGATGACGCGGAGCTGCTCTCGCGCGAACTGAAGCGCGCGGGACTCCAGTTCACGAGTCACCGTGTGGATGAGGTGGGTCACCTCCAGGATGCGCTGAGGGAATCCGCCTGGGACCTCGTGCTGGCCGACCATTCCGGGCCGCACATCGACTCGGCCCGCGCGCTCTCCATCGTCCGCGCCATGGATGCCGACGTTCCCTTCATCATCGTGTCGGGCACCATTTCGGAAGAGACCGCGATCGACGCCATGAAGGCGGGCGCGTCGGACTATCTGACGAAGGGCCGTCTCGCCCGGCTCGTGCCGGTGATCGAACGTGAGTTGCGGCAGGCCGAGGAGCGCCGATCGCGGCGCCGTCTCGAAGCCGAGGGCCGCGAGCGGGAACAGCGCGCGGCACTGGAGCTCGCGCTCGCGTACGACGCCACGCTGGAAGGATGGGCGCGCGCGCTGGAGCTCCGCGATTCGGAGACGGAAGGGCACAGCCGGCGCGTCGCCTCGATCACCGATCAGGTGGCGCTGGCGCTCGGCGTGCCCGACGAGGCGCGCGTGCACATTCACCGCGGGGCGCTGCTGCACGACATCGGGAAGATGGCGGTGCCCGACGGCATCCTGCTGAAGCCGGGCTCGCTCAACGAAGACGAGTGGAAGATCCTGCGCCAGCATCCCGCCCACGCGGTGGAGCTGCTGTCGCCAATCGAGTACCTCACGCCGGCGCTCGACATTCCCGCCTACCATCACGAGCGGTGGGACGGCACCGGCTATCCGCACGGCCTGGCCGGCGAGGCCATTCCGCTCGCCGCGCGCATCTTCGCCGTGGCCGACGTCTGGGACGCCCTGGTGCATGCGCGCCCGTACCGCAAGGCCTGGAGCGTGACGGAGGTCACGCGGCACGTGGAGTCGCTTGCCGGATCGCATCTCGATCCCGACATCGTGGACGTGTTCCTGAAGCTGGTGCGCGAAGGGAAGATCACGGCGGCCGACGCCAGCTGCGAAACGGATCCGGTGACGCTCCTGGTGGTGGATGACACCGAAGGGAACCTGCGGCTGATCAAGCGCTGGCTCGAGCGCGACGGCTATTGCGTGACGACGGCGCGCAACGGGCGCGAGGCGCTGGCCGCGCTCGATGGGCAGCTGCCGGATCTCGTGGTGCTCGACGTGTCGATCCCCGGTCCCAACGGCCTGCAGGTCTGCGATCAGATCAAGACGAATCCGCGCACGGCGCACGTGCCGGTCGTGCTGCTGACCGGCGCCGCCATTGCCGACGACACGCGCGCGTCGACGCGGGCCGACGCCATCCTCGACAAGCCCACGGCGCCCGCCACGCTGAAGGCGGTCATCAGCCGCCTGCTCGCGCCCGGCACCGCACCCGTTGCGAGTGGAGATCGGGGCGCCCGGATTTGAACCGAGAGTCTCCTGCTCCCAAAGCAGGCGCCTTACCAGGTTAGGCTACGCCCCGTCGGGCCATTGTAAGATATATTTTCCGCCTCCACTTCCCACAGGAGTATCTTTCGATGAAGCTGCAGGTCCGTCTTCTCCTTACGATCCTCGTGCTGTTGTTCGCCGCCGCCGCGCCGCGCGCGCAGCAGGGGCCCGCGGCGCCGGCCGCCGTGGTGCCGAATTACGAGCTGGCATCGCGCTGGGCCTCGTCCAAGGTCGGCAAGATGGTGTTCAGCACCGGCGTCAGCCCGCAGTGGCTCGAGCATTCCGATCGCTTCTGGTACGAGTTCGAGACGCCCGCCGGCAAGCGCTGGTGGATGGTCGACCCGGTGAAACGCACGCGCGTGCCGCTCTGGGACAACGCGAAGATGGCCGCGCAGCTGACCACGATCCTGCGCACGCCCTACGACGCGCAGCACCTGCCGATCTCCGCCATCAAGTTCTTCGACAAGGACACGGTCATCCGCTTCGCCGTCGACTTGCCGAAGGAGGCCACGGTCTCGACCGACAGCGTCCTCGACATGAAGATGGAGGTGAAGACCGAGGAACAGCTGCGGCAGGAGCGCGAACAGCAGCAGGAGCAGCAGCAGGACCAGCAGCAGGAGCGCCAGGGCGCGCGGCCGGCCGAGACAAAGAAGCACTGGCTGCAGTACGACCTCGCCACGGGAAAGGTCGTCCTGCTGCAGAACTACGAGCCGGAGAAGGAGAAGGCCCGGTGGGCCGCCGTTTCGCCCGACAAGCAGACAATCGTCTTCGCGCGCGGCCACAACCTGTACATGATGGACGCCGCCGAGTACGCGAAGGCCCAGAAGGAGGCCGACGACCCGGCCCTGGTCGAGACGCAGCTGACGACCGACGGCCTCGAGGACTACAGCTACGCCCGCGACCTCAGGACCGAGGAGGATCGCCGGCGCTTCCGGCCCGGGAAGAAGGACGAGCGCGACACGAAGATCGGGCCGCGCGTGCCGGCCATCACCGTCTACTGGTCGCAGGACTCGAAGAAGTTCGCGGTGTCGCGCAACGACGCGCGCAAGGTGGGCGATCTCTGGGTCATCAACGCGCTGGCGAACCCGCGGCCGACGCTCGAAACCTACAAGTACGGCATGCCGGGCGAGGCGAACCAGCCGCAGGCCGAGCTCGCCATCATCGACATCGGCTCGCGCCAGCTGACGCCGGCGAAGACGGCGGCGTTCGTGGACCAGCAGCTCAGCGTCGTGACGGCGCCGATGACGTCCGAGCGCCGCGCCCGCGAGGAAACCGAGCCGCAGTGGGTGGCCTCGGATGCCGGCAAGCTGTACTTCACCCGCACCAGCCGCGACCTGAAGCGCATCGACATCGTCGAGCTCGACACGGCGACCGGCGAGTCGAAGCCGATCATCCAGGAGCGGTCCAACACCTACGTCGAGATTCAGCCGCTCCGGCTGGTCAACGCCGGCAAGGAGCTGATCCACTGGTCCGAGCGCGACGGCTGGGGCCACTACTACCTCTATGCGGCCGACGGCACGCTGAAGCGGCAGATCACGAGCGGTGAGTTCGTGTGCACCGGCATCGAAGGCTTCGACGACAAGACGCGGACGCTCTACTTCACGGCGGCGGGCCGCGAGCCCGGCCAGGATCCGTATTACGAGCACCTCTATCGCGTGAACGTCGACACGGGCGACCTCAAGCTGCTCACGCAGGGTGAGGTCACGCACAACGCCGCGATGAACGACAAGGCGGCGTACTACGTCAGCACATCGTCACGCGTCGACCGCGCGCCCGAGGCGGCGCTCTTCGACGCGGCCGGCACGAAGGTCATGGACCTGGAGAAGGCGGACGTCTCGGCCCTCGTCGAGTCGGGATTCAAGTTCCCCGAGCCGTTCAAGGTGAAGGCCGACGACGGCATCACGGATCTGTATGGGGTGATGTACAAGCCCTTCGACTTCGATCCGGCGAAGCAGTATCCGGTGATCGCGTTCGTGTATCCGGGACCGCAGACCGAAAGCGTGACGAAGGCGTTCTCGCCGCGCAGCCAGAACGTCGCGCTGGCGCAGCTCGGCTTCATCGTGATCGAGGTCGGCAACCGCGGCGGCAACCCGAGCCGGTCGAAGTGGTACCACAACTACGGCTACGGCAACCTGCGCGACTACGGGCTTGCCGACAAGAAGGCGGCCATCGAGCAGCTGGCGCGGCGGCATTCGTTCGTCGACGCCGGCCGCGTCGGCATCTACGGACATTCGGGCGGCGGCTTCATGTCGACGGCGGCCATGCTGGTGTATCCCGACTTCTTCAAGGTGGCCGTCTCGTCAGCCGGCAACCACGAGAACAACATCTACAACCGGTGGTGGAGCGAGAAGCACCACGGCGTGAAGGAGAGCGAGGACAAGGACGGCAAGATCAAGTTCGAGTACGACATCGCGCGGAACTCGCAGATCGCGAAGAACCTGAAGGGCCGGCTGCTGCTGATCCACGGCGACATCGACAACAACGTGCATCCGGCCAACACGCTGCGGCTCGTCGACGCGCTGATCAAGGCGAACAAGCGCTTCGACATGCTGATCGTGCCCGGCAAGCGCCACGGCTTCGCCGACGCCGGCGACTACGTGTTCTGGGTGCGCGCCGACTACTTCGCGCGCCACCTGCTCGGATCGGCCGCCGACAGCGTCGACATCCTGGAGCTCAATAGAGAGAGGGAGATCAAGCGATAGAACGCTCGAATTGTAAATTGTAAATTGTAAATTGTAGATAGCATTGTCTATCGAGCTATTGCTGCCGCTTCAGTGCGACCAATGGCGCAGACTGCGCCGGGGAGTTCACGACCGCTGAGCGACGACTGCGACTCGTCCATGCGGACAGCGCGGCACGCATGGCCGCGTTGCTGCCGCCTTAGTGCGACCAATGGTCCGATAGACAATGCTATTTATAATTTACAATTTACATTTGGATGGACACCCGTAAGCGTCTGACGTTCGTCCGCCGCTGGCTGCCGCCGGCGATCCGGCGGTACGTGGACGCGCTCGACGTCGGGGCGCTCACGCTGCTGGGCGGCGCGCTGGTGGTCGTCTCGGCCGCGTTCGTGTTTCTCGCCGTGGCGGGGCGC
>DATKDT010000170.1:0-40895 GCA_035512575.1 Vicinamibacterales bacterium | reverse complement strand
TCGGCGGCAAAGCCCATGTCGATGTAGTCGGCGGCGAGGCTGCGCCCGCCGCCCTCGGGCAGATCGATCCGCGCCGCCCGCATGAGCACCGCGCGCTCGAGCGTGCCGGTCTCGTCGTTGTAGGTGATCGTGATGTCGTCGCCGCGCATGTCCGGCACGTCGCCGTCGCCGCCGCCCGTCACGCGGCTGTTGCCGGTCAGCTCCAGACTGGTGATGCCCTTGCCGTCGGGCGTGAGGTTGGCCACGGCGGCGTTGGTCTCGATCAGGCGCCCGCCGCGCGCGATGCGGACGTTCTCCTCGAAGCGCATGTAATGTTCGTTCTGCGCGAGTCCCGCGCGCGTGGCCGTGACGTTGAGCGTGCCCTGCCCCGCGGTGGCGATGTTGACCTTCGCGTCGGCCAGCAGCCACACGACGCTGCGATTGCGGTCGAACGTGGCGCCGGTGCCGCTGCCCGACATGTTGCCGCGCCTGATCTTCGCCGCCTTCTCGGTGGTGACGATGCCGGTCAGCTCGTTGTAGAGCGCGTCGGACGTTTCGAGGTGCAGCGGCTCCGCTCCCGGTCCGGACGTGAGCAGCACGCTGCCGCGCATGTGCATCTCGTCGAAGTTCGCCGGGTCGCCCATCGCGCCGGCCTTGAGCTTGATGTCGACCTCGTCGGCGCGAAACTCCATCGGCTGGCCGCCGCGCGCCAGTGTGCCGCTGACGCCGACGAGGCGCATGCGGCTCGTGGCCGCCGGGTAGATGAATGCCCGCTCGTACTTGACCCGATAGACGACGACGCCGTTGTCGGTCCGGGAGATCTCGTCGGCGCCGATTTCGGTCTCGGCATCCGGATCGGTGCGCGGCGACGGCGCCTGCGACTCGGCGCTCGGCGCCTGACGCATCACGTACCAGACGACGCCGCCCGCCAGCGCCAGCAGGAGCACGCCGAGCGCCGCACGCGCGTGGGTCTGCCAGCGCATGTCAGCGCGCCTCGTATCCCCGCACGTCGGCTAGCGTCAACTCGACGTAGGCCTCGCCGTTGAATTCGTTCTTGTCGAGCGAGAACGCCAGCTCGAGGTTCGTGCGGTGCTGTTCGAACAGCGGCAGGCGATCGGCGAAGCGCCATGCAATAGCCGGAAAGGTGCGGCCTTCCTGCCGCACCGACATCTTCAGGTGCCGCTCCTTGATGGTGCGCGGGCCGTTCACGAGCTGCACCGGCCCCGCATGGAACACGGGCTTGCGGTTGCCGGCGCCGTAGGGCCCGAGCCTGCCGAGCGCTTCGATCACGCTCGAGTCGATGGAGCCGAGCGGCAGCGCGGCGTCGATGCGCAGGCGCGGCAGCAGGTCGCGCGGGTCGAGCGCGCTGTCGGCCCAGTCGTTGATGCGGCGGCGGAACTCCGGCACGTTGGCCGCCGGCAGCGTGAGGCCGGCCGCCTGCTTGTGGCCGCCGAAACGGTCGAACAGGTCGGCGCAGCGCTCGAGCGCGCCGAGCATGTCGAACGCGGGAATGCTGCGGCACGAGCCGTGGCCGACGCCGCCCTCGATCGACAGCACGACGGCCGGCTTGTTGAAGTGATCGACGAGCTTCGAGGCCACGATCCCAATGACGCCGCGGTGCCAGCCCTGGCCGGCCACCACGAGCACATTGTGGGCCCCGACCGACGGATCGCTCTCGACCGCCTTCCGCGCCTGCGCCAGGATCTCCGCTTCCTCGGCCTGCCGCTTCGTGTTCTCGTCGTTGAGTTGCTGCGCCAGCGCGCGCGCCTCGGCCAGCTGCCCCTCGTCTATCGCCAGCAGCAGCCGGGTCGCGATGTCCGGGGTACTCATGCGGCCCGCCGCGTTGATGCGCGGCGCCATCAGGAACGACACGTGGAAGCCGTCGATGGTCTTGTTGGTCAGGCCCGACGCCTCGAGCAGCGACCGCAGGCCGACGGTGTGGCGGCCGGTCGACAGCATCTCGAGGCCGAGCTTCGCAATCACGCGGTTCTCGCCGACCAGCGGGACGACGTCGGCCAGCGTGCCGATGGCCGCAATCTTCACGAACGCCGGCAGCCACTTCTCGTGGCCGGTCTTCAGGCAGAGCGCGTGCACCAGCTTGAGCGCCACGCCGACACCCGCGAGATTCTTGTCGGGATACGTGCAGTCGGCGCGCTTCGGGTTGATGATCGCGAAGGCCGGCGGCAGCGTGGTGTCGGGCTCGTGATGGTCGGTGACGATCAGATCGATGCCGAGGTCGCGCGCCCGCCGCGCCGCTTCCTCGCCGCGAATGCCGCAGTCCACCGACACGATGACGACCGCGCCGAGCGCGTGCAGCTTCTCCACCGTGGCCGGCTGCAGGCCGTAGCCGTCGGTGAGCCGCTCCGGAATGAAATGGATGACGTCGGCGCCCAACATCTCGAGCGCGCGCCGCATGATGACGGTCGACGTCACGCCGTCGACGTCGTAGTCGCCGTGTATCGCGATCCGCTCCTTGCGCGCAATCGCCCCCAGCAGGCGCCCCACGGTCTCCGCCATGCCGGAGAGCCGGAACGGATCGTGGAGGTGCGACAGCGACGGCTGCAGGAACCGTTCGGCCGCCTCGGGCTCCGCCAGCCCGCGCATGCACAGCAGCCGCGCGACGATCGGAGGAATCGTCAGCGCCGCGGCCAGCGTCGCGGCCGCCGCGTCATCGCACGGCGCCACATCCCAGATGTACGGTCTCATGCTGAACCGCGAGGGTCCACTGGTTCCACGCGTTCCACTGGTTCCACAGCAGCACGCGGCGCGTCGTCGACGAACGCCTGCCCTTCCTTCCCCATCCGGCGGAACTTCTCGTAGCGCGCGGCAAGCCGGGCGGCGCGGTCGAGGCCCGACACTTCGGCCAGATGCCGCGCGATGGCGTCGCCGACGATCGTCGCGGCCGCCGCCGGATCGTTGTGCGCGCCGCCGACCGGCTCTGGCACGATCTCGTCGATCACGCCGAACGCCAGCAGGTCGGGCGCAGTGATCTTCAGCGCCTCCGCGGCTTCGACTTTCTTTCCCGAGTCGCGCCACAGGATCGCCGCGCATCCCTCGGGCGGAATCACGCTGTAGACGGCGAACTCCTGCATCAGCACGCGATCGCCAATCGCCAAGCCGAGCGCGCCGCCCGATCCGCCCTCGCCGCACACGGTCACGATGACCGGCGTGTCGAGCATGATCATGTCGCGCAGGTTGACGGCAATCGCCTCGGCCACGCCGCGCTCTTCCGACTCGATGCCCGGATAGGCCGCCGGCGTGTCGATGAACACCAGAATCGGGCGCTTGAACTTCGCCGCCATCTCCATGACGCGCAGCGCCTTGCGATAGCCTTCCGGCCGCGCGTAGCCGAAGTTGCGGATGATCTTCTCCTTCGTGTCGGCGCCGCCCTTCTGGTGGCCCACCACGAAGACGGCCTCGCCGCGGAAGAAGGCCAGCCCGCACACGATCGCCTTGTCGTCGGCGAAGCGCCGGTCGCCGTGCAGCTGCGTGTAGCCCGTGCACAGCCGCTCGATGTAATCCAGCGTGGTCGGCCGCGCGGTGTGGCGCGCGACGAGCACGCACTGCCACGGCGTCAGGTGCTGGAAGATTTCGGCGCGAATCGACTCGGCGCGGTCGCGCAGGCTCTGAATGGACCGCTGCCGCTCGGGCGTCGCCGGCAGCATGCTCAGCGCCTCGATTTCCTTCACCAGGACGCCGATGGGTTCTTCGAATTCGAGTAGATCAGGCATAGGGATTACCGGATCACCACTGTACCAGCGCCGACCAGGCCTTCCACTTCGGAGACGAGCCGATCCGAGGGCCGAACCCTCTGGGGGGCGGTGGCCCTCACGCGATAGGCCTTGCCGTCGGCGCGGGTCTCGATGATCTCGAGCGACACCCGCCGATCGCCCCGGTGGCGCGACAGCATCTCGGCCAGCGCCTCGAGCGTCGCCCGGTCGTGCGGCGGCATCGTCAGGCGAATCTGCACCTCGCGCGCGAGCTTCTCGCGCACCAGCTCGACGGTCGTGATCTCGCTCGCCACGAGCCGGCACGTGTCGTCGTCCTTCTCGAACCGGCCGCGGACGACGAGCATGGCGTCGGCGTGAATCACCTGCTGGTGTTTGGCGAAGGCCTCGGGGAAGACGACTGTCTCCACGCTGCCCGCCTCGTCCTCGAGCATGAAGACGGCCATCGGATCGCCGCGCCGTGTGCGCAAGGAGCGGAGGCCGGTGACGACGCCGCCGATGGCGCAGTTGTCGACCGAGCCGGTGAGTTCGGCGAGACCTTTCGCGCCGTACGCCGCGAGGTCGGGTTTGTACTGCTCGATGGGATGGCCGCTCATGTAGAGCCCGAGCGCCTCTTTCTCGAACATCAGCTGCTGTGCCGTGGTCCAGGGCTCGGCGTCGGGCAGCTCGCTGAGCACGTCGCGCGCCGCGTCGCCCTCCTCGCCGAACATCTCGCCGCCGAACATCGAGCTCTGACCGCGGTCGCGATCCTTCTGATGGCGGTTGCCGTGCTCGAGCGTGCGGTCGATGGCCGCGAACAGCCTCGCGCGGAGTTTCGCCGGCGTCTCCACCTTCCCCTCGAGCAGTGAGTCGAACGCGCCGCCCTTGACCAGACTTTCCAGCGGCCGCTTGTTGACGAGACGCAGATCGAGGTGCTCGGCAAACGTGTAGAGGGACGTCACGCGGCCGCCGAGCGCCTTGCGCGCGGCCAGCATCGACGCGATCGCGCCCTCGCCGACGTTCTTCACGGCCGCAAGCCCGTAGCGCACGCCCTCGGGCTGCACCGTGAACGCGAGCTCGCTGCGGTTGATGTCTGGCGGCAGCACGGGCACGCCCAGTTCGCGCGCCTCGGCGAGGTACATCGCCAGCTTCTCGGTGTTCTGCGCCTCGATCGTCAGCAGCGCCGCCATGAAGTGGTACGGGTAGTTCGCCTTGAGATACGCCGTCTGATACGCGAGATAGGCGTACGCGGTGGAGTGCGACTTGTTGAAGCCGTAGCCCGCGAAGAACTCCATCAGGTCGAATATCTTCGCGGCCTTCTTGTCGCTGATCCCGCGGGCGGCGCAGCCTTCCATGAACTTCTCGCGCTGCTCGGCCATGACCGCGGCGCTCTTCTTGCCCATGGCCTTGCGCAGCACGTCGGACTGGCCCATGGTGAACCCGGCAAGATCGCTCGCCAGGCGCATGACCTGTTCCTGGTACGCGATGACGCCGTAGGTCTCCTTGAGCACGGCCTCCATCTGCGGCAGGTCGTACTTGACCGGGGCAAGGCCGTGCTTGCGCTTGATGTAGTCGTCGACGACCCCGCCCTTGAGCGGGCCTGGCCGGTAGAGCGCGTTGAGGGCGATCAGGTCCTCGAGCACCTGCGGCCTGGCCTTGCGCAGCGTCTCCCGCATGCCCGAGCTTTCGAACTGGAAGACGCCGGCCGTCTGGCCCTCCGAGAACAGCTGATACGTCTTCGCATCGTCGAGCGGCAGGTTGTCGAGGTCGACCTTCTCGCCGGTCGTGCGCGCGATTTCGGCGACGGCGTCGCTCAGCAGCGTCAGCGTGCTGAGGCCGAGGAAGTCCATCTTGAGCAGGCCCATCCGCTCGACTTCCTTCATCGCCCACTGCGTGGTGATTTCGTCCTTCGCGCTCTTGTAGAGCGGCGCGAACTCGACGATCGCCCTCGGCGCGATCACGACGCCGGCCGCGTGCACCGACGCGTGGCGCGTCATGCCCTCGAGCCGGCGGGCGGTCTTCAGCAGCTGGTTGACGGCCGGGTCGCGCGCCTCGAGTTCCTTGAGCGCGGGACTTTCCTCCAGCGCCTTGTCGAGCGTCATCTCGAGCTGATTCGGAATCAGCTTGGCCACGCGGTCGGCGTCGGCCAACGACAGGCCCATCACCCGGCCGACGTCGCGGACGACCGCCTTGGCCTTCATGGTGCCGAAGGTGATGATCTGCGCGACGTTCTCGCGGCCGTACTTGCGCGTGACGTACTCGATGACCTCGCCGCGCCGGCGCTCGCAGAAGTCGATGTCGATGTCGGGCAGCGAGACGCGCTCGGGGTTCAGGAAGCGCTCGAAGATCAGATCGAAGTGCAGCGGATCGACGTCGGTGATCTTGAGGGCGTACGCGACGAGGCTCCCGGCGGCCGAGCCGCGTCCCGGCCCGACCGGAATGCCCCGCTCGCGGCCGTAGCGGATGAAGTCCCACACGATGAGGAAATACCCGGGGTACTTCATCTGCTTGATCATCTCGATCTCGTAATCGAGACGCGTCGTGTATTCGTCGAGCGTGTGGCGCGCCAGGCCGCGCGCGGCAAGGTCCTCGAGCCGCGGCAGCCGCTCGCGATAGCCCTGCCGGACAACGTGCTCGAAATAGCTGTCGACCGTGAAGCCCTCGGGCACGTCGAAGTTCGGCAGGTGGTACTCGTCCTTCGGCAGCTCGACGTTGCAGCGCTCCGCGATGCGCATCGTGTTGGCGATGGCGTCGGGAAAATCGGGAAAGACGCGCGCCATGTCGTCGCCAGTCTTCAGGAAGAACTGATCCCCGTGATACTTCAGCCGCTTCTCGTCGGTGACGTTCTTGCCGGTGCCGATGCACAGCAGCACGTCGTGCGGCTGCTGATCGGTCTGATGCAGGTAGTGAACGTCGTTGGTGACGACGAGCGGCAGGCCCAGCTCGCGGGCGATCGGCCCGAGGCCCGTGTTCACGACCTGCTGATCGTCGATACCCTGATACTGCATCTCGAGGAAGAAGTTGCCGGGCCCGAGAATGTCGCGGTACGCGGCCGCGGCATCGAGCGCCTTTTTCACCTGGTCGGTGCGGATGCCGGTGGCGACTTCCCCCTTGAGGCAGCTGCTCAGGCCGATCAGGCCCGCCGAGTGCTGCGCCAGCAGCGCCTTGTCGATGCGCGGCTTGTAATAGAAGCCTTCCGTGTAGCCGGACGAGACGAGCTTGATCAGGTTGTGGAAGCCTTCATTCGTCTCCGCGAGCAGCACGAGATGGTTCGCGGTCTCCCCCGGCGTGCCGCTCTTCGTTCGGCGATCGCCCGGCGCCACGTAGACCTCGCAGCCGAGAATCGGCTTGATCCCGCGCTTGCGCGCCGCGTCATGAAACGCGACGGCCGAGAACATGTTCCCGTGCTCGGTCACCGCCAGCGCCGGCATCCGGAGCTCCGCTGCGCGATCCAGGAGTTCGTCTATCCGGCACGCGCCATCGAGCAGCGAAAACTCGGTGTGGAGGTGGAGGTGTACGAAGTCCGTCACTTCACTCCCACTCGATTGTTGACGGCGGTTTGCTGCTGATGTCGTAGACGACGCGGTTGATCCCGCGCACTTCGTTGACGATGCGCGAGGAGATGGCGGCGAGTACGTCGTGCGGCAGGCGCGCCCAGTCGGCGGTCATGCCGTCGCGGCTTTCGACCGCGCGCACGGCCACGGTGAACTCGTAGGTGCGCTCGTCGCCCATGACGCCGACGGTTTGAATGGGCAGCAGCACGGCGAACGACTGCCAGATCTGACGGTAGAGGCCCGCCTTTTTGATCTCCGACGACACGACGTCGTCCGCGCGGCGCAGCAGGTCGAGCCGCTCGCGCGTGATCGGGCCGAGCAGGCGCACGGCCAGGCCGGGCCCGGGGAACGGCTGGCGCCACACGAACTCGTCGTCCAGGCCGAGCTCCTTGCCGACGAGCCGCACCTCGTCCTTGAAGAGCTCGCGGAGCGGCTCCACGAGCGTGAACTTCATGCTCTCGGGAAGGCCGCCGACATTGTGGTGGCTCTTGATGGTGACCGAGGGCCCCTTCACCGACACGCTTTCGATGACGTCGGGATAGAGCGTGCCCTGCGCGAGGAAGTCGAAGCCGCCGAGCTCCGTGGCGCGCGTCTGGAACACGTCAATGAACGTCGCGCCGATGACTTTCCGCTTCATCTCGGGATCGGTGATGTTCTCGAGCCGGTCCAGAAACAAGTCGCTGGCGTCGACGAAGTCCAGCGGCAGCTGCATCCGCTTCGCGAAGCGGTCGTTGATCTGCGCGGCTTCGTTCAGGCGCAGCAGGCCGTTGTCGACGAAGATGCAGGTCAGCCGGTCGCCGATCGCCTTGTGGACCAGCAGCGCCGCCACGGTGGAGTCGACTCCCCCGCTCAGGCCGCACGCGACCTTGCCGTCGCCGACCTTCTGCCGGATGCGCGCGATCGATTCTTCGATGAACGACTTCATCGTCCAGTCGCCGGTGCAGCCGCAGACGTTGAACGCGAAGTTGCGCAGAATCCCCGCGCCCTGTTCGGTGTGGACGACTTCAGGATGGAACAGCAGCGCGTAGCAGCCGCGCGAGGCATCTTCCATCGCCGCGACAGGCACGCTCCCGCTCGTCGCGACCACGGAAAAGCCCGGCGGCGCGGCCGCGACGTGGTCGCCGTGGCTGGCCCACACGCGGAAGCGGTCGGGCACACCGGCGAACATCGGCGATCGGGGCGCCGCACTGGCCGCTGCCAAGCCGCCGGGCCCGACGGTGACCATCGCGTGGCCGAACTCGCGATGCGCCGACGCGGCAATCTGACCGCCGAGCTGGTGCGTCATCAGCTGCATGCCGTAGCAGATGCCGAGCGTCGGCACATCGAGCGCGTAGATGGCGGGATCGGAGATCGGCGCGTCCGGATCGTTCACGCTGCGCGGACCGCCCGACAGGACGATGCCGACGGGCTTGCGCGCGGCGATCTCGGCAATCGGGGTGTTGAACGGCACGACTTCCGAGTACACCGACAGCTCGCGGAGGCGCCGCGCGATCAACTGCGTGTACTGAGAGCCGAAATCGAGAACGATGATGGTTTGATGAGCCACGGAAAGTGCGGGTTGATTAGCCACTATTATAGTCGGGTGGCGCAGGCGCGGTACCTACCTAATCTCTTGATGGCATTGGCTTTCGTTGCGATTGCCACGCCTTCCCTCGCGCAGACGTCGGCGCTCTTTCCCCTCGATCATTTCTGGACGCGCGCGCTCGAGGCGCCGTTCGCCGCCGCGCCGGCCGCCGGCGAGCGGCACGTGTACGTCCCGCTGCAGACCGGGCAGTTCGTGGCCTTCGAGCCCGGCCGCGTGGAGCCCCTATGGTCCGTCGAGCTGGCCGTGGACGGCGCGCCCGCCGTCGCCGGCAACCGTGTCTTCGCGCCGGCGTCCGGCGCGATCCATGCGCTCGACGCGCAAACCGGCACCGTGCTCTGGCGCCTGCCCGCGGGTCCGCTCGCCGCGCCGCTCGCGCATCGGGCCGGATGGCTGATCGTCGCGCTGGCCGACGGCGCGCTGCAGGGCGTCCGCGCAGAAGATGGCGTGGTCGTGTGGGCGAGATCGATGGGCGCGCCGCTCGCGGCGGCGCCTGTCGTCGAGGGCGATCTGCTCGTGGCCTCCTTTGCCGACGGCCGCGTGGCCGCGATCGACGTCACCACCGGCAATCCGCGCTGGCAGCGCTCGCTCGGATCGGCTGCCGGGGCCGCGACGATCTCCGGCGACCGCATCTTCGTCGGCAGCGCCGACGGATGGTTCTGGTCGCTGAAGACACGCAACGGCGACCACGACTGGCGATATTGGCTTGGCGCACGGCTCATAGGCGCCGCCGCGGTTGATGCCGAGCGCGTGTATGCCGTCGCGCTCGACAACGTCGTCCGCGGCTTCAGCCGCGGCAGCGGCCACATCAAGTGGACGCACGCCCTGTCGACGCGGCCGACGGCTGGCCCGATGCTGATCGAGGGCCTGGCGGTCATCACGAGCGGCGACGTCGGCGAGCCCGGCCTGATCTACATCAACGCGCGCACCGGCCGCGCCGCCGGCAAAACGCCGCCGCTGCCCGAACGCGACGAAACCGCGCGCGCACAGTTCCCCATCGCGCTCTCGGGCGGCGCCTCGCCGTTCGCGCTGCTCGCCACGGCCACGACGTCAGGCGACTGGCAGCTGCACGCCTACCGCCAGACGTTCATCCCGGTCCTCGCCGGTCCCATCACGTGGGGCAAGCGCTATGAAGTGCGCAGGCGGCTCGACATCAGGCGGGGGTACATTACGTGGGGGATCAAGGTTCCTCTGGTTCCACCGGTTCCTCGGGTTCCACAGGTTCCTCGGGTTCCACAGGTTCCGTAGGTTCGGTTCCGGTTCTCGTTCGGGTTCTGGTTCGGCGGGTTCGGGCGTCGGGGACGCGGCCGGTGTCGAACTTCGGGTCGCAGGTACTGAGATAGCGCTGTAGGCCTCCGATTGCAGATCCTGCACGGCGGCAGAGGACGAGAACGTCTTTCAGTTCCTCGCGTGACCAGTATCCGAGGTCGATGCCGTCTTCGAGGTGATTCTCGGTTTCCGCGAGGCTGGCCGAGGCGATCGTCAGGAACCGCGAGAAGTCGCGCGGACGAAATCGTCCACAACCCTCAGCGATATTGCGTGCCGGCCCGCGGGCCGAGCCGCGTATCTGATTTGTGAAGTCGAAATCACGCCGGACCGCCGGACGATCGGTCAACCCGTAAACGACCCGCCGAACCTCGCGCGCCAGCTGCCACGCGACCAGCTCACTGAAATGCTTCGCTCCGGCCATGCCGCGCGCAAAGGCACGCGCCGTGCCAGAACCCGAACCAGAACCCCGAACCCGAACGAGAACCGAACCTATGGAACCAACGGAACCCGTGGAACCCGTGGAACCTTTCGTTCCTCCCGTTCCAGGTTCATCGCCCTCCCCAACCTGGCCACACCTTCTTTGATCCGCTCCTCCGACGGCGATGAGAACGACAGGCGGATGTAGGTGTCGCCGGTGCCGTCGACGAAGAATGCGGTGCCGGTGACGTAGATGACGCCCTCGGCCGTCGCACGTGTAAGTAGTGAGTCAGCGTTGAGGCCTTCCGGCAGGCGCGCCCACAGGAAAAACCCTCCGCGCGGATCGGGCCCCGACAGATCGCTCGCGTGCTCGTGGATCGCGGCCACCATTACGTCGCGCTTGCGCTGGTACAGCGCGCGCAGCTTTGGCGCCTGCGCGGCCAGCACGCCGCGCGCACAGGCCTCGTACACCATCTGCTGATCCAACGCGCTCGTGCAGAGATCGATCGGCTGCTTCGCGAGCTCGAGCTTCGCCGCAACCGGAGCGGGCGCGACAATCCACGCCGTCCGGAAGCCCGGCGCGAGCGTCTTCGAGAAGCTGCTCAGATACATGACGCGCCCGTTCGGGTCGTCGGCGGCAATCGGCCGCGTCTCTTCTTCCCTGGTGACATCCGGAAAATAGATGTCGCGATACGGATCGTCCTCCACGATCAGCACGTCCTCGCGCTCGGCCCAGTCCACGAGCGCGCGCCGCTTCTCCAGCGAAATCAGCAGGCCTGTCGGATTCTGGAAATTCGGGACGAGATAGAGCGCCTTGACGCGCTTGCCCTCCGCCCGCACGCGCGCCGTGGTGCGATCGAGATCCTCCAGATCGATGCCGTCGGCATCCTGCCTGACGCCGGTGAGATCCGCGCCGAAGCCGCGAAACGCCGAGATCGCGCCCGTGTAGGACGGCAGCTCGACGAGGACGACGTCGCCGGGATCGAAGAGCGCGCGCGCGATCAAATAGAGCCCCTGCTGCGATCCCGTCGTGACGATCACCTGAGGCACCGACGCGTCCATGCCGCGCGATTTCTGGATGTCCAGAATCGCGTCGACGAGCGGCCGATAGCCGCGCGTCGGCCCGTACTGCAGCAGATCGGGGGGACGCCTGGTCAGCAGGTCGTCGGCAATCGCGCGGAAGTCGTCCCACGCGAAGCTCTCGGTGGCCGGATAGCCGGGCGCGAACGAGATGACTTCGCGGCTTGCCGCCAGCACCGTGCCCATCTTGCGGATGGCCGATTCGCGAAGCGCGCGGCCCGCGAGGGAAAAAAAACGATCGTAGTCAGTCATGCGGACCTGAGGGCGGCGCGTGCCACCGCCCCGTCTCCATGGCGCCGGTACTGCGCCAGATATGCCGTGAAGGCCGTGAGGCCGAGAAACTGGAACAGCACGCCGCGCAGCAGCCACGCCGCGACCTGCAGCGGCAACACCGCGAAGCCGACGAACGGCACGAACCCGATCAGCCCGAGGCCCGCCGCCGCCAGCAGCGACGCGGCCGCCGCCATCAGGATCAGCAGCAGCACCACCCCGAAAATCCCCGCCACCTGCCGCGCATCGTCATGCGCGAAGCGCGCGAGCCGTCCCGCCGCCGCGCGCACGCCGATGTCGTCGGCCGCCATGATCATCTGGATGAGGATGTACACGAGATTCACCAGCGTGACCCAGACGATGAGCGCGCTCGAGGCGGCGAGCGCGATGAAGGGCCAGCCGGCAATGACGCCGCCGTCCGACATCACGCGCATGCCCGTGTAGAGGAACGACAGATACGCCACGCCGGTGACGAGGTAGACGGCAAGCAGCACGAGGCCCAACCGGACGTAGCGTCGCGCGAAGTGCCGGCAGCCCTCGAGAAACCCGTCGATGGACCAGGCTTCGGCGCCCCTGAAGGCCGCCCAGCGCAGGGGCGGCTGCTCGATCGGGCCGGCCTGCGATTCCGCGGCGACGAGCGTGCGCACCGTGCCGGCCTTGGCGATGAAGGTGAAGATTGCGGCGCCGGCGGTGGCGACCGCCACCGCGGCGAGGAACGCCGCCAGCGCCACGGGCGAGGCGCGCAGCGAGGCGTAGACGAGCCGGCCGCTGTTCAGCAGGTCGCCCTGCAGCAGATCGACGGCGTCGGCGCCGAGATCGACCGCCACGAGGAACACGCCGGCCAGCACCGGCACGGCAATCGTGACCTTCAGCAGCGTCTCGGCGACGAACTGCACGACGATCACCTGCCAGTTGGCGGCGGCAACCAGCGCCCCTCGCTTCAGGGCGGTGCGAAGGGGCAGCGGCTGCGCCATCTGCGCTATTCTGCCAGAACACGTGCGTTTCCTTCCGGCCTTGCCGCGCGACGTCAGGCGTCTTGCCGTCATCGGCGCCGCGCTTGCGCTCGCCGCGCTCGGCGGCGGCCTGCTGCTCGAGCGCTACCGGCTGGGCGCCGACGATGCGGCGGCGTTCGCGCGGGTGGAAGCCGACGTCACGCGCGAGCTCGAGGCGATGTCCGACGAGCTGCGCGGCCTCGTCACGGTCGTCGCCGGCGACGCCGAACGCATCGCGCGCGCCGCGCGCGGCGACGAGGCGGCCGCGGCCGATCTGTTCGCCGCCATCGAGGCGGCGCACACGCGCCATGACGATCGCGTGGCGATCACCGTCTACGGTCCGTCGGACGCCATCGCCTGGAGCGACGGGCCGGCCGAGGATCTGCCGGACGATCGCGTCTCGGGGCCCGAGGCGCTGTTTGCCGCCGACGGCACGCTCGGCCTGCGGCTGGTCTACGTCCTGCCGGTCTATGCGCCCGACGGCGCGCGCGTCGGCGCCGCGGCGGCCGAGCGCATTCTCGTGCCGGTACTCGGCGTGCCGCGGGGCACGCCCGGACGGGTGCTCGAAGGATCGCTGGCGCCCGTGCGCCTGCTCACCCGCTACGAGGGGGCCGGACAAACCGCGGGCCCGAACACCTTCCTGCTCACCGCCAAGACCGGCGAAGTGCTGCTGCAGGGACACGTGGATCTCGCGGCGCTGGCCGAGGCGCGCGCGCGGCTCCGGCGCGGGGTCTGGGCCGTGGCCGCTCTGCTGCTCGTCCTCACGCTTGGCGCGCTGGTCGGGCCCATCCTCGACGCGCGCCAGCATGCCTGGAGCGCGGGCCGTGCCGTCGCGCTGACGGTCGCGGCCGCCGCCGTGATTGCCGGCGCGCGCTGGATCGTCGGCGCGGCCGTGCCGCCGTTCTGGAAAGACGGACCGGGCTTTGACGTGTTCGCGACGGGCGCGATGCTGCTGTCCATCGCGGCGGTCGTCGCGCCGCTGGCCGGCCAGATGCCGATCGCGCTTCGCCGCAGGCGCCGCTTCGGTTTTCTCATCGGGCTGGTGGTGCCGCTCGCGGCGGGCATGATGGCGGCGTTCGCCATCAAGGCGTACGCCGCCGTGCTCGCGCGCCTGTCGGCCGACCCGAACATCAACCTGCTCGACTTCTCGCTCTATCCGCTGTCGGCCGAACGGCTGTTCCTCGTCGCCGGCCTCGTGCTGCTGGGCGCCGCCACCATCTGGCTCGCGCTGCTCTCGCTGCTCGCGTCGGACCACATCCGCCGCCGGGCGGTCGCGCCCTGGTCCGTCCTGCCGTGGGGCCGGTATTACCAGATCGCCGCCTGGCTCATTCCGTCGCTGATCGTGTTCGACACCGACACGAGGGACTTCTGGCCGGCCGGCTATCCGCACGCACAGGTGCTGGCCGCCGTGGCGGCCGCGGCGGCCGGCGCCCTGCTTGCGCCGCGGGCGCGCCGCTATTACGCGCACGCCTCGCACGCGATGCGGCTGCTCTCGATCTGGCTGCTGCTCATCCTGCCCGCGCTGGCGCTCTATCCGCTGCTGGTCTATTACGCCGACCGCGCGACGCGCGACGTCATCGAGCGCGAGTACGGCCCGCGCACGTCGGATCACACCGGCGAGCTGCAGGCCCACCTGTCGGCCTCGCTCGCGCGCATCAACGCGCTGTCCAACCTCCCCGCGCTCGTCGCCGGCCCCTGCGCGCAAGGCCCGCAGGCGGCGTTCTTCGTATGGGACAGCACGCCGCTCGGCGACGCCCGCCTGACCTCGGCCGTGGAGCTGTACGGCCCCGACGGCTGTCATGTGAGCCGCTTCGCGCTCAATCTTCCCGAAGTGGACGCCATCTCCCAGACGAACGTCAGCGCGAGCTGCGACTGGGAGGTCTTCGGCGAGGTGAACCGGTTCGGCTCCGAGGAGCGCCGCATGCTCCACGCCGAGCGCGCGCTCTGCGACGAGGCGGACGTGCCCCGCGGGACGATCGTCGTGCACGTGATGCCCGACTACCGCGCGCTGCCGTTCATTGCCGCGGCCAATCCGTACCTCGAGGTGCTGCGCGGCGGCGAGCGCCGCCAGGCCCGCGGCGTCGACGACCTGCAGGTCGCCATCTACGGGTGGGGCCTGCTGCCGCTTTTCTCGTCCGGCCCCTGGGCCTGGCAGATCACTCCCGACATCTTCGACCGGCTGTACCGATCGCGCGATCCGTTCTGGACGTCGATCACCCATGCCGATGACACGTGGCAGGTGCTTTTTCGCAACGATCGGGCCGGCATCTACGCCATCGGGTACCCCGCGCTGACGGCGTTCGACGTCTTCGTGCACGGCGCGGAGCTTGCGACGCTGGCCGGCATCGGCTGGATTCTGATCCTCGCCGGCGCCGCCGTGTTCCTGCCCGTGTCGCGCCGCCGGATGAACGTGGGGCGCGTGATGCTCCGCGAAATCCGCACCAGCTTCTATCGCAAGCTGCTGCTCGCGTTCGTCGCCGCCTCCATCGTTCCCGTCATCGTCCTCGCGCTCGTGCTGCGTGCGTATACCGCGGGGCTGCTGCGGGAAGACGTCGAGGAGGAAGCGTCGCGCACGGTGGCGGTGGCGCAGCGATCGATCGAGAACTACGCCGCCGGGCAGCCCGGCCAGAGCGTGCCGATCACCGACGACCTGATGGTGCAACTCAGTCAGATCCTGGGCCAGGAGATCAACTTGTTCGAGGGCCCCAGCCTGCTCGTCACGAGCGCCTTCGACCTGTTCGAATCCGGGTTGCTGCCGAGACGCACGCCGGCGCAGGTGTACCGCAAGATCGCGCTCGAGCGGCTCACGTCGTTCGTCGGCGAGGAGCGCATCGGCGATTTCCCGTACCTGCTCGCGGCCACGCGGGCGCGCACGGCCGGGCGCGAGGTGATCCTCAGCGTCCCGCTGCTCACCCGCCGCGGCGAGATCGAAGCGGAGATCGAAGATCTCGAGCGCGGCATCCACCTTGCGGCGGTGGTCTTCATCCTGCTCGGCTCCGCCCTCGGACTCTACATGGCGGAGCGCATCGCCGATCCCGTGCGCCGGCTCACGCGGGCGACCCGGCGCATCGCGTCGGGCGATTTCGACGCGCGCATTGCCATCCGCACGGCCGACGAGCTGCAGCGGCTGGTGGACGACTTCAACCGGATGGCCGAGGAGCTCAAGGCGCAGCGCGACGAGCTGAAGCGATCGCAGCGGCTGGCCGCGTGGGCCGAGATGGCGCGGCAGGTCGCGCACGAGATCAAGAATCCGCTGACGCCGATTCAGCTGTCGGCCGAGCACCTGCGCCGCGTGCACATCGATCGCGGCGAGCCCATGAGTCCGGTGCTGCAGCAGTGCGTGGACTCGATCCTCACGCAGGTGACCCTGCTGCGGCAGATCTCATCGGAGTTCTCCGCGTTCGCCTCGTCACCGACCGTGCGGCCCGCCGACGTCGATCTCGGCGAGCTGGTGGGCGACATCGTCGCGCCCTATCGCGCCGGCCTGCCGGCGGGCCTCGAGATGGTGCTCGACGTGGAAGCCGGCCTGCCGCGCGTGCGCGCCGACCGCACGCTGCTCGGCCGCGCGGTCACCAACCTGATCGAGAACGGGCTGCACGCCATGCCGGGCGGCGGCCGCCTCACGATGACCGTGGCGCGCGACGAGCGCGCCGTCCTCCTGCGCGTCGCCGACACCGGCATCGGCATGGATCAGGAAGCGCTCGAGCGGGCCTTCGAGCCGTATTTCTCCACCAAGGCGACGGGCACCGGACTTGGGCTGCCCATCGCGCGCAGGAACGTGGAGTTGAACGGGGGGACGATCTCCGTCGACAGCGCCCGCGGGCGCGGCACTACGGTGACGGTACGGATGCCGGCTTCCGCCTGACGCGCGTCATCGCCATGCCGCCGAACGCCGACAGCAGGTACGCGTAGGCGCAGACCGCCAGCATGAGGCGCGGCTCGGCGGCGACCGCCGCCAGCACGACCACCACGATGAAGAGCGGGACGTAGGAGCGGCGCCAGCCCAGGTTCAGGTCCTTGAAGCTGCGGAAGCGCACCGTGCTCACCATCAGCACCGCCGGCACGAGCACCACCGGCACCACGAGCAGCGCCATGGTGAAATCGTGAATCTGATACGGCCACGCGAACACCGTCGCGGCCGGCACCGACGCGGCCGCCGGGCTGGGCATGCCCACGAAGTAGCGCTTGTCGGGCGCCGCGGCCGTCTGGATGTTGAAGCGCGCGAGCCGGAGCGCCGCTGCCGCGACGAACAAAAACGCGATCGCCCAGCCCCAGCGCCCGAGCTCGTGCAGGCCCCAGGCGAAACTCAGAATCGCGGGCGCCATGCCGAACGAGATCACGTCGGCCAGCGAATCGAGCTGGATGCCGAACGCGCTCGTCGAGTTCATCAGCCGCGCGACCCGGCCGTCGAGGGCGTCCATGATGAACGCGATCCCGATGAACGGCGCCGCGATGTGGAACTCGCCGCGCATCGCGAAGACGATGCAGGCGTAGCCGCAGAACATGTTGCCGATCGTGAACATGCTCGGCAGCAGATACGCCCCGCGGCGAAAATGCAGCGAGCGCCGCTGCTCCGCGGGTGTCTCCTCGGTCATGTCATCCCTCTCATCGAGCATACGGCCTCAGTTCCGCCAGCACGGTGTCGCCCGCCCTGACCGCGTCGCCGGCCTGCACGCGCAGCACGGCGTCGCCCGGCAGGAACACGTCCATGCGCGAGCCGAACTTCATCACGCCGAACCGGTCGCCCGCCTTCACGTCCTGTCCCACCGCCACGCGGCAGACGATGCGGCGGGCGAGCATGCCGACGACCTGGCGGAAGACGACCGTGCGGCCGCGCGCGTCGAGCCAGATTTCCGTGCGCTCGTTCTGCGTCGCGTCATGGTGATACGCCGGCAGGAAGCGGCCGGGGATGTATTCGACCTTCGTGACACGGCCGGTCGCGGGCACGCGGTTGACGTGCACGTCCATCGGCGACAGGAAGATGCTGACCTGCTGCCATTCGCCCGGCGGCGCGATCGTCGCGTCGGCGGCGCCCGCCACGAGCACGCGTCCGTCGGCCGGCGACAGCACGAGATCGTCGCCCGCGCGAATCACGCGATCCGGATCCCGGAAGAAGAAGAGGAAGAAGCCGGCGAGGATGACCAGCGGGATCGCCAGCAACGCGTAGCCGGTCAGGACGAGGAGGACGGCGGGCACGAGCGCGCCGAAGACGAACGGATAGCCTGACCGGTCGATGCGCATGGGCCTGGAGGGAAGATTACCGGAAGTCGCAGCGGAGCGCGATGTGCCCACGCCCCGCTGCGAATCCCGTGGGTCAATGACTGCGCAGGGGCGCCTCGGCTCCGCGGCCGCGGCGCAGGGCGTCTTCGATCTGATCTTTCAACCGGAGTTTCCGCTTCTTCAGCGAAATTTCTTCGACTTGTTCGGGGGTGCTGAGAAAGGCCTGACTGGAAAGGTATTTGATGCGCTCGTCGAGATCGTGGTGCTCGGTGACCAGCTGCCGGAACGTCTCGTCGGTCCGCAGCAGCTGATCTTTCAATTCCTGTGTCTCTGTCTGCATGCTCCGCCTCCTTTTCGGAAATCCGGAACCGTGTTCAGGGCACCGTATCATAGGCGCCAGGCCGGTTCAACGGAGATCGCGCCGCCACAGAATGAGGGCGTCTTCGCGCGGATTCGTGTAGTAATCCGGGCGAATGGCTTCGACCGCGAAGCCCAGCCCCTCATACAGGGCGCGCGCCGCCTCGTTCGAGCGGCGCACCTCCAGGGTGGCCCTCACCGCGCCTTCCGCCCTGGCTGCCGCGAGCACGCCGCGCATGAGCTCCGACCCGAGGCCCTGCTTCCGGCGCTCCGGCGCGACCGCGAGACTATTGATGTGCAACTCGTCGACCAGGTGCCAGCAGGCGCAGAACGCGACGGTCTGCCCGTCCGGAGCCTTCAGCACGTACAGACGCGATACAGGCGAGTGTTCCAGTTCCCACGTGAGTGCCTCGGCCGTCCACGGATTGGAAAACGACGAGGTCTGAAGTGCGAGGACGCCGGGGAGATCGCGCTCATCACGGACCCGTTCCAGCCGGTACGGCAGGGGCGCGTGCGCCTGAGTCATGTCTTGCCCGGTGCGCGATCGCGCGCGGCCTCTGCGTCGGGGCGCCGGACGTACACCGCGGCGACCGCATGCGGACGCACGGCCGTGTCGCGGCGCCGGTCGGCCAGACGGCCCAGGTCGGGCGCGATGGGCTTGACGGAAAACAGGCGCGCCTCACGCAGGCCGAGCGTATCGATGGCTGCCTTGTAGCGATGGGCGCCGTCGCCGGCAAAGCCGGCGTGGGCATCGCCGATCAGGTCGGCAATCTCGGCGGCAATGAACGCCGGAGCGGCCGACTGTGGCGGCATCAGCAGGGCGGGGGCCACCGGGCCGCTCCCCTCTTCTCCCCGGCGACGGAGGGCGTAGAGCGCGGCGAAGATCTCGCGCCGCTGGCCGTCTAGCCAGACCGCGATGTACTCGAGCCCCTCGGCGCCCGGCTCGGCCGCCGCGCCCTCCGCGATGGCGTCGAGCGTCGGCACCGGAATCACGGGCTTGCCGGTGGCCATTGCGAAGCCCTGCGCCGTGGCGATGCCGATGCGCAGGCCGGTAAAGGACCCTGGGCCAGTCGCCACGGCGAAGGCGTCCACATCGGCGAGCGCCAGCCCCCGCGACGCGAGCAGCTCGATCACCGCGCGCGGCAGCTGCTCGGCATGCGACCGCTCATCGCCGCCCTCGCCTGCCGCGACGACGACGCCGTCCTCCAGGAGCGCCCAGCTGCCGCGGCGCGTCGCGGTCTCGAGGGCCAGAATCCTCACGGCGCGATCTTATCCGCGCGCCCAGCCGCGCGATAGGGCGCTCGGGTAGGTCTGCCGCCGCGCCGCGATGGCGCTCTGCGGCTGCGGCAACAACTGCGTCGCCCTCCGTTCGGCAGGCCGAAAAACGCGCGCATCCACGCCGCAGCATGCGCACGGCTGGGACCCGAGACCCAGCCGTGTCCTGAGCGCTCCGCGCGGTTTTCCCGAGCCATGACGGCCAGCCTCAAGTCGGGCGCCGCAGTTGCCGCCGCAGCCGCACGCGCGCGATCGGCGGCCGCGCTGAGCGCTGGGGCAGGTCCGGCGCGGCGCCGTGCTTCGGGTTCGGATCGATTTACCATTTACAATCCGCCCCCCGAGCTCCGCGGCGCGGCGACGGACTTGCCCCAGCGCTCTATCGCGCGGCCAGGGCGCGGCCGGGCGTCGTACCTAGTGCGATAATGCTCGTTCCGAGATGAGCACTGTAACCCCGGCGATGCGGCAGTATTTCGATGCCAAGCGGCAGCATCGCGACGCCATTCTGTTTTTCCGGATGGGCGACTTCTACGAGATGTTCTACGAGGACGCGCTCGTCGCGTCGCGGGCGCTCGAACTCACGCTGACGTCGCGGTCCAAGGACGCCGGCGGCACCGCGATCCCGATGTGCGGCCTGCCCTTCCACGCCGCCGACGGCTACATCACACGCCTGGTGCGGCAGGGCTTCCGCGTCGCCATCTGCGAGCAGGTCGAAGATCCAAAGAAGGCCAAGGGCGTCGTCAAGCGCGAGGTGGTGCGCGTGGTGTCGCCGGGGACGCTGACCGACGCGGCGTATCTCGACGCGCGCGAGCCCGTGTTCATTGCGTCGCTGGCGCCCTCGGTGGCGGCCGGGCGCGCCGATCGGCTCGGCGTGGCGCTGCTCGATCTGTCGACCGGCGAATTCGCCGCGGCCGAGTACGAAGGCGCGGGCTGCCACGAAGCGGCCGGCCGCGAGCTGTCGCTGCTGCGCCCGCGCGAGATCATCGCGGCCGACGGCGTCGACCTCGAGGCGCTGCAGCTGAACGGCCACGGCCCGCGGCTGACGCGCGTCGAGGGTTGGACTTTCGATGTCGACGGCGCGCGCCGCGTGCTGCTCGAACAGTTCAAGACGCACTCGCTGACGGCCTTCGGCCTGGAGGACAAGCCTGCGGCGGTGGCCGCGGCCGGCGCGCTCGTCCAGCATCTGCGCGACACGCAGAAGGCGGGACTGTCGCACGTGCGCGAGATCTCGGTGCGCGGCGCCAGCGACTGCATGGTGCTCGACGCGTCGACCGTCAAGCATCTCGAGATTGCCGAAGGGGCCGACGGCGGCCGCGCCGGCTCGCTGCTGCAGGAGATCGATCGCACGGTGACCGCGATGGGCGGCCGGATGCTGCGGTCATGGCTGCTGCGGCCGCTGCTCGCGCTGCCGCGCATCCAGGACCGGCTCGACGCGGTCGAGGACTTCGCGTTCCGCGCGCCCGAGCGCGCCAAGCTGCGCGACGTGCTCAAGAGCATTCACGATCTCGAGCGGCTGACGGCCCGCGCCGCCCTTGGCACCGCCGGCCCGCGCGATCTCGTCGCGCTGCAGCAGTCGCTCTCCTCCATCCCGCGCGTCCGCGCCATCGTCAGCGACCTGCAGGCGCCGCTCGTCGCGAGCCTGCTGGCCGAGATCGACGATCTGGCCGACGTGCGCGATGCCGTCGAGTCGACGCTCATCGACGAGCCCGCGGCGTTCGCGCGCGACGGCGGATACGTGCGCGACGGGCTCGATCCCGAGATCGACGACCTGCGCTCGATCAGCCGCGGCGGCAAGCAGCGCATCGCGGAGATGGAGGAAGCCGAGCGCGCGCGCACGGGCATCAGCTCCCTCAAGATTCGCTTCAACCGCGTCTTCGGCTACTACATCGAGATCTCGAAGTCGAATCTGGGATCGGTGCCGGACGACTATCACCGGAAGCAGACGATTGCGGGTGGCGAGCGCTTCATCACGCCGGCGCTGAAGGAGTACGAGGAGAAGGTGCTAGGCGCCGACGAGCGCATCCTGGCGCGCGAGGTGGAGATCTTCGAGGCGCTGCGCGCGCGCGTTGCCGCCGAGTCGCCGCGCATCCAGGACACCGCCCGCGCCCTCGCCTCGCTCGACGCGCTGGCGGCGTTTGCCGAGACCGCGGCCGTCTGCAACTACACGAAGCCGCTCATGCACGACGGCGACGACATGCAGGTGACCGACGCGCGCCATCCGGTCGTCGAGCGCCACGCCGCAGGCGGCGAGACCGCGTTCGTGCCGAACGACATCCTGCTCGACGGCGCGCGCCAGCAGCTCGTGATCCTCACCGGACCGAATATGGGCGGCAAGTCGACCTATCTGCGCCAGACCGCGCTCATCGGCGTGATGGCGCAGGCCGGCTCGTTCGTGCCGGCCCGGAGCGCCAAGCTGCCGCTCATCGACCGCGTCTTCGCGCGCGTCGGCGCGTCGGACAACATCGCCCGCGGCCACTCGACGTTCATGGTCGAGATGCAGGAAACGGCCAACATCCTGCACGCCGCAACACCTCGATCCCTTGTCATCCTCGACGAAATCGGCCGCGGCACGGCCACCTTCGACGGGCTCAGCCTGGCCTGGGCCGTGGCCGAGTTCCTGGCGACGAACCCGAAAGCACGTCCGAAGACCATCTTTGCCACGCACTACCACGAGCTCACCGACCTGGCCGATTCGGTGCACGGCGTCGTGAACTACCACGTGGTCGTGCGCGAGTACAAAGAGGAGATCGTGTTCCTCCGCAAAGTCGTTCCGGGCCGCTCCGACCGAAGCTACGGCATCCAGGTGGCCCGGCTGGCCGGACTGCCGGGATCGGTCGTCGACAGGGCGCGCGAGATCTTGCAGAACCTGGAGCAGGATGAACTTTCACGAGGCGGACGCCCGTCGATCAGCGAAGCCGGGAAATCTCAGCAGCAGATGGGCCTGTTTCAGCAGCCCGCGGCCGAGGAGCACCCCGTGATGAAGGCCCTGCGCGCCGCCGATGTCGACGGCCTGACGCCACTCGAGGCACTGAACCTGCTGGCCAAGCTCAAGCGGGAGGCAGGGTCATGATCGGTTGCCGGTTGCCGGTTGCCGGTTGCCGGTGCATCAGCCGCGGGCGATATCGACGTGTTTTTCGTGACGGCGTTGAAAGATCGCAGGCGCGACCGCTCTTTGGCGCGCCCGCACCCCGACGGCACGAAAGACATGTCGATGTCGCCAAGCGGCTGGCCGCATCAGGCCTACTCCTCCTCGTGGCCGCGTGCTCGCAGGGGAGGGCTTATCCGCCAGGCATCATCGTCGTCGCCGTCGCCAATGCGCCCTCCAACTTTGACCCTCGCATCGGAAGCGATGAGGCCTCTCAGAAGATTCATCAGCTGCTCTACAACCACCTGGTCCGGATCGACGACAACCTCCAGGTCGTACCGGAGCTCGCCGAGACGCTGACGAACCCGGAGCCGACGCGGTATGTGGCCACGATCCGGCGCGGCGTGCGGTTTCACGACGGCCGGGCGCTGACCGCCCGGGACGTGGCGTTCACGTTCGGCAGTCTCATCGATCCTGCATTCGCCTCCCCGCGCAAGGGAGCGTATCGCCTGCTCGCCTCGGTGCGTGCCGTCGACGACGATACGGTTGAGTTCATACTCAAGGAACCGTTCGGCTCGTTCCCGATCAACCTGGTCATGGGTATCGTGCCGGAAGGTTCGACGGAGTCTCTGGCGCAGCAGCCTGTCGGCACGGGCCCCTACAAGTTCGTCTCATATGCGCCCGACGACCGTACGGTGCTCGAATCAAACACGGACTACTGGCAGGGGGCGCCGGTCAACGACGGACTGGTGCTCAAGGTCGTCCCCGATGAGACGATGCGCGGACTTGAAATCCGGAAGGGATCCGCTGACCTCGTCGTCAACGACCTGGCTCCCGACGTGATCCATACGCTGCTACGCGAGGGCAAGGTCCGGATCGAGACCAGGCCGGGCGTCGACTACGCCTACCTGGGCTTCAACCTGCGGGATCCGCTGCTGGCCGACGCGCGCGTGCGCCAGGCCATCGGCTTCGCGATCAACCGCGAGGCGATCGTCGAATACCTGCGGCGCGGCATGGCGACCGTGGCGTCGGGCATCATTCCGCCGCTGTCGTGGGCCTTCGCCGACGACACCTTCAAGTTCACGTATGACCCCGCGCGGGCCCGCCAGCTGCTCGACGAGGCGGGCTACCCCGACCCGGACGGCGACGGGCCGCAGGCTCGGTTTCGCCTGACTCTCAAGACGTCGACGTCCGAGGTGTATCGAGTGCAAGCCGCTGTGATCCAGAGGGACCTCGCGGATGCAGGGATCGACCTCGAGCTGCGATCCATGGAGCTCGCCACGCTGTTCGGCGACATCATCAGCGGCAACGTGCAGCTGTATACCCTGCAATGGGTCGGCGTCACGGATCCGGATATGTTGCGGCGCGTGTTCCATTCGCGCGAGGTGTCGCCGGCGGGTGTAAACCGCGGCCACTACATCTCGCCCAAAGTGGATGCCCTGCTCGATCGCGCGACGCAGTCGACCGACGATGTGGAGCGGAAGGGGCTGTTCAACGAAGTGCAACAGATCGTCGCGCGCGACGCGCCGTACGTCGGCCTCTGGTACAAGACCAACGTCGTCGTCTTCCAGCCCTCGCTGGAGGGCGTGACGCTGTCGCCCACCGCGGACTACACTTTCCTGCGCCACGTGCATCGGAATCCATGAATCTGCCATTCGATTATTCCCACTGCCCGCCGCTGTCATTTGGCGGGGCGCTGCCCGTGACGAAGACCTTCGACGAGGCGGCGGCGGTCATCCTGCCCGTGCCGCTGGAGCGGACGACCTCGTACGTGCCGGGCACGCGCAACGGCCCGCGCGAGATTCTCATTGCCTCGACGCAGGTCGAGCTGTGGGACGAGGAGCTGCGGGCCGACCCGCACGTCCACGGCATCGCGACGCTGCCCGAGATGGAGTTCCACTTCGCGTCGCAGGACGAGTGCCTGGCCGAAGTGCATCGCGTGGCGGCGGCCGTGATGGCGCGCGACAAGTTCCTGCTCACGCTCGGCGGCGAGCACTCCATCACGCCGCCGCTCGTGAAGGCCGCCGTGGAGAAGTTCGGGCCGCTGACCGTGCTGCAGATTGACGCCCACGCCGATCTGCGCGACAGCTACATGGACATGCCCAACAGCCATGCGTGCGCGATCCGCCGCGCGCTCGAGCATGCGCCGGCCGTGCAGGTCGGCATCCGCAACATCTCGGAGGCGGAGGTCGAGGCGCTGCCGTCGCTGAAGACGCGCATCTTCTATGACTGGAACATGCGCGACGATCCGCAGTGGATGGACAAAGTGGTGGGCGCGCTCAGCCCGAAGGTCTACATCACGATCGACGCCGACGGCATCGACCCGTCGCTGATGCCGGCGGTCGGCACGCCCGAGCCCGGCGGTCTCACATGGCAGGAGCTCACGCGCCTGCTCCGTAAAGTCTTCCGCGCGCGCGATGTCGTCGCGGCCGACCTCGTCGAGCTCTGTCCGCTGCCCGGCGTGGCGTCGCCCAACTTCGTCTGCGCGAAGCTGGTGTACAAGATGCTCGGCTACAAATTCGCCGGGCGGTAGCGTGCGCAGCCGACTCCTCATTCCCCTGCTTGCCCTGCTGGCCGCCGCACCGGCGGCGTTTCTGGTGATGCGCCTGCGCGACGCGCCGGTCTTCGCACCGGCCGTGCCGGACGCGGGCATTTCACGCACGCTGGCCGAAGACCGCGCGCAGCGCGTGTCTGATTTGCGTTACTTCGTGACGCTGCGCGTGCCCGCGGACACGGACCAGCCGATTCCGTCGCGCATGGTGGCGACGTTCCGCCTGCTCGACGCCGATGAAGGGCTGGCGTTCGACTTCGCGCAGCCGGCTGACAGGCTTCTCGCCGTGAGCGCCAACGGAGAGGGATTGACGCCCCGGGTCGACAACGGGCACGTGGTCATTCCGGCCGACGTGCTGCTCGAGGGCCACAACCGCATCGAGATCGATTTCCACGCCGGCGACGAGCCGCTCAACCGCAACGACGAATTCCTGTACGCGCTGTTCGTGCCGGCGCGGGCGTCGCTCGCCATGCCGGTCTTCGATCAGCCGGACCTGAAGGCCCGGTGGACGCTGGCGCTCGAGATTCCCGGCGGCTGGACGGCGGTTTCCAACGGCGCGGCCGAAGGCGTGTCGCGCGGCGCGGCCGCCGACACGTGGACGTTTGCCGAGACGCAGCCGATCTCGACGTACCTGTTCACGTTCGCCGCCGGCAAGTTCAGCGTCGAAGAGGCCGAGCGCAGCGGCAGAGCCTTCCGCATGCTCCACCGCGAGACCGACGCCGGGAAGCTCGCCCGCAACCGCGACATCGTCTTCGACCTGCACGCCCGCGCGCTCGCATGGCTCGAGGACTACACCGGAATTCCCTATCCGTTCGGCAAGTTCGACTTCGTGCTGATTCCGTCGTTCCAGTTCGGAGGCATGGAGCATCCAGGCTCCGTGTTCTACAACGCGTCGAGCCTGCTGCTCGACGAGGCCGCCACGCAGGGCCAGCAGCTGGGCCGCGCCAGCCTGATCGCGCACGAAACCGCCCACATGTGGTTCGGCGATCTGGTGACGATGCGGTGGTTCAACGACGTCTGGATGAAGGAGGTCTTCGCCAACTTCATGGCGGCGAAGATCGTGAATCCGTCATTCCCTGAGGTGAACCACGACCTGCGCTTCCTCTACGCGCACTACCCCGCCGCCTACGAGGTCGATCGCACCGAAGGCGCGAATCCAATCAGGCAGGCTCTCGCCAACCTCAACGACGCGGGCTCGCTCTACGGCGCGATCATCTATCAGAAGGCGCCCATCGTCATGCGCCAGCTCGAGCTGCTGATCGGCGCCGAGACGATGCGCGAGGGGCTGCGTGAGTACTTGCGCAACCACGCGTACGGCAATGCGACGTGGACGGATCTGGTGCGCGTGCTCGACGCGAAGACCGACACGGATCTGGCCACGTGGAGCCGGGCGTGGGTGGAGGAGCCGGGACGTCCCGTCATCCGGACGCGCCTGCCTGGAGAGGACGGCGCGGCGCCGGAGCTGGCGTTCGAAACGGTGGATCCGCGCGGGCGCGGCCTCGTGTGGCCGCAGGTCCTGCATGTCCGCGTCTCGCGGCTGGTCGACGTCGTCGGATACGACGTGCATCTCGGCGACGGACGCACCGTGGTGCCTGAGGTTCGCGACGCGCCCGAGTTCGTGCTGCCGACCGGCAAGGGCCTCGGCTACGGCGACTTCGTCCTCGACGCGCGGACGCTCGAGTACCTGGTCACGTCGCTGCACCGCATCGAGGACCCGCTCACGCGCGGCGCCGCGCTCGTCACGCTCTGGGAATCGATGCTCGAGGGCAGCGTGCCGGCATCGGGCGTGATCGACCAGCTCCTGGCCGCCTTGCCCGTCGAGCAGAACGAGCTCACCGTCAATCAGATGCTGGCGTACCTCCGCGAAGGCTTCTGGCGGCATACGCCGGCGGCCGGGCGCCCCGCGCTGGCCGCGCGCGTCGAGCCGGTGCTGCGGACGGGCCTGGCGCGCGCCGCGTCGACCAGCGTGAAGACCGCCTGGTTCAACACGCTCAGAAGCGTGGCCTCGACTCCAGAGACGATCGCGTGGCTCGAGCGTGTGTGGCGCCGCGACGAGAAAGTGCCCGGCGTGCCGCTGGCCGAGTCGGATGAAGCCGATCTCGCGCTCGACCTCGCGGTGCGCGATGTCGATGCGGCCGAAGAGATCCTGAACACGCAGCTGCAGCGCATCCAGAACCCCGACCGCAAGGCCCGCTTCGCGTTCGTGATGCCGGCGCTGGCGGGCGACCCTGCCGTGCGCGCGCGATTCTTCGAGGGCCTGAAGGACGTCAGCAACCGCAGGCGCGAGGCGTGGGTGCTCGAAGCCATGCGCTACCTGCATCATCCGCTGCGAGCCGGGGTCTCCGCGCGTCTCGTCGTGCCCTCGCTGGAGCTGGTCCGCGAGATTCAGCGCACCGGCGACATCTTCTTTCCGAAGCGGTGGGCCGACGCCACCCTCAGCGGCTACCAGTCGCCGGCCGTTGCGGCCGAGGTGCGGGCGTTCATCGACGGGCTCCCGTCCGACTACCCGCCTCGTCTCGAGTGGGTGCTGGTCGCCTCGGCCGATCCGCTGTTTCGCGCCGCCAGGTAGCTGCGTTACCATCCTTCATGCTCTTGCGAACCCTCGGCGCCGGCCTCGTGTTCGCCGCCGTCGCCTGCGCCTCGGGCGGCGCGGTGCAGCAGACCACGACGCCGGCGCCTCAGCAGACGCAGCGGCCGGGCGTCTATCCCCACAGTGACGCCGACATCGAATTCATGTCGGGCATGATTCCGCACCACGCGCAGGCCGTGCTGATCGGCAACTGGGTGGCCGCGCGCAGCGAGCGGCGCGACATCCGCGTGCTCGCCGAGCGCATCGTCGTGAGCCAGCGCGACGAGATCGCGATGATGCAGACGTGGCTGAGCGACCGCGGGCTGCCGATGCCTCCGGCCGACGCGACGCACCACCGGATGAAGATGAACGGCGTCGAGCACGACATGCTGATGCCGGGCATGCTGTCGGCCGCGGAACTCGCGCAGCTCGAGAAGGCGCGCGGCGCGGAGTTCGATCGGCTGTTCCTGACCTTCATGATCCGGCATCACGAAGGCGCGCTGAAGATGGTCGACGACCTGTTCGCCTCGTACGGGGCGGCGCAGGAGGAAACGGTGTTCCGGTTCGCGTCCGACGTGTACGCCGATCAGACGACCGAGATTGAGTTCATGACGAGGATGCTCGTGGAGGGCAAATGAGAAGAACGCTGATTGTCTGGTCACTGGCGGTGGGCCTCACGGCCGCGGCGTGCGCGTCGAAGACCGTCCCGCCGCCTCCCGCGCCGCCGGCGCCCGCCCCCGCGGCCCAAACCGCGCCAGAGCCGCCTCCGCAGCCTGCGAATCCGCCCGCGGCAGCGCAGCCTCCCGGCGCTCCCGAGGCGCCGACGCCGCCCGGCCGCGGCCGCGGCCGCGGCACGCCGCCGCCTCCCCCGCCGCCGGTGCCGGCGGTGATTCCGCTCGGTCCGTCCCCGATCGTGTCGGACAAGGCGCCCACGCCCGATCCGCGCGTCGGTCTCGAGGCCGGCTACTGGGACGCGGAGATCGCGCAGTGGAACATGAAGTTGATCTCGAGCACGCCCGCCGCCGACAACTTCATCGGCGCGACGAACTCCGACCTGGCGTTCACGGGCAACTATGTCATTCAGGGCAGCTACAACGGGTTCCAGATCTTCGACATCTCGAATCCTGCGAGGCCCCAGCGCATCGTGTCGTATCTCTGCCCCGCGTCACAGAGCGACGTCTCGGTCTTCAAGCACCTGCTCTTCGTCTCTGCCGAGGGGCGCGCCAGCCGTCTCGACTGCGGCACGCAGGGGGTTCCCGAACCGATCAGCAAGGATCGCCTGCTCGGCATCCGCATCTTCGACATCAGCGACATCCGCAATCCGAAGTATGTGGCGAACGTCCAGAACTGCCGTGGCTCGCACACACACTCGCTGTACACCGATCCGAACGACAAGGAAAACGTGTACGTCTACATCTCGGGCTCGCAGCGGGCGCGCCCTGAAGAGGAGCTTCCGGGCTGCAACAACCTGCCGTATGGCGATCCGAACTCTTCGCTCTTCCGGATCGATGTGGTCAAGGTGCCGCTCGCGAATCCGCAGGCCGCCGCCATCGTGACGAACCCGCGCATCTTCCAGGGCCTCGCGCCGCCGCCGCGCCGCACGCCCGCCATGGAAGGACGGCCGACGCCGACTCCGCCGCCTGCTACGCCGCCCGCGGCTGGTGCTGCGCCCCCTGCGCCACCAAGGCCTCCGACCGGCCCGAGTCAGTGTCACGACATCACGAACTATCCGGAAGCCGGCCTTGCCGGCGGCGCGTGCGGCGGCTACGGCCTGCTGCTCGACATCCGCGAAGGCGTGAATCCCGTGCGCATCGACGCCGCGGCCGACATCAATATGTCCTTCTGGCACTCGGCGACGTTCAGCAACAACGGCAAGAAGGTGCTGTTCTCGGATGAATGGGGCGGAGGCTCGCAGCCGCGCTGCCGCGAGACGGACAAGTACGAGTGGGGTGCGAACGCGATCTTCACGATCGAGAACAACAAGTTGAAGTTCCACAGCTATTACAAGATGCCCGCGCCGCAGACGGAGTTCGAGAACTGCGTGGCGCACAACGGGTCGATGATTCCGATCCCGGGGCGTGAAGTGATGGTGCAGGGCTTCTACCAGGGCGGGCTGACCGTGTTCGACTGGACGGATCCGGCGAAACCGTTCGAGATCGCGTTCTTCGATCGCGGCCCCGTCAACCCGACGCGCCTGATCAGCGGTGGCTCGTGGTCGGTCTACTGGCACAACGGCCTGATGATCAGCTCCGACATCGCGCGCGGGCTCGACATCCTCGAGCTCGTGCCGAGCCCGCTCGTCACGCAGAACGAGATCGACGCCGCGAAGACGGTGACCTTCAGCGTGTTCAACGCGCAGGAGCAGCGGAAGTTCACGTGGCCGCCCAGCTTCGCGCTCGCGCGGGCCTACGTGGATCAGCTGCAGCGCTCGAACGGCCTGCCCGCGGCGCGGATTGCGAGCCTTTACACGGAGTTCGATGCCGCCGAGCGTGAATCGGGCGTCGGCCGCGCACGCGCGCTCAACGCCATCGCGGCGAGGCTGACAACCGAGGTCGCCGCGTCAAGCGACAAGGACAAACTGAGCATGCTGATTGCCGCGGTCAAAGAGCTCGCGGCTCAACGTTAAGACTAAAGACTGAAGACTGAAGACGAAAGAGCTCGAATACGAAAAAGGGCCCGCCGCTCCGAGGAGCAGCGGGCCTTTTCTTTAGTCTTTCGTCTTCCGTCTTGAGTCTTAACTCTATCCAGCCTTCTGTGTCGCTTCCTGAGCGTAGACCGACCCGGGAAATTCATCCTTGATGCGCGTCCACGTGGCGGCGGCTTCGGCGGTCTTGCCGGCGCGCTCGTAGGCGTGCGCGAGCTGGGCGAGCACGGCGTCGACCGGGATCTGCCCGGTGGTTTCGCCGCTCATGGCCTGCAGCTGTTCGATGGCGCGATCGTGCTCGCCGCCGAGCGAGGCGGCGGCCGCCAGGCCGAGGCGCGCGGTCTGGCCGTGGATGCCCTTGCGGTCGCGATCGATGACTTCCTGATAGCGCTGAATCGCTTCAGGATAGCGGCCGGTCTGCGCCAGCGTGGCCGCGGCCTGGTAGCGCGCCTCGATGCCGGCATCGGTCGTCGGATACGCGTCGGCGGCCGCCAGGAACTTCGGCAGCGCCGCTTCGGTGCGCGCCTGCTCGGTGGTGAACGTCCCCGCAATGGCGGGCGTGCCGATCGCGGGCGGCGCGACGGGCGCCTGCGCGGTGGCCATGGCCTCGGCCAGCAGCGCGCCGGCCTTCTCCTCCCGGTTGCCGCGCCAGAAGAAGTAGCCGCCGACCAGCGTCAGCGCGACCAGAATCAGCACGGCCGCCATGCCCACGCCGCGGCTGTGCGTGCGCATGCCTTCGCTGGTGCGCGAAACCAGATTCGCGAACTCGTTCGTCTTGAGATGATGCCGCTCGACTCTCTTCATATGCAGTAATTCTTTGGTAATGCGCCCGGCACGATTCGAACGTGCGGCCCCCGCCTTAGGAGGGCGGTGCTCTATCCAGCTGAGCTACGGGCGCGGAAACCCCGATCGTATCACCCGACCTCGTAGTGCAGGACGACGTGCAGGTCCTCGCCTTCCAGCCTCCTGCGGCCCGGCAGGAAGTCGAGCTCCACGAGAAACGCCAGTCCCACGATCTGCCCGCCAAGTTTCCTCACGAGTTTCGTGACGGCAGCCGCCGTGCCGCCCGTCGCCAGCAGGTCGTCGACGATGAGCACGCGCTGCCCTTTCTCGATCGCATCGTCGTGCACCTCGAGACTGTCGGTACCGTATTCGAGCGAGTACGACTCGCGCACGGTCCTGCCGGGCAGCTTTCCGAGCTTGCGCACGGGCACGAAGCCGGCGCCGAGCCGGTCGGCCATCGCCGCGCCCAGGATGAAGCCGCGGCTCTCGATGCCGACGATCAAATCGATGCTGCCCTTCTCGTACGGCGCCGACATCGCGTCGATCGCCTGCCGGAACCCGTCGGGGTCGCGCAGCAGCGTGGTGACGTCGTAGAACAGGATGCCCGGCTTGGGAAAGTCGGCAATCGCGCGAATCTTCTGCTTCAGTGACTCCATGCCTACCTTCTGATTTCGAACCCGCGTCGGCCTTCGGGGGTGACGTCGGCGACGTCGACCGCGTCGACGCGGGCGCCCGCGGGCCCGTGGTGGAGGCCGCGCTCGAAACGGTCCACCGCCTCGCGCTCGCCTTCGATTTCCGCTTCGACCGAGCCGTCCCCGGCGTTGCGGGCCCAGCCGGCCAGGCCTTCGAAGGCCGCGCGCTCGCGGAGGAAGAACCGGAAGCCCACGCCCTGCACGCGGCCGTGGACGGTGAAACGTCGCGCGATCACCAAAACCCGCCGATTATACTGGGCGCAGCCCATCATGACCACGCTCGCCAACCACTCCTACGGCGCCTCGCACATCCGCCTGCTCCGCGTCACGCGGCGGGGCGACCGGCACGATCTGCGCGATCTTGCCGTCTCCGTCACCGTGGAGGCTGAAGTCGCCGACGCCTTCACCAAAGGCGACAACGAGCTGCTGCTGCCGGCCGACACGCTCCGCAATACCGTGAACGTACTGGCGCGCGACGAGTCGCTCGCCGAAATCGAGCAGCTCGGCCTCGCGCTTGCCGCGCATTTCATGGAACATCAGCCGCAGTTCACGCGTGTGCGCATCGAGTTGTCGGAGCACCCGTGGACGCGGCTGCCGGTGGCCGGGCGGGCGCAGGGGCAGGCGTTTGCCGCCGCCAACAGCGAGCGGCGCACGGCGACCGTCACGAGCAACGGCAGCCAGACGTCGGTCGTGGCCGGCCTGCGCGACTTCACCCTCATGAAGACGTCGGGCGCGGCGTTCGAGGGATACCTGGCCGATCGGTTCACCACCATCGAGGCCGAAAGCGACCGCGTGCTGGCGGTATCGGCCGAGGCGCGCTGGACGTACCTTCACGACGAAATCGCGTTCGGCCCGTATTACCAGGGCGTGCGGAATCTGCTCATCGAGGCCTTCGTGCAGCAGCCCAGCCGTTCAGCGGAGCACACGGCGCACGCCATGGCGTCGATTGTCCTTTCTTCATACGCTGATATCGGAGACGCCACGGTGCGGCTGAGGCAGCGATCGCTACCCATGGTCGAGCTGGCGCCGTTCGGATTGGACAACCCGCACGTGCTTTTCAGGCCCGAGGACGCGCCAGAGCTTATGGCAGAGGTCACTCTCAACCGTTAGGCACGGAAGATGCTTTTAGCCGTGCTGGAGGCTGAGACCATGCTTTTTACGATCGCGGTGATTCTGCTCGTGCTGTGGCTGCTGGGAATGGTCAGTGGCTACACGCTCGGAAACTTCATCTACATCCTGCTGGTGATTGCCATCGTGCTCTTCCTGGTCGGCGTCATCTCGGGACGGCGCACCATCTAGCTAGACGACTCCAGACTCCAGACCCCAGGCTCCAGCAGACTCCCCGGTGCCTGGGGCCTGCTGGGGTCTGGAGCCTGGAGTCTGGGGCCTACCTCCGTATCCGCGTAATCAGCGGCTTCACGCCCTTCTTTTCGATCAGCTCGTTGAAGGCGGCCACCTCGGACGTCAGCGTTTCCTCGAGGTTACTCAGGTGCTTCGCGAGTTCGGGCTCGAGATCCTCGAAGCGTTGCTTCGCGCCCTCGGAGGCGTAATTGCGGCCGGTCACGTCGCCGTACAGCGCGACGAACTGGTTGTCGAGACGCCCCGGGAAGTTCAGCGCGTCCTGGCCGCCCTCGCCCTGCAGCTGCGTCAGCTCCCCTTCGATCGCCGTCAGCTTTTTCGCCAGCGCATCGGCGGCCTTCGCGGCATCGTCGCCGAGGCCGGCGTTGCGCATGCGCGTGCCGAGGCTCGAGGCCTGCTCCTTGATGTCACGGATCTGCGCGAGCGCCGCATAGAGCTCCGCCACCTTCAGGCCGACATCGCGCGCCACCGTCAGCTGCTCGTCGTATTCGGCAGCCGTGGTCGTCGCATTCGGATCGGCTTTGAGCTCGAACGCGTGCGTCGACGTCCAGCTGCCGCTCGTCATCCTGACGTGATAGGTGCCGGGCACGGCGCGCGGGCCGGCGCCGCCGCCGCCCCACATGACGATGCCCTGCGGAATGCGGAAGATCGGCGGATAGCGGCCGTCCCACGTGAAGCGATTCAGGCCCTGCCGCGTCGACACCGACGTGCTTCCGCCGCCGCCCCGGCCGCCGCGGCCGCCCGTCTGCACCGCGCCGGCGTCGCCGCCTGCGCCCGGCTGCCCCGTGTAGGCCGCCACCGGCTGCCCTTGCGCATCCGTGATCTCGATGCGTACCGGCTGTTTCGGCTGCTCGCCGACCCAGTAGAAGAACGTCACCGGCATGCCGCCGCCGCGGTAGCCGTCTTCCGGATCGAACAGGTGCGCCGGCGTGCTCTCCATGCCCGCGTTGATCTGGCGGAGCACCGGCAGATCCTCGAGCACCCAGAACGCCCTTCCCTGCGTGCTCACCACCAGATCGTTGCGGTGGATGACCATGTCGGTCACGGGCGTGATCGGCAGGTTCAGCTGCGCCGGCTGCCAGTGTGCGCCGTCGTCGAACGACACATACATGCCGAACTCGGTGCCGGCATACAGCAGCCCGCGCCGCACGGGGTCCTCGCGGACGACGCGGACGAAGTGATCCTTCGGGATGCCATTGCCGCCCGTGGTGAGGCGCTTCCAGGTCTTGCCGTAGTCGTTGGTCTGATAGACATAGGGCTGGAAGTCGTTCATGCGGTAGCGGTGCAGGGCGACGTGCGCGCGGCCGGTGTCGTGCGCCGACAGATCGATCATGTTCAGCGTGCCTTCGGGCATGCCGGCCGGCGTGATGTCGGTCCACGTCCTGCCGCCGTCGCGCGTGATGTGCATGCGGCCGTCGTCGGCGCCCGTCCAGATGAGCCCGGCCACCTTCGGCGATTCCTCGAGCGCGAAAATCGTGTTGTAGGTCTCGACGCCCGTGTTGTCGCGCGAGACGCCATCCTTGCCCGAGTAGTCCTGCCTGGCCGGATTGTTCCTCGTGAGATCCGGGCTGATGATCGCCCACGTCTTGCCGCGGTCGGGGCTGCGGTGGATGTACTGCGACGCGTGATAGACGACGTTCGGATCGTGCGGCGAGACGCGAATCGGCGCGTTCCACTGGAAGCGGTATTTCATGTCCGACGCGCGCTGGCCGGTTGACGACTCCGGATACGCGCGGATGCTTTCCTGCGTGCGCGTCCTCGCGTTGAACCTGCTGATCGTGCCGCCGTAGTTGCCGGCGTAGACGTCCGTCGGATCGTCGGGATCGAATGCGATGTGGCCGCTTTCGCCGCCGCCGACCGGATGGAAGTCGCCGGCGCCGAAGCCGCTGCCCGGGCCGCCCGGCAGCGCGATCGTGCTGTTGTCCTGCTGCGCGCCGTACACCCAGTACGGGTGGCGATTGTCGACCGCGACACGGTAGATCTCGGCGGTCGGCTGGTTCATCTGCCCGGTCCACGAGTTCGCGCGGTTCATCGAAACGTTGGCGCCGCCGTCGTTGGCGTTGATCATGATCTCGGCGTTGTCGGGGTTGATCCAGAGGTCGTGGTTGTCGCTGTGCGGGGTGCGGAACTGCTGGAACGAGCGGCCGCCGTCGGTCGACTTGAAGAATCCGACGTTCCCCACCCAGACGGTGTCGGCCTCGCGCGGATCGGCGTGGATGTGGATGTAGTACCACGCGCGCTGCTGCAGCATGCGCTGGCTGTTGGTGCGCGCCCACGTCTCGCCGCCGTTGTCGGAGCGGTACACGCCGCCGCGGTCGTCGGCCGCTTCGATGAGCACGTACACGCGATCGGGATCGACCGGCGACACCGACACGGCCGTCTTGCCCACCATCACGTCGTGCGGCAGCCCGCCGCCGAGCCGCGTCCACGTGTCGCCGCCGTCCGTGGAGCGGTACACGCCGCCGTCCATGCTGCCGCTGTGAATCGTCCACGGCGTGCGGTACATGTGCCACATGCCGGCGTAGAGAATCCGCGGGTTCGACGGATCCATGCTGATGTCGGACGCGCCGGTGCGGTTGCTCACGTAGAGCACCTTCTCCCACGACGCGCCGCCGTCCTTCGAGCGGTAGATGCCGCGCTCCTCGCTCTCGCCGAACAGGTTGCCGAGCACCGCGGCGTACACCAGGCCGGGATCGCGCGGGTGCACCTGGATGCGGGCGACCTGCCCGGCGTTCGGCAGGCCGATGAACGTCCAGCTCCTGCCGGCGTCCATGGACTTGAACAGCCCGATGCCGGGCGAAATGTTGCCGCGGGGACAGGCCGAGCCGGTGCCGACGTAGATGATGTTGGGATCGGCGTCGGCCACCGTGATGGCCCCGATGCCGCCGCCGAAGTAGCCGTCCGACACGTTCGACCATGACAGGCCGGCGTCGGTGGTCTTCCACACGCCGCCGCCGGTCGATCCCTGGTAATAGACCAGCGGCTGCGTGCGCACGCCGGCGACCGCCGTGGACCGGCCGCCGCGGCTGAAGCCGAGCGATCGGTACGACAGGCCGCTGTACAGCGACGGATTGACGGTGACGTTGGCGGCGGCCGCGCGATCGGCGCGCTGCCCGCGCAGCTCGACGGCGGCAACGGTGGCCAGCAGGGACGCGGCCGCAAGCGCCGCCGCACGGAATCCAGGCTTCTTCATGACGATCCTCCCGAGATCGACCGGCAAAGTATCACACCGGCGCTGCTTTGCGCGGAGGCGCAGCGGCCGCCTCGATTGCTCGCGCTCCTCTCGGCACGCCGGTAAACCTGCGCTCCGGGCTTTCGCATGCGCAGAAGCTGATCGTGGTCCATGCCTGTCCTGAGCCCTGCGCGCAGGTTTACGTGATCACGGCGGCGTGCCTCGAACGTCGCGCGCCGCAATCGATGCGGCCGCTGCGCCTCCGCGCGAGCATCCGCGGCGGGAGCGGCTACAGCCGACTTGCGAGACGGGCCGCGGGAACGCTCGAAAAACTGTCACGAGGCCTCAGGACAGGCATGGACACGAGACCGCTTCTGCGCATGCGAAGGCCGAGAGACAGGTTTTCCGGCCCGTCGAGCCGGAGGCTGTGGCCGCTCCCGCCGTGGATGCTCGCGCACGGCGCAGCGACGGACCTGCCCAAACTCGCGCGGAGGCAGGTCAGAACGCTTGACCCACGAGGCCCGCCGACGATACGGTCGTGGGCATGACACGTCTGCGCGTCGCCGCCGCCCAGTATTTCATCCGTCCCGTTCAGCGCATCGAGCAGTTCGAGGAGCAGGTGGAGGCGCTGATCGACACCGCGGCCGACTACGACTGCAAACTGGTCCTGCTGCCGGAATACTTTCCCATCCAGCTGCTCACGCTCGGCAACGTCAAGCGCCCGATCAAGGACCAGGTGCGCGATCTGGCCGCGCACGCGCCGCGGTTCGTCGAGCTGATGAGCGACGCCGCGAAACGCCACGGCATCTACCTGGCGGCCGGCACGATTCCGGTGCTCGACCCGGACACGGGCACGGTGCACAACGACGCGCACTTCTTCGGCCCCGACGGCACGTACGGCACGCAGGGCAAGCTGCACATGACGCGCTTCGAGACCGAAGACTGGATCGTCCGCGCGCGCGACCAGCTGCGCGTGTTCGACACCGCGTTCGGCAAGGTCGCCATCACGATCTGCTACGACGTGGAGTTCCCGGAGATTGCCCGCACGGCCGCCCGGCTGGGCGCGCACATCCTGCTGGTGCCGAGCTGCACCGACGACCGCCAGGGCTTCCTGCGTGTTCGCTACTGTGCCCACGCCCGCGCCATCGAAAACCAGATGTACGTCATCGTCTCGCACACGGTCGGCTCGCTGCCGATGGTGCCGGCCGTGTCGCTCAACTACGGCCAGGCCGCGATCCTGACGCCCAGCGACTTTCCGTTCTCGCGCGACGGCATCCTGGCCGAAGGCCACCCGAACCAGGAAATGATGGTCATCGGCGACCTGAACCTGGAGACCATCCTGCAGAGCCGCGTCAGCGGCACCGTGCTGCCGCTCAATGACAGCAGGAATACGGCCGAGATGCTGAAAAACGTCGAGGAGGTCAAGCTGTGATCGCCGTCCGCCAGCTGCGGCGGGACGACTTCCAGGCCATCCATCGCATCTCGACGCAGATCTATCCCGACTCGCCAGCCTGGTCGGACGCGCAGCTCGAGTCGCATCTCGCGGTGTTCCCCGAAGGGCAGCTGGTCGCCGAAGAGGATGGCGAGGTCGTCGGCATGGCCGCGAGTCTGATCGTGCTGTGGGACGAGTACTCGTTCGACACGACCTGGCGCGCATTCACGGCGGACGGCACGTTCACGAACCACGATCCCGTGAAGGGGCGCACGCTGTACGGCGCCGAGATCATGGTGGCGCCCGCGAAACAGGGCGGGGGTGTGGGCAAGGCCCTGTACGAGGCGCGGCGCGAGCTGTGCCGGCGGCTCGGGCTGCTGCGCATCCGCGCCGGCGCGCGCCTCGCCGGGTACCATCGGTACGCGGACCGCATGTCGCCCGAGGAGTATACCGAGAAGGTCGTGCGCGAACAGCTGTCCGACCCGACCCTGAGTTTTCAGCTGAAACGCGGCTTCGAAGTACTGGCCGTCGCGCGCGACTATCTCAGGCACGACCCCGAGAGCTTCGGCCACGCCGCGGTGATCGAGTGGATCAACGAAGCGGTCGCCACGCCCGCCGATCGCGGGCACGGCGACCCCCGCTTCGCGCGCCGCTGACTACTGCGGCTGCGAGATCGCCTCGACCATTTCGCCGGTGGCGTTGTCGTCGCCCATGCGCGCGATGTCGGCCTGCGCGATGATGCCGACCAGCTTGCCGCCGCCGTCGATGACGGGAATCCGGCGCACCTGCCGGCTCTCCATCACTTCCAGCGCGCGCTCGATCGAATCGTCGGCCTTCACGCACTCGGGATCGCGCGTCATGACCTCCTGAATCCGCGTCTGCTTCGGATCGCGGCCGCCCGCCACCACCCGCACCGCGATGTCGCGGTCGGTGACGATGCCGGCGAGCCGGCCGTTCTCGCAGACCGGAATCGAGCCCACGCCTTCGCGCTCCATCAGCTGCGCGGCTTCCACGACCGGCGACTGCGTCTCGCAGGTCGTCGGGTTCTTCGTCATTACATCCTGACAGTTTCGCATCACGTGTAGTGCCTCCTCGGCGCTTGATTCAGAGCAAAGCACACGCCACGGCCACGGCACGGCCGAGCCGGGCCACGGAACCCGGTTTGCACAGGATCCGCAGGTTACAGATGCGTCATCAACCGATAGGAGTCTGCCCATGAGTCTGCGCGACAAATACAGCCACGGAATCCTGACCGCGAAGAACGTTCGCATGGACGGCGGCGCCGAGGAGCGCGACGGCAAGCTGCACTTCCGCGGCACCGTCAACAGCGAGGACGAAAAGAACCAGATCTGGACGGCCCTGAAGACCGTGCCCGACTGGCAGAAGGACGTCGTCGCCGACATCAAAGTGAACCCGAAGGCGGTCGCCGTCGGGACCAGCGGCGGCACCTATACGGTGAAACCCGGCGACACGCTGAGCGGCATCGCGAAAAAGCATCTGGGCGACGGCAACGCCTACATGAAGATCTTCGAGGCGAATCGCGATCAGCTCTCGGACCCCGACAAGATCAAGCCGGGACAAGTCCTGAAGATGCCGTAAACGCCCGCGCCGCCTTCCCTTGGGTGTCGTGCGACCCGCACGACACCCCACCTCATCCGAAAAGAAACTTCTTGCACGCCGCGCGCCTTGAGAGTATCAATATGCGTCGCCGCAAGCCCCCAGAACTGTCGGCACAAGGAGACTTGCATGAGGATGGTCCGTCTTGGTGTGTATGCAGTTGCGGTCGGCGCGGTCCTGGCACTGCTTCCCGGTTCGACGGGGACAGCGCAGCAGCGCGCCGCTGCGTTCCCCGTCATCGTCGTCTTCAACAACAACGCCCCCTTCGAGAGCTTCCGCGGCAGCTTCCGGGCCGACGCGCGCGCGGCCGAGAATCCGGCCGCGTGGGACTACCTGGATCGAGGCGTCGCGGGCCTCGTCCAGACGCTGGAAGCTCGTCAGGGCTTCCAGGCGGATCACGTGTACTCGCACGCCCTGCGCGGCTTTGCCGCCCGTCTGACGGCGCGTCAGATTCAGGACCTCGAGAACGATCCGACCGTGGCGCTCATCGAGGCTGACGGCACGATGACCGCCATCGCGCAGACGCTGCCGTGGGGCATCGACAAGATCGACGCCGACATCAGCTCGACGCTGGCGGGCAATGGGTCGGGCGCGATCACCAACGTCAACTCCTACATCATCGACACCGGCATTGACACGGCGCACACCGATCTGAACGTCGTCGGGCACGTCAACTTCGCCGGTGGCCCGAACAAGGACTGCCACGGGCACGGCACGCACGTGGCCGGCACGGTCGCGGCGAAGGACAACGCCCAGGACGTCGTCGGCGTCGCGCCGGGCGCGCCCCAGACGGGCGTCAGGGTGCTCGGCTGCAGCGGCAGCGGCTCCACGTCGGGCGTCATTAAGGGCGTCGACTGGGTGACGGCCAACGCGAAGAAGCCGGCCGTCGCGAACATGAGCCTCGGCGGCGGCGTCAGCTCGTCACTCGATACGGCCGTGCAGAACTCGGCCAACAGCGGCGTGTTCTACGTGCTGGCGGCCGGCAATAGCGGCGCCGACGCGTGCAACTCGTCGCCCGCCAGGGCCGGCGCGGGCACGAACAACGGCATCATGACGGTGGCCGCCACCGACAGCGCCGACAAGGAAACGTCGTGGAGCAACTACGGCGCCTGCGTCGACATCTGGGCGCCCGGGCTCAGCATCCTGTCGACGCGCAAGGGCGGCGGCACGACGACGATGTCGGGCACGTCGATGGCCTCGCCGCACGGGGCCGGCGGCGGCGCGCTGTACCTGTCGAACGACCCGTTGGCCAGCCCGTCGTTCGTCGAGAGCAAGCTGAAGGGCGCCGCCAC
>DATKDT010000169.1:0-8013 GCA_035512575.1 Vicinamibacterales bacterium | reverse complement strand
GGGCCGCGGCAGACGCGACGGCCGCGGAAGACGCCAAGGCCCGGGCGGCGGCTGATGCGAGGGCCGCGGCCGACGCGAAGGCCGCGGAAGAAGCCAGGGCAAAGGCGGCCGCTGATGCGAAGGCCGAGGCCGAAGCGAAGGCCGCGGAAGACGCCAGGGCTAAGGCGGCCGCTGATGCGAAGGCCGCGGAAGAAGCCAAGGCCAGGGCGGCGGCTGAAGCCAAGGCCGCGGCCGAAGCGAAGGCCGCGGAAGACGCCAAGGCCAGAGCGGCGGCTGAAGCGAAGGCCGCGGCTGAAGCGAAGGCCGCGGAAGAAGCCAAGGCCAAGGCCGCGGCCGAAGCGAAGGCCGCGGAAGACGCCAAGGCCAAGGCGGCGGCTGCGGGAGCGTCGAAGTCAACAAGACGTGCGGAACCGCCGAAGGTTCATGCGCCGACGCGATCTCCGACGAAAGCGGAACCGCAAGAAGTCGCTGAACGGTCGCAAGTCGTCGAACCGGAGCCGGCGCGAGTCACAAAGAAATCGGCCACACCGCCTGCGCCTGAGTTCGATTGGAAAGGGAGGCGCCGGCACGAGCGCGTGCCGATGAAAGAGGGCTTGATGGTGCGCATTGACGGCGAGGAAGCCGTGCTCGTGAATCTGTCCGAAAACGGGGCGCAGGTGATTTCGTCGAGCGCGCTGCGGCCGAATCAGCGCCTGCGCGTCATGCTGCCGCTGACGCCGGACACGCGGCTGAGCGCAACGGTGAATTGGGCGTCGTTCGAACTGCCGGCGAAGGGTCCCAGCCGCGGGCCCCGTTACCGCGCTGGCATCGAATTCAACGACCCCGATCCGCGCATTGCCGCGTTCATCGAACGCAACCGCCGGCCCGACTAACCTGCCAATCCGACCAATAGGCGCGGCGGCCGGATCCCGCGAACACGATTTTCAGGTTCTGCGAGTTGATCAGGCTGCAGCAGCCGTCGCCACGCTTGACGGCGACGAACTCACCCAGGCCGTCGAGCAGGCCCGGCATGTGGAGGACGCACTGGCGAGCCGGTTGCTCTCAAACCGTTAAGTCTTCGTAATAGCCTGGTTAATGGCTGTTGTCGCACCAATAGACCGCGACGAAGACAACCATTCAGGCGCGCTTGCGTCTGTTCGCAGCACGAACGCGACCGCGTATCGCCGTTGGCGGCAGCCCGGCGGCGGGTTTGGCGCTCGCCGCGTGGCTGGCTGCCGGGCCCTGGAGCTGCGGCCAGGGTCCGCCAAAAATGGCGATGCCCGACGGGGCCAGGCGGGCCATCAAGTCGGCAAGCGCCTGCGGCACTGATGCAATGGCCGGGAAGAACGTGTAGTCAGCCGAAACAGGCGGCAGCGTCTGATGCAGCTCGAGGAATGACTCGACCAGATCGCGCGGACACCAACCGCCGTCAGCCTCGGCGCGCAGCATCTCGTATGCGGTCGAAACCGGAAGCCGTTGTCGATATGGTCGGTCGGTTGTCAACGCATCGAAGACGTCGACCACGCTGACAATCTGCGCAAGCAGCGGAATCTCCTCGCCGGCGAGCCCGTCGGGGTAGCCGCGGCCATCCAGGCGTTCGTGGTGATGTCGAACGATCGGACGCACGCCGTCGAGCGACCGCACCGTGCTGCACAGGCGATCGCCGATGGCTGGATGCTCCTTCATCAGCTGATATTCGTCAGGCGTCAGCCGGCCCGGCTTGAGCAACACACTGTCGGGCACGCCAATTTTCCCGACATCGTGAAGAGACGCCCCGCGTCTCAGTGCGTCGAGGCCTGCCGCGTCAACGCCGACGGCGGCTCCCAGGGCCGTCGCGGAATGCGCAAGCCGCTCGCAATGACCTTCGGTGTTCGGATCGCGGGCTTCGACGATGCGGCCGAGGGTCTCGAATAACGTGTCCGCCGATTCCAGGTCGTCGGTCAGCCGCTTGACCCGGATAAGCGATCGCACGCGGGTCCGCAGTTCATCGGGATCAATTGGCTTGTTCAGAAAATCGTCGGCGCCCTGCTCTAACCCTGCCAGGCGGTTCGCGCGGTCATGCGTTCCACTAATCAGGATGATCGGCAGCAGCCGCGTTGAGGGGTACTGCTTCAGTGCACGGCACACTTCCACACCGGACATGCCGGGCATGACGACGTCCAAGAGCACGAGGTCTGGCGGCTGCTCGGTAGCCGACTGCAATGCCTCGCACCCGTTCGTGGCCGTGCGAACGTCATACCCGGCGTCTTCAAGCAGGCTGCGTAAGCCCGAGAGGTTCGGCTCGTAGTCGTCTACGACGAGCACCACCCCACGGCTCATCGGCGCCGTATATCGCGTCATGGAAGTGATGGGTGCCTGGGAGCGAGCGAGAGAGTAGCTGTACGCTGGCGCGTTGGCAAGGCGCGACCGCTCCTACCCACCGTGGGTATGCCGTTTTGTGAAGTTGCTACCATTTGTGTAAGGACGTCCGCCTTTGTCCACACCTCATATCGGGCTGAGCGCGGCGCGTTTGCAGGGCGTGAGGGCGTGAGCTCTAACCCCGATGGGGACGCCATCCAAAAAGGAGCGTGCGATGAGAGGTGTTGCTTCCCTGGGTGCTCCAGCGCTTCCAGAAGGACGCCGGCTATTCCAGTCCCTCAGCGCCCCGCAGGACGACTTCGACGGGCCCCCGAGCCCCGCCCCCGCGCCCCCTAACACGTGGTTTCGAGGATGAAACCATATCAAACGCGAAGAAGCTGACGCAACTCACGACGGGCGACGTCCCTCGTGCTCTTGGGCACCGGCGCAGCGGGCTGGCTCGCGAGGGCGAGACGGCGGAAGCAGGTTCCGCACGTCAATCGAGGCTGACGACCGTCACTCCGGCGTTGCGGGGATCGACGCGGAAGGCGCGGACCGAGGTGAGCTGCTTCAGCCGCGCGTGGACCGCGGCCTTCACGCGGCCGCCGCTGCGGCCGTGGATGACGCGCACCTCGGCGTGGCCGGCCAGCAGCGCGTCGTTGAGAAAGGCGTCGAGATCGGCTTCGGCTTCCGCCGCGGTGCGGCCGTGCAAGTCGATCGACGCCGCCGCGTGTGTTGACGCGGCACCCTCGTCGCCGGCGGCCGCCTGCATCGCGTCCGGCGCGGCGGCCCTGCGCGCGCGCTTCGGCGCCTCCACGGGCGACATCTCCGCCTCGCGCACCACCATCGGCTTGCCCTTGATCTCGACCAGATAGCGGCCGCCGTTGCGGGCCTCGCGCACGATGCCCTTCCCGAAATGGGCCACGTGCACGCCATCGCCGGCCTCGAAACGCACGCGGCTATCCTGCTCCGTCAATCCACTCGTCGAGAATCGCCGCCAGATCGAGATCGGGCGCCACGAGGCAGCTGTGGCCGTGGCCCTCCAGAATCCTCAGGGTCGAGCGCGGCGCGAGCGAGCGCATCAGGCGCGCCTGGGCGACCGCGGGGACGAGCGTGTCGCGATCGGCCGCGAGGAACAGCACGGGCGGGGCAAGCTCGCCGAGGCGCGTCCGAAGGTCATAGTCGAGCAGCATCCCGATGCGCGACCTGTACCCCTGCCGCGTGCTGGCGCGCAGCAGCTCGTTCGCGACGCGGATCTCGTCGCGGCCGGTCTGCGGTGAGTACATCCGCTTCGCATTGAGCTCGCGCATCAGCGGCATGACGCCCCACGGCGCCGCGCGCAGCAGCTGGTGGGCGAGCCACAGCCGGGCGCGGGATTCGATGCACGCGAAGGAATTGAGAATCACGAGACGGCCCACGCGCCCGGGATGCGCCAGCGCGTACGTCATCGCGAGCGCGCCGCCGAACGATTCCCCGACGAGCGTCACCGGCGCATCATCGCGCGCCGCGGCCGATACAGCCCGGTGCAGATCGTCGACGAGCTCGGTCATCCGCGCCGCCTCGTCCCTGAGCCGCACCGTCGTCACGGCAAAGCGGCGCTCGAGCCGGGGCACTTGCCGGTGATACATCAGCCCCGAGCCGTCGATGCCGGGTACGAGGACGAGAGGATCGCGCATGCGTCCCCTTATGGTAGCGTCTCGGCCGTGACCCGAGCGAAGACCGGCCGCGCCCTCTGGACGATCGCCTCGATTCTGGCCGTCGAGAGCGTCGTCTTCGGACTCTCCGTGCTTCCCGCGTTCTATTTCTGGACGTGGACGCTCACCTGGGCCATTCCGGACTTCCCTTTCCTCCGTCCCGCCATCGTGGCGACGACGCTGGTGCCGGCCTATGTGGTGTTCGCGATCGCGTTCGCCTGGCTGTCGGCGCTGTCGACGCGCGCCTTCGGATGGCGGACGAAACCCGGCGCGCTGTTGAAGCTGCGCGATCTCGAGTGGCCGCTGCTGGACTGGGTCCGCTACATGACCTCGACCCACGTCGTGCGCGTGCTCGTCGGGACGGTCTTCCGCGCGTCGCCGCTCTGGACGGCCTACATGCGCTGGAACGGCGCGCGCATCGGCCGCGGCGTGCACATCAACAGCCTCTCCATTTCGGACCACAACATGCTCGAGTTCGGCGACGGCGTGGTGATCGGCGAAAGCGTGCACCTGTCGGGCCACACCGTCGAAGGCGGCATGGTGAAGACGGGACGCGTCACGCTCGGGCGGTTCGTGACCGTCGGCCTGGGAAGCATGGTCGGCATCAACGTGGAGGCGGGCGAGCGATGCCAGATAGGCGCGCTGAGCGTGGTGCTCAAGGGCTCGACGCTCGACGCCGACAGCATTTACGCGGGCGTGCCGGCGAGGAAGATCGACAAGCGCACGCCGGCGGCCGTCGTCGAACCCGAAGCGGCGGAGGGCGACTGGTAGCCGGGGCGCGTCAGCGGCGCTTCGCGGTGAAGCCAATCGCGACCGCCGCGGTCCACTGTCCGTCCTTCGACGGGTCGGCGAGATAGCGGCCGGCCATCAGCGTGAGCTTTGGCCGCGGCAGCCCGAAGCGCCGGCCGTCGTATTCGCGCACCGCCAGCACGCCGGCCTTGCGCACGTCGTTGTGGCGCGCGTCAGGCACGCGCGACGTCGTGTGGATCGGGCCGATCGCCAGCGAGCCGCTGTCGAGCGCGCGCCGGTACATCACCACCGCCGTCGTCCTGATGATGCGGTCGCCGCCCGATTTCAACAGCGTGTCGCGCGTCGGCTCGTAGAAGAACTCCCGCTCCGCGCTCGCGCGCCACCATTCGAGCTCCGCGCCCGCCGACGCCACGAACGGGCCGGCTCTCATCTTCAGGGTCGGCGCCACATAAGTGCGCAACCCGAATCCGGGTTCCGCGCCGGCCCGGCCCTTCCTGGCGTCCGAGTCGAACGCCTCGTCGTACCCGTCGAAACCCTGCAGCGAGTTGAAGGTACCGAAGTACACGGAGGGGTCGACGCCGGCGCGGATCTCGACGATCGACAGCGGCGCGTACTGGACCCAGCCGCCTACGCGCGTCTGGGCCGGCGTGAGCGTGTGGATGGCGCCGGCGGCGACGTGCGCGCCCGACAACAGCGGGTGCGTCGACGAGGAGAGCGGCCGGAGCCAGGACACCTCGAGGGTCGTCTGCACACCGGGATTATTGATGCTGGCGCCGGCCTGGCCGGTGATGCTGCGGCCAGGCTCGGCCTGCTGGGCGGCGGACGACACCGGGCTCGCGACGAGCATCCCGGCGAAAGCGGCGGCAAGGCGGCGGGCGCGGATGGCAGTCATGTGTCCCTCCAAAGCCGGGATCGTGCCCGGCTGGAGGGAATTGAAGCAGCCCGCGGCGGGTGTTACAGCGGGCGATCAGCCGGTCACGGCGCGCGCGACGATCTACAGCCCGACGCCGGACGCCGAGCATCGTCGCGGGCGTGTGCGCTACAGTCACACTCATGATCAGAGCCGGCTTCTCCGCCGCACTCCTCTTTCTCGCCGCCGCCGGCGCTCCCGCACAGCAACACGCCGATCTCATCGTCGTCAACGCCCGCATCTGGACGGGCGATGCGGCGGCGCCAGAGGCTGAGGCGCTGGCGGTGTCGGGCGAGCGCATCATCGCGATCGGCACGACCGCCGCAATCCGCGCACACGCGGCCGCGACGACGCGGGTGATCGATGCCGAGGGCCGGCGCATCGTCCCCGGCTTCAACGATGCGCACTGGCATCTGCCGTCGCGGCGAACCGCGGATCTCGCGGACGCCGGCAACCCCGCCGAGATTCAGGCGCGGCTGAAGGCATTCGCACGCTCGCTCCCGGCGAGTGCCTGGATCACGGGCCGCGGATGGAAGCCGACCGACTTCCCCGGCAATCAGGCGCACAAGCGTTATCTCGACGAGATCTTTGCCGATCGTCCGGTGCTCATCACGGATCGCGACGGGCATCAGGCGCTTGCGAACAGCCGCGCGCTCTCGCTCGCATCGGTAACCCACGCGACGCCAGATCCCGCCAACGGGCGGATCGATCGTGATGCGACGGGTGAGGCCACGGGGCTGCTCAAGGAAGACGCCGCGTCGATCGTGCGGCGGCTGCTTCCGGCGCAGACGGCCGGCGAGATCTTTGCAGCGCTTCTGGCGGAGATCGACAAGGCCGCGTCGTTCGGGCTGACGTCGCTGCAGATCGCGTCGGGCACGCGCCCGGAGTCGCTGGAATTCGCGGCGTATCGCCGGCTGCGTGACACGAATGCGATGAAAGCGCGGCTGCGGCTCTCCGTGCCGTTCGCCCGCGACATCACGGCTCCCCGGCTTGCCGAGTTCGCCGCGCTCGCGAAGACCAGTGACGCGTGGCTCGCGTTCGGGATCGCGAAAGGCATGCTCGACGGCACCGTCGACGCGCATACGGCGGCGATGATCGACCCGTACGCGAACTCGACGGACCTGGGCATTCCCATGTGGCCGCGGGATCTGCTGAACCACGTCACGGCTGCCTACGATCGCGGCGGCCTGCAGATCGAGCTGCACGCCATCGGCGATCGCGCGATTCGCCTGGCGCTCGACGCGTTCGAATTCGCCGCGCGCGCGAACGGCACCTCGGGCCGGCGCCATCGCGTGGAGCACGTCGAGGTGCCCGCGCTCGACGACCTGCCTCGCTTCGCGGCGCTCGGCGTCATCGCGTCGACGCAGGCGATCTTCGCGCTGCCCGACGACACCACACTGAACAATTACGCGCCGGCACTTGGGCCGGATCGCGCGTCACGCGCGGTCGCGTTCAAGCTTCTCGATGATGCCGGGGCCGCGCAGGCGTTCGGGAGCGATTACCCGGTCTTCCCGATGGATCCGCTGCGCGGCATACACGCGGCGGTGACGCGTGAGACGCCGGACGGCACGCCCAAAGGCGGCTGGTATCCCGAGCACCGCCTGACCGTTGAACGGGCGCTGCGCCACTATACGTACGGCTCGGCATTCGCGAGCTTCGAGGAGCATCAGAAAGGCACGCTCGCCGCGGGCAGGCTCGCGGACTTCGTGATGCTTTCGCACGACATCCTCACCGGCCCGCCATCGACGCTGCTCGAGGCGAAGGTGCTGCTGACGGTGGCCGGCGGCCGGACGACCTACCAGCGCTGACGCCGGGCCGGCGCTTCGCGCCGCGCGGGACTCCGCAGCCGCAGGCTCGGAAAAGCCGGAAGGGCTTCCAGCACCAGCGGCGGCTCGATCACGCGCAGGCGCGGTGTCCGGTGTTCTGAAGCGACGCCGTAAAAAGGACGTCGGAGCGACCGCTCTTTGGCGCGACTCGCCTCGGCGGCGCTTCGGAATACCGGACACGGCGCCGCCACCGGCGTTTCTGGCCTGTGTATTGCTCTGCTGGCAGGTCGTGAAGAAAGCGCTGGCCGCGCTGGCGGCCCTCGTGATCGTGCTCCCCCTGGGGCACATGACGTACGACCGGTACAACGTGCCGGACGTGCCGGTGGGGTCGGCCGCCTGGGAGCTGCGCGCCGACACGCTGGCGCGCGCGCGCGTGTTCATCACCGACGGGCCGGCCGGCGACATGCCGATGGCCGAAGGCCCCGACATCGAGTGCCGCTACAAACCCAAGACCACCAGCGGGACGACGCCGAAGTTCGACTGCGAGCTGCCGGGCGGCGACGTCGTGAAGGTGAAG
>DATKDT010000168.1:0-6400 GCA_035512575.1 Vicinamibacterales bacterium | reverse complement strand
ACTCGTTCAGCTGAAGGTTCGCGGCGACAACGCGTGGGCCGACATCGACGTGCAGCTCAAACGGCGGCACGATCTCATTCCCAACGTCGTCGAGACGGTAAAGGGATATGCGGCGCACGAGCGGCAGACGCTCGAGGCCGTGGTCGATGCGCGGTCGCGTGCCGTCTCGGTGCAGGGCGCCGGCCCCGCCGAGCGCGGCCAGGCCGAGGGGGCGCTGACGTCGGCCCTGCGCGGCCTGTTCGCGCTGGCCGAGTCGTATCCGCAGCTGCGCGCGACCGGGAACTTCTCCGAGCTGCAGACCGCGCTGACGCAGGTGGAGGACGCGATCCAGAACGCGCGCCGCTACTACAACGCGGTGGTGCGCGACCTCAATACCCGCATCCAGCAGTTCCCATCCAACATCGTCGCGGGCCTGTTCGGTTTCCGGACCCGCGAGTTTTTCCAGATTCCGGACGCGGACGCGCAGGTCCCGGAGGTGAAGTTCTAATGCCTCGCCGGGTCGCCTGGCTCGCCGTGCTGCTCCTGCTGGCGACGGCACCGGCCGCGGCTGAGCGCACGCTCGTCATCGAGAGCTTCGATGTCACGGTCGACGTCGCGGCCGATGGAACGATTGTCGTCGAGGAGACGATCCGCCCGCGCTACACGGGCTCGTGGAACGGACTCTACCGCACCATTCCCGTCCAGTACAAGACACCGCAGGGCCTGAACTACACACTGCGCCTCGACGTGGAGTCGGTGACCGACGAGGCCGGCCGCAAGCTGCGGTATGAGAGCAGCCACGAGCGGCATTATCGCAAGCTGAAAATCTGGGTGCCGGGCGCGGTCGACGCGACGAAGACGGTGAGGGTGCGATACCGCGTCACGAACGGCCTGCGGTTCTTCGACGAGCACGACGAGCTGTACTGGAATGTGACGGGCGACGAGTGGGACGTGCCGATCGAGTCGGCCGCCGCCGTGGTGCGGCTGCCGGACGGGGCATCAGGCATACGCGCGACGGCCTTTCGAGGCGCCTACGGATCCACGGAGCAGGCCGGCACGTCGGTGGAGGAGGGCCGCGTGGCGGTCCGGATTACGCGCGGCCTGGCGTTTCGCGAGGGCCTGACCGTCGTCGTCGGATGGAATCCTGGCGTCGTGGATCGGCCGACGGCGGTCGACAAGGCGGCGGATGTGGTCTACGGCAACCTGCCGCTGGCCATCCCGCCATTCGTGTTTGCCGGGATGTGGTGGCTGTGGCGCGCGCGCGGCCGCGATCCGGAGCTGGCGCCCATCGTCACCAGGTATGAGCCGCCCGATCATCTGACGCCCGCGGAGCTGGGCACGCTCGTCGACGGCAAGCCCGACATGCGCGACATCACCGCGACGATCGTCGACCTTGCCGTGCGTGGATATCTGCACATCGAAGAGACGAAGAACGAGGCGCTCTTCGGGCTGCTCTCGAGCAAGGACTATCGGTTCTCGCTGAAGAAGCCGCGCGATTCGTGGGAGGGCCTCGGGGCGCACGAGCGCGATTTACTGGCGGCGATGTTCGGGGGCACGCTCGAGTCGGTCGAATTGTCGGATCTGAAGGACAAGTTCTACAAGCATCTGCCGGGTCTTCGCGAAGACCTGTACACGATGCTGGTCACGAGGGGCTTCTACACAGGGCGGCCCGACCGCGTGCGCGTCCTCTACGGCGCCGCCGGCGTGATGATCGGGCTGGCGATCGCGGGGGCCGGCGCCGGTGCCATGGCGGCCTGGGGCATGCAGCCGGTGGCCGGCATCGTCGCCGGCATTCTGTCGGGACTCATCATCGTGGCGTTTGGGTGGGTCATGCCGGCGCGCACGATCCGTGGCACGCGTGAAGTGGAGCACGTACTTGGGTTCCAGGAGTTCCTGTCGCGCGTCGAGGCCGACCGCATGGAGCGCACGATCAGGACACCGGAGATGTTCGAGCGGTACCTGCCGTACGCGATGGCGCTGAATGTCGCCGACAACTGGGCGAAGGCGTTCGAGGGCATCTACCACCAGTCGCCCAGTTGGTACACCGGCTCGGGGGGCGCGCCGGCGTTCCGGCCCACCGTGTTCGCGGGCAGCCTCGGGCGCATGTCGACCCAGGCGGCGAGCACGATGGCGTCGGCCCCCCGAAGCAGCGGCGGCTCCGGCTTCAGCGGCGGATCGAGCGGCGGCGGATCGGGCGGCGGTGGCGGCGGGGGGTTTTAGATCTACGCCGCCTGCGCCTCCCCTGTCAGATGCTTCACGATGTCGCCCATCATCACCTTCGCGTCGCCGAAGAGCATCAGCGTGTTGGGCGCGAAGTACAGCTCGTTCTCGATGCCTGAGAAGCCGGGGTTCATGCTGCGCTTGATGCAGAGCACCGTGCGCGCCTTGTCGGCGTCGATGATCGGCATGCCGTAGATCGGGCTCGACGTGTCGCTGCGCGCCGCGGGATTGACGACGTCGTTGGCGCCGATGACGAGCACGACGTCGACCTGCGGCATGTCGGGGTTGATGTCTTCCATCTCGACCAGGTGGTCGTACGGGATGTCGGCTTCCGCCAGCAGCACGTTCATGTGGCCCGGCATGCGGCCGGCCACCGGATGCACCGCGAACTTCACGTCGACACCGCGTTTGGTGAGCTGATCGTAGAGCTCCCGCGCGCGGTGCTGCGCCTGCGCCACGGCCATGCCGTAGCCGGGCACGATCACGACGCGGTCGGCCTGCGACATCATCATGGCCGCGTCGCCGGCCGTCGCGCTTTGCGCGACCTTGACCTCTCCGCCGGCCGCCCCGGCCGTGGGAGCCGATCCGAACGCGCCGAACAGCACGTTGGTCATCGGCCGGTTCATCGCCTTGCACATAACCACCGACAGGATGAAGCCCGAGGCGCCGTCGAGCGCGCCTGCGGTGATGAGCAGCAGGTTCTCGAGGATGATGCCCATAAGCACCGCCGAGATGCCGGCATACGCGTTGAGGAACGAGATCACCGTCGGCATGTCGGCGCCGCCAATCGGCATCAGCAGCGCGATGCCAAAGGCGAGCGAGAGCACGATGATGACCGGCACCGCCCACGACGCCGCCGGATTGATCACCAGGTAGACGCCGAGCAGCAGCGCCGCGCCCAGCAGCGACAGGTTCACGATGTTCTGGAAGGGGTAGGTGATCGACCTCGAGGGAATCCAGTCGGCGAGTTTGCCGGCCGCCATCAGGCCGCCGGTGCACGTCAGACAGCCCAGGATGATCTCGAGCGAGATGACGCCCGTGCGGAACGGCGTCAGGCCGCCTTCCTCGAGCCACAGATAGTACTTCGCCGTGCCCACGAGCGCCGCGGCCAGGCCGCCGAACGACTGCGACAGGCCCGTTCGTTCGGGCACGGCCGTGAGCGGCACGCGCGACAGCGGCACGCCGACGATGGTGCCGAGCACCGCGGCGATGGCGATCAGCTGATAGTTGACGACGTCCGGCCTGACGAGGGTGGCCACGACGGCGATGGTCATGGCCGCCACGGCCGAGAGGACCGCGCGCCGGGCGGTTTCCGGGCTCGACATCCAGCGCAGCGCCAGGATGAAGAGCGTGGCCGCAACGAGATAGGCGGCGCCCACCATCAGCGTCATGACGAGGGCGTCTCTCGCTTCTTGAACATCCCGAGCATGCGCTGGGTGATCAGGAAGCCGCTGACCAGGTTCGTGGTGGAGGCGAAGACGGCCGCCGCCGCGAGCCAGGTCGGCAGGCCCATCGGGTGGTCGCCGCCGGCCACGAGAATGGCGCCGACGACCGCCACCGACGAGATGGCGTTGGTGAGCGACATCAGGGGCGTGTGCAGCAGCCGCGACACGCCTTTGATGACCGCGAGTCCGACGAAGGACGCGAGCATCAGGACGAACAGGGCTGTGATCGGATCGAGCGTTGTCATCGGGTTTCCTCGGACAGGCTAGGGCCTGTCCCGACGGGCCGCGCGCCTCTCGCGCCACGACTGGAAGGCCGCGGCCGCCATCGGCAGCAGCGACACGGCAACGATGCCCAGCACGACGAGCGTGAAATTCTCCTTCACGATCGGGATGCCGCCGAACAGATATCCGGCCATCACGGCGATGCCGATCCAGATGGCGGCGCCCGTGACGTTGTAGACGCTGAACGTCGCGTAGGTCATGTAGCCGGCGCCGGCGACGAACGGCACGAACGTGCGCACGATGGGCACCCACCGCCCGCTGACGATCGCCATGCCGCCGTATCTCTCGAAGAAGGTGTGCGCCTTGTCGAGGTGCTCGCGGTTGAGCAGGCGGTGCCAGAAGTTCTTCTTGTCGTGCGCCTGGAAGATCCTGGGGCCGAAGTACCGCCCGACCGAGTAGTTCACGGCGTCGCCGAGCACGGCGGCCGTGAACAGCAGCGGCAGGATGATCTTCAGGTCGAGCGCGCCGGTGGCACAGAGCGCGCCGCAGGCGAACAGCAGCGAGTCGCCGGGCAGGATCGGCGTGACCACCAGACCGGTCTCCGCGAAGATGATCAGGAACAGCAGCGCGTAGACCCACACGCCATAGGCGGCGACCACCGAGGCGAGGTGGTCGTCGAGATTCAGAAACAGGTCGACAATGAATTCCATCAGGCGCGCGTTACAGAATACTTCACGCCGCGTCCGCGCCACGCGGCCGCGGCGCGAGCCACGTGCGGATGGCTGCAATCAGAATGATCGCCACGCACGTCATCATCACGACCGTGAGGCCGGTGTTCATGTAGCCCTGGAGCTCCAGGCCGGGCCGCGCGCCCCTTGCCATCGGCCAGAAGTTGTCGCGCACGCTCAGAAAGCCGGCCGTCAGCGTCGTCGTCGCCACGAAGCACATCGGCGCCAGCGTGACCCAGGCGTACTGCCCGCGGCCGCTGTTGATGATGACGGTCGTGCCGACCGCAAGCGCGACCGTGGCCAGCAGCTGGTTGGCGATGCCGAACATCGGCCAGATGGTGCTGATGCTGCCCGTCCAGATGAAGTACGACCAGGCGGTCACCACGAGCAGCGTGGAGATCATGGCGCCCGGCAGCCAGCCGTGATCCGCCATGCGCGGAAACGCGCGCCCGGCGAACTCGCCGACGAGGAACCGCGCTACGCGCGTGCCCGTGTCGATCACCGTGAGAATGAATAGCGCCTCGAACATGATGACGAAGTGGTACCAGTAGTCCGTGAGGTGCCGCATCCCGGGCAGGCTGCTGAAGATCTGCGCCATACCGACCGCCAGTGATACCGCGCCGCCCGTGCGTCCCGCCACCTGTTCGCCGATCTGCGCCTCGAGCGTCTCGAGGTGCACCGTGGTTTCGCCGAGCGTGGCGAACACGGCCGGCGGCGTGTTGATGGCGAAGTAGTCGCCCGGCTGCATCGACGCCGCCGCGATCAGCGCCATCACGCCGACGAGCCCTTCGATCAGCATCGCGCCGTAGCCGATCGGGCGGATGTCGCTCTCGCGATTGATCATCTTCGGCGTCGTCCCCGATCCGATCAGCGCGTGGAAGCCCGAGATCGCGCCGCACGCGATGGTGACGAACGCGAATGGGAAGATGCCGCCCGGGATGATGGGCCCGCCGCCGCCCGAGAAGCGCGAGAACGCCGGCATCTCGAGCGGCGGATTCACGATGATCACGCCCAGCACGAGCAGGCCGATCGTGCCGATCTTCATGAAGGAGCTGAGGTAGTCGCGCGGGCAGAGCAGCAGCCACACCGGCAGCACGGATGCCAGGAAGCCGTACGCCGCGATCGAGAGAATCAGCTGCTCGCGCGTGAGCGTCAGCATGTCGCCGAGCCACGTCGCGGCGATTGGCTTGCCGAAGAAGACGGCGAGCAGCAGGCCCGCGACGCCGAGGGCCGTCGCCTCCGCGATCTTTCCCGGCCGCAGGCGGTACATGTACAGGCTCATCCCGAACGCCAGCGGGATGGTCATCGCGATCGAGAACACGCCCCACGGGCTTTCCTGCAGGGCGTTGACGACGGCCAGCCCGACGCCGGCCAGCGCGATGACGATGATGAAGAGGATGGCAATCGCGGCGGTGAGCCCGGCGACCGGGCCGATTTCGGCGCGGGCGATTTCGGCCAGCGACGCGCCGCCGCGGCGGGTCGACGCCCAGAGCGTGATCATGTCGTGCACGGCGCCGGCAAGGCACACGCCGGCCACGAGCCAGATCAGGCCTGGCGCATAGCCAAACTGCATGGCCAGCACGGGACCGATGAGCGGTCCGGGGCCCGTAATGGCGGCGAAGTGATGGCCGAAGAGCACCCACCGGTTGGTCGGATGGAAGTTCTGGCCGTCGTTGACGATGTGCGCGGGCGTGAGGCGCGAGTCGTCGAGCGACATGACCCGCGCGGCGATAAAGGCCGAGTAATAGCGGTAGGCCACCACCAGGATCCCGAGAACGGGGATGACGACGTAGAGGGCCGGCACGG
>DATKDT010000167.1:0-2940 GCA_035512575.1 Vicinamibacterales bacterium | reverse complement strand
GCAGGAGTGCATCGATAAACGCAGCCTCGCCGCCAAGACCTGTGAGGATCGTGACATCCACGTCGCGCGTCTGGCGCGGATCACCCCACCGCTGCACAGCGAGGCCCCCGATGATGCAGCATCGCCAGCCTCGCAATTGGCAGAACCGCTCGAGATTCGCCGCCGCGGCAAAGAGCGGATTCACGGCCGATGGCCGATATGCAGGAGTCGTTGAAACTCGACGAGCCCGGACCAGTGGCGCCGGCTCAACGGAAGGGGAACCCGGACGGCCGCGTCGAGCAATGCGTCGGTTGCGCGGAGCGCGGTCCCGGGGTCCAGCGCGCGCAGCTCGTCCCACCGAATGCGCTCCAGCAGGCGGCCCGTCTCCGCCCACTTCCGCACGTATTCGCGCTCGGCGTCCATGGTCATGCGTCCATGTTACTCCCGTGCGCGGGACTGGCGGAGGCAGGCGCACAGGGCGGCACGGGCTCAGGCGCGGCTGGCTGGGGCGCTGGCGTCGCGCAGCAGCAGGGCGTGCGCACAGGCCACGGGCAAGTCATCATTCGCTGGTAGGCCTTGGTTGCCGGTTGCCGGTTGCCGGTCACCGGTTGTCGGTCTGACCGGACCGCGCCAACGCCGCGGTCATAGTCGCGGCACCCACGCCCGGGGCGCCCACAACACCGCGGGCGTTCGATATCTCATCGTTGGCGGGCTGGCGGTCGTCGCGCACGGCCATGTACGGTTCACCGCGGACGTCGACCTTGTTCTGGGCGAGCGAAAAGGGCATAACGGTCAGCGATATCACGCCGATCGGCCGCCGAGATCGATGCGGCGTCCGGGCGAGTCTCCAGACTCGGCACCCGGGCGATCCCGAAGCCATTCGCCCAGCCGTTGCGCGATGTCTTCCTCGCTCTCCTCGGGGTAACGCCGTCGGAGGTTCTGGCGCATGAGCTCAATTCCGGTCTGGAACAGATCGAGCGTGCCGCGCAACGCGTCAGCGACCGGCGACACGGTCGACGCCGGGGCGCGTCGAGCAGTCATGGAGCTACTGTGCGGGTTTTCGGACGTGCCGACAACAGCCGTCAGCGTTGACGATCTGGCGCTGCCGCTGCGGCATCGCTGCCGGGGGCTGGCTCAGAGGCGCCCCGGCCAGGTATTGCCATCCTGGCAGAATCGAGTTACCCTTGGATCGCGATGAAGGGCATCACCATCAAGCTTCCGGAGAGCACGCTGCGAAGACTCAAGCAGCAAGCCCGACAGACCGGGCGAAGCGTTGCCGCGCTCGTTCGCGAGCGCGTTGAGGAAGTCCCGGATCGTCACGCCCCGTCGGTCTACGCCCTCACCGATGACCTCGCGGGTAGCCTCGCCGGCCGCCGGAGCCCGGCGACCAACAGACGACGCAGATTTCGGCGTTCGTGATCACGATCTGCGACACCGGCCCCCTCGTGGCCTACCTCAATCGCCACGACTCCTATCACGCGTGGGCTGTCGCCCTCATGAAACAGGTGGCCCCGCCACTGCTTGCGTGCGAAGCGGTCCTCACCGAGGCTGTGTACTTCCTGCGCGAAGACGACCTGGATGTCGAGCCCCTGTTCCAACTGCTCGACCGCGACGCGCTCCGGCTGGATTTCGACGTGGCGACCCACTGGCCACGCATCCGCACGCTCATGGCGCGGTATCGGCAGATGGATCTGGCCGATGCCTCGATCGTCGTGATGAGCGAATTGCACCGCCGTTGTCAGGTGCTGACCGTAGACCGCACGGACTTCAGCGTCTATCGACGAAACGATCGCCAGACGATCGATTTCGTCGCGCCGCCGAAAGAGTGACGGGCTTTCGCGCTGCGCCGCTACCTGCGACGAAGGCAGCCGCTGGTTTCGAGCGCACTCGCCCGCACCGAAGTCTTGCGCGCGCTCCTGCCCGCCGGCGACGAGGCGCTGGCGTCGCGCACCAGCAGGGGGTGCGCGCGGGCAACGGCATCCTGATTATCAGGTGGTGATAGCCTTTGCCTGAATGCGCAGGATTACTGCCGGCCTGGCCATCGGCCTGGCCGCCGGCGTGCTGGCGTTAGTCATTGCCCATAGGCCCCTGTTCGTCACGGGCGAATCCAAACTCTACGACTGGCGGATGCGCGTGGCCGCGAAAAGCGGGCAGCCGCGCGGCGACATCGCGCTGGTCGAGATCAACGAAACGAGCCTGCGCGATCTCGAGCCGTTCGTCGGCCGCTGGCAATGGCCGCGCATCACGCACGCGGCCATCATCGGCTTCATCGCCGCGGGGCGGCCGAAAGCCATCGCCTACGACGTGCTCTTCCTCGAGGCCGACACGCGGCTGTCGTTTCAATACGGCGAGCACGTGATCTCGGGCGACGAGTCGGACGGCGCGCTCGGCCGCGCGATCCAGCGCGCCGGAAACGTCGTGCTGCTCGCCGACGCGTCGTATGAGGGCGTCACGGGCACGGCCGCGCAGGCGCCGCGCCCGCTCGTTGACGCCGGCTATCCCTTCGACGCGGCCGCCGAGGCGCGCGAGATCGTCACGCCGCCGCTCGACGCCTACGCCGCCGCCGCCGCGCGCGCCATCGGCCACAACCGGCTCGTGCTCGACTCGGACGGCGTCGCGCGGCGCATCGCGCCGCTCGTGCGCGCGGGCGACGTCATGCTGCCAGCGCTTGGCGTCGCCGCCGCTGTCGAAGGCGCCGGGCTCGACAAGAGTTCGATTCGCGCCGATCGCCCGCTGCAGATCCGCTTCGAAGGGCCGCCGCTCGACGCGGATGGCCGCCGGCCGTACCCGTCCTACGAAGCGCGCCACATCCTGCTCGCCGCCGACCTCGGGCCCGGCGACTGCTTCGGCGAGATGTCGCTCGTCACCGGCGAGCCGCGCGCCGCGAGCGTCGCCGCCCGCGGCGACTGCCTCGCCATCGAGATTCCCGCCGACGCCTTCGCGGAACTCGCACGCGTCAAT
>DATKDT010000166.1:0-21652 GCA_035512575.1 Vicinamibacterales bacterium | reverse complement strand
CGGGCGACTCGCGCCCGGCGCCCTCTGCTCGATCGCGGCCGGCGCCGTCAACCGGATCGCGGCCGGCGCCGTCAGCCGGCGAAGGCTCGCGCCCCGCGCCGCCGCGCGCGGCTCGCCCCGCACCGTCAGCCGGCGGCGGCGGCGAACGTCCAGCGCCGCCGAAATCCGGCGGCCCGGCCAAGCCCCGGCCTCGAGGTGGCGGATAATCTGATCGCATGAAGGCACGCATCGTCACCGTCGCGCAGCGCGCGGGCCTGGTCGTCCTGTTCCTGGCGGCCGCGCTCGCCGGCACGGCCACGGGCGTGCTCTTCGCCTTCACGGGCGATCTGCCGCAGATCTCGGCGCTCGACGACTACGCGCCGAGCACCATCACGCGCCTCTACGACCGCGACGGCGCCGTAATTGCCGAGTTCGCCGTCGAGCGGCGCACCGTCGTCACCTACCGCGACATTCCGGACGATCTCCGCAACGCCATCGTCGCGCTCGAGGACCACACGTTCTTCCGCCACGTCGGCCTCAACGTGCCGCGCATGCTGCTCGCGCTCGCGCGCGATCTCGTCTCGAGCGGGCGTGTGCCCGGCGGCAGCACCATCACGCAGCAGCTCGCGCGCAATCTTTTCGCCGGCGAGATCGGCTTCACGCACGGCGACACGTCGCGCGTGCGCAAGATCCGCGAGTCGCTGGTCGCCATCCAGATCGAGAAGCGGTACACGAAGGAAGAAATCTTCACGATGTACTGCAACCAGATCTACTGGGGGCATGGCGCCTACGGCGTGCAGGCGGCGTCGCGCCTGTATTTCGGGAAGCCGGTCAGCGAGCTCACGCTCGAAGAAGCCGCCATGATTGCCGGCATCATTCAGGGCAACGTGCGGCAGAGCCCCTACGTGAACATGGAGGCGGCGCTGCGCCGCCGCAATTACGCGCTGCACCGCATGGCCGAGGAAGGCTACATCACGCAGGAGCAGTCGGAGGCGTCGCAAAACACGCCGATCGTCACGCGCGGCGAGCCGAACCAGGGCGGATCGATCGCGCCGTACTTCGTGGAGGAAGTCCGGAAGGGCCTCGAAGCCAGGTACGGCGCCAAGGCCCTCTACGAAAACGGCCTGCAGGTGCGGACGACGCTGGATGCGGAACTGCAGACGGCGGCCAACAAGGCGCTCGACGAGGGCCTGCGGCGCATCGACCGGCGCCGCGGCTGGCGCGCGCCGACCCGGAACGTCATCGCGGGCGGTCAGAAGATCGAGAGCTTCAAGCTGGCGCGCTGGGATCGCCGCATGGCCGAAGGCGACACCGTGCCCGTGGTCGTGACGTCGGTCGGCGACACGATCGGCGTGCGGGCCGGCCGGCTGACGGGCACGATCGCGAAAGCCGGCTATGCCTGGACGGGCCGCGCGCCGAGCCGTCTCGTGAGAGTGGGCGACCTCGTCGAGGCCCGCATCGAGACGCTCGACGACAAGGCCGGCACTTTCACGGGGCGGCTCGACCAGGCGCCGCTCGTGCAGGGCGCCGCGCTCGCCATCGACAACCGCACGGGCCGCGTGCTCGCGATGATCGGCGGCACGAGCTTCGAGCGCAGCGAGTTCAACCGCGCCACGCAGGCGCTGCGCCAGGTCGGCTCGGCCTTCAAGCCGTTCGTCTTTGCCGCGGCGGTCGATCGCGGCTACACGGCGACGTCGATCATCGTCGACGAGCCGGTCACGTATACGAGCGGCTCGACGCCGTGGTCGCCGATGAACTACGACCGCGAATTCCACGGCCCGATGACGCTGCGCCGCGCGCTCGAGCAGTCGCGCAACATTCCCGCGGTGAAGGTGATGAACGAGCTGGGGCCGCGGCAGGTCGCGCAGTACGCGAAGCGCATGGGCATCGAGTCACCCATTCCTCCGTACCTGCCGGTGGCGCTCGGCGCCGCGGAAGCCACACTCATCGAGATGACGTCGGCCTACAGCGTGTTTCCCAATCAGGGCGTGCGCATGACGCCCTACCTCGTGCAGCAGGTGACCGACCGTGAAGGCAACCTGCTCGAGGAAAACCGGCCCGAGCCGCACGAAGGCCTGCGCGCCGACACCGCCTACGTCATGACCAGCCTGCTGCGCGGCGTCGTGCAGAGCGGCACGGCCGCGAGCGCCGCGTCGCTCAACTGGCCGCTCGGCGGCAAGACCGGCACCACGAACGACTACACCGACGCCTGGTTCATCGGCTTCGACCCCGACATCACGGTCGGCGTGTGGATCGGCCTCGATCAGAAGAAGCCCATCGGCCCCGGCATGACCGGCACCTCCGCCGCGCTGCCGATCTGGATCGAGATCATGAAGCCCTACATCGAGAGGCGGCGGGCGACAGGCGCGCCGCCGGAGTTCGCAAGGCCGGGAAACATCGTCTTTACGGACAACGAGGCCTACATTGCGGGAACGCAACCAGGAGGCATTCGGTAATTTGTTGATTTGTGGGCGGTTTGCTTCAAGTGCGCGCAGATTTCTTTTCGAGGTTTTGTACGAGGCCGCCAGGATTGCTCTGAGCTCAATGGCTTCCGTCAAGAGCGGAGTTACGCGGACTGCCGGTGCAAGGCCCGCATCGCGGATAACCTGGAGCCATCTCACGGTTTCGTCGGATTCATCCAGCGCGACGCCAAGCCGCGCAACGAATTCCTTCCGGCTGCGACCGCGGCAGGCGCTCAGATAATTGTCTGACGCGTTGGGCGCCGCGCGACAAATCTGCTCGAACGCTCCGCGGGATTGAACCGTGTGAGGCAGTGACGCGACGAGAACAAGCACCCGGATGCTCAACGTATGCAGTCGTCCTGAAAGATCTTCCGGGCGCATGGCCGTGGGAAACGCAAGCGCCGTACCAACGCTCAAAGCAGCAAAAGCGCCGCAACCGCAAATCAACAGATCAATAAATCAACAGATCAACAATTTACAAATCAGCAGATTCTTCCATTTCGAGCTTCCCCATCGCCTTGCGAAACAGATAGGCCTTGATGAACTCGTCGAGGTCGCCCTCGAGGACGCGGGTGACGTTGCCGGATTCGTGTTTGGTGCGGTGGTCCTTCACCAGCTGGTACGGATGCAGCACGTAGCTGCGAATCTGGCTGCCGAAGGCGATGTCCTTCTTCTCGCCGCCGAGCTGATCGAGCTTCGCCTGCTGCTCCTTCAGCTTCATGTCGTAGAGACGCGACTTGAGCACGCGCATGGCCGATGCGCGGTTCTTGTGCTGCGATCGCTCGTTCTGGCACGAGACGACAATGCCCGTCGGCAGGTGCGTGAGGCGGACCGCGGAGTCGGTGACGTTGACGTGCTGGCCGCCGGCGCCGCTCGATCGATAGGTGTCGACGCGCAGGTCCTTCTCCTCGATCTCCACGTCGATGTCGTCGTCGAGCTCCGGCCAGACGTAGAGCGAGGCGAACGAGGTGTGGCGGCGCGCGGCCTGATCGTACGGCGAGATGCGCACGAGGCGGTGCACGCCGGCTTCGGCGAGCAGCAGGCCGTAGGCGTTGGGCCCCTGCACGGATATCGTGACGCTCTTGATGCCGGCCTCGTCGCCCGGCTGCAGGTCCATCACCTCGCGCTTGAAGCCGCGGCGCTCGGTCCACTTGACGTACATGCGCATCAGCATCTCGGCCCAGTCCTGCGACTCGGTGCCGCCCGCGCCGGGATGGATGGTGATGATGGCGTTCTTGGCGTCGAGCTCGCCGGAGAGCAGCGTGCGGATTTCGCCGGCGTCGACGTCGGCGGCAAAGGCCGTGAGGCCGGCGTCGATGTCGGCGGCGACCGGCTCGCCCTGCTTCGCCCAGTCGACGAGCACGGCCAGGTCGTCGGCGCGCTTGCGGAGCGACGCCGCCAGCGCGAGATCCTCTTCCAGGCGCCGGCGCTTCTGCAGGATCTTCTGCGCGTTCGCCTGGTCTTTCCAGAAGTCGGAGTCGGAGATGCCCGCCTCGAGGCGCGCGATCTCGTCGGTCAGGCGCGCTTCGTCAAAGCCCCCTCCGCAGCGCGCCGGCGCGCTCGGCGAGCGTGTCGAATTCCTTGGACTGCTCTTCGAGTGTTCGCACGATGACTCCCAATACCCGCGGCGGCCAATGAGACGAGTTCCCCGGCGCCGTCGGGGTGCGGGCGCGCCAAAGAGCGGTCGCGCCTGCGATCTTTTAGCGACGTCGCCAGGGAACCCGTCTCACAGGCCGCCGCTAAAGCATGCGGCGGACTCGCACGCCCGCGAACGCGATCGCGGCCATCACGACGAGCGCGATCCACGCGATTAGATCGCCTATCGTCGCATAAAGCGTCCTGCCGGTGTTCCAGCGCACGTCGCCGGTCACGACCTCGGTCTCGAACAGCCGCGTGCGGGCGATCACCCTGCCGTAGGGATCGACGATGCCGGTGACGCCGGTGTTGGCGGCGCGCACCAGATAGCGGCCCTGCTCCACCGCGCGCAGCGACGCCTGCTCCCAATGCTGATACGCGGCCGACGTCGTCCCGTACCAGGCGTCGTTGGTGATCGTCACGAGCAGCTCGCTGCCGCCGAGCACGAAGCCGCGAATCAGCCAGGGATAGACGACTTCATAGCAGATGGCGACGCTGAGCGGATGGCCGTCGATCGGCAGCAGCACCGGCTCCAGGCCGGGCGAAAAGTCCGCGACGGCTTCGACCAGCGTGCCCACGAACGGCAGCAGCTGCCTGAGCGGCACGTACTCGCCGAACGGCACGAGGTGCATCTTGCGGTAGACGGCGCGCGTCTGGCCGTCGGGGCCCACCAGAAACGCGGAGTTGTAGAAGCGATTCTGCTCGGCGCGCTCGACCTGATCGCTGCCGATCACGAACGGCCTCTGCGCCTGCTGCGCCAGCCGGCGGATCTCCATCGCGAGCGCCGGGTTCTCCTCCAGGAAGAACGGCGTCGACGACTCGGGCCAGATGACGACGTCGGCGCCGGCGGCGAGCGCCTGACGGCTCATGTCGAGATAGCGGTGGAGAATGGGCAGCGCCAGCTCGGGATTCCATTTGTCCTGCTGCGCGATGTTGCCCTGCACGAGTCCCACGCGCACGGCCGCGCCGTCGCGCGTCAGGCTGCCCTCGCGCATCCGGAGCGTGCCCCAGACGCCAAGGGCAATCACGCCCGCGATGACCGCGCTCGAGACCAGCCAGCGCGACGGCCGGCGCGTCAGCGCGGGCCACGCCGCCGCCGCGCTGACGAGCGCCACGACGAACGTCAGGAAATACACGCCGCCGATGCTGGCCACCTGCGCGATGGGGGTCACGGTGGCCTGGCTGTATCCGAGCAGCACCCATGGAAATCCGCCGCCAATCCAGGAGCGCAGGTACTCCGAGCCGGTCCAGATGAACGGCGCCGCCCAGACGGCCCGCGCGCCGAAGCGCCGGAACGCGCGCGCCAGCAGCCAGCCGAAGAGGCCGGCGTACAGCGACAGGAACACGACGAGCAGCCCGCACGCGAGCACCGCGGCGGCGACGGGCAGGCCGCCGAACGTGCGCATGGTCCCGACCAGCCAGTACAGCGTGCCGGAAAAGTAGACGATGCCCGTCAACAGACCGAGCATCATGGCCGTTCGGGGGTTCGGACGTTCGGAGGTTCGGGGGTTGGCTCCGCCGATGGCGACGATCAGCGGGGCGAGCGCGATCCAGCCGAGGGCCGGGTGCCCGAACTTCGGGAAGCTGAGCGCGAGCAGGAGGCCCGACGCGACCGCTAGCGCGTAACGAACGGGTTGTATTGGTGTTCCCGCTTGAGCCGGCCGGCGATGGCTTCCGCTTCGCGGCGCTCACGATAGGGCCCCACGCGGACGCGGAACGTCGCGGTCGGAGAGCCCGGAGTTGGCGCGAGCACGAACGCGGGGAAATTGCTCCGCTTGAGCGTGTCCGCGATGCGATCGGCGGTCTCGCGATCCTTGTAGGCGCCGATCTGCGCGACCCACGCGCCCTGCCCCGCGGCCGCGGCCGGCTCCGGCTCGGACGCCGCGGCTGGCGGTGGCGCGGCGGCCGGCGGCGGCTGCACGGTTTCCTCGGGGGGCGCGGACTGCTGCAGCCGCTCGTGATAGCTGAACTGATCGGGCTCCTCGGGTACGGGCGGCGGCTCCGTCGAGGGCTGGCCGGGATCGGTACCCGCGGCAACGGTTTCGGGCGCGAGCCCCTCGAAGGCGGTGCCGGTGGCTTCCGCGACGAGCATCTCGGCCGGCACGCGCCTGCCGACGACGACGCCGAGGAGGAACGTCACGACGAGCACAACGGTCGTCGACATGCCCAGGAAGACGAGCTGCTTCCCGCTCAGTTGTATTTCGCGAAAGTCTTCTTCAGACACCGGTTCGCTCATTTTATGCGATCGAGCAGGGCTTTCGCGGCTGCGCCGAGCGCGCTGTCGGGCTCGAGCTCGAGCACCCGCGCGATCTCGACGCGGGCCTCGTCACCCTGGCCGTGCTCGACGAGCGCCTCGGCCAGCGCGAGCCGCGCGGCGGCGGTTTCCCGGGCCCAGAGGGAGATGCGGTACGCGTCGATGGCCTCGGGCACACGGCCGGCGCGCTGAAACAGGCGGCCGAGCATCAGGTGGGCCTCCGGCAGGTACGGCGAGAGGTAGATGGCGCGGCGCAGCTCCAGCGCCGCCTCGCGATCCTGCTGCTGGTCGAACAGGCGCGTGCCGCGATCGAGATGAAACGCCGACAGCTCCTGCTGCTCGCGCTGCGCCGGGTTGGTGATCAGCGTTTCGGGTGAGCCGAGGTTGCCCGTGACGAGATCGGTGCGGAGACGCTCCAGGTCTTTCGGCACGCCCGGTGCGTCGGCGGTCGATCCGAGCAGCCGGGCCAGCTCGCGCTCGCGCTGCGCCTCGGCGGTGCGCCCGCTGGCGTCGAGCACCGCGGCCATCACCAGATGCGCCTCGCCGTCGGCCGGCGCGCGGCGCACGGCCTCGCGCAGCCAGTACAGCGCGCCGTTGTTGTCGCGATCGAGCGCGTAGGCATATCCCAGATTGAAGAGAAAGTCGGGATCGTCGGGTCCGGCCTCGGCGGCCTTGTTGAAGAAATACACGGGACGGCCGGCCGCGGGCGATCCGCCCCGGCGCAGCTGGATGACGCCCTGCGCGTTGGCAATGACCGGCGACGGGCCGCTCGCCTGCAGCGTCTCGAGCGCGGCGAACGCCTCGTCATGACGATCGAGCGCGATGAGCGACAGGGCCGCCGCGAACCGCGCGCGGCGCTCGAACGATGCCGCCCCGCGCACGCGGCGCGCCTCGGCCAGCGCCTCCTCGTGGCGCTCCTGCTCGTTGAGCAGCTCCCAGAGCGCGAGATTCGCGCGCGCGTAGCCCGGGGCCAGCGTCAGCGCCTCGCGCAGGAACTTTTCGCGCGTCGCCGGCGTCGCGGCCACGAGCCCTTTCATGTACGCCTCGAACGCCGGCAGCGGCGGCGCCGGGACGGGCGCGGCGAGCGGCCCCTTCGGCGCGCGCAACGTCTGCTCGGCCAGGCGGGACGCGAGGCGCTCGGCAAGCGTCACGAGATCCCGCAGCGCCGCGCGCTCCGCGACGTCGGGCTGCGCGCGTCCCGCCTCGACGCCCACGCTGCGCGCCCGCACCGCCGCGTCACCGCCGTCGATGGTGATCGTGCCGACGATGACGTCGGAGGCGCCGGCCAGGTGGGCCACCTTGAGTATGGTCGCGCGCGTGAGCGGCGCGGCGACGGGCAGCTCGAGCGCCTCGAAGGCCGCCACACGCTCGGCCCGCGTGAAGACCGGATACCCGCGCGCCTGCAGCGCGTCGGCCACGAGGACGGCGGCCGCTTCGCCCATCCAGTACGTCGTGCCCTGCTCGGCCTGCGGCGACACCGCGAACGGCATCACCAGCACGCGCCCCGCCGGGGCCGCGGACGCCTGCCCGCCCTCCGCCCGCGCAGGGGCCGCAAGGCTCAGGGAGAGCGCCAGCAGACACGCAAGGCTCGATCGCATGGGAATTAAGACAGCTCGGACGCGCGCGTGGTCTCGTCCGGTTTGCCGTACAGCTCGACGGTCAGCTCGCAGCGGGCGCCGCCCGAGGCGCGGCAGCTGGACGTCACGGCCGTCGCCGGCACCTGGAACAGCTTGAGCACGCGCTCGATGATCGCCGCGTAGTACCCGCACAGCGGCGCCGCGGCCGTTTCGCGCACGTTGCAGAAGAGCGATCCCCGCAGATCGACGGTGGCCACGCCCTTCCTGATCCGCGTGACGGCCCTCGAGCCGACATAGGACGCGCGCACGACCTCGCGCGACACGCCGAGCGCCGCCCGCGCGCGCCACCACAGCGGCAGCATCAGAATCAGCCGCCGCCGCAGCGGCGACATCGACGCCAGCGACCAGTCGGACGCGTACTCGCCCGCCCGCGCCATCACCTGCGGGTAGACGGGCCCTTCGGTGCGCAGGAAGCTGATGGCGGCCAGCAGCGGCGCCATCCCGATCGTGCCTTCGCGAAGGCCGTGCGAGTTGAGCCAGTTCTCGTAGAACTCGAGGCGCTGAGGCAGGACGTCGGCGATCGCCTGGTGCAGGCTGGCAACGATGAGGCGGCCGATTCGAGTTTCCGACATGGATTTTGTTATGGTGCCCCGGTGATCGCCGCGGCCATCCTCACAGGCGGATACGCCCGCCGCTTCCTCGGCCGGGACAAGAGCCGGCTCGTCGTGAGCCGGGACGGCCGCACCATTCTCGATCGGCAGCTCGCGATGCTCGCGCCCCTCGCCGCCGACATCCTCATCGTCACCAGCGCCGCGCGCCTGGCCGATTTCACGGGCGTGCCGGGCGCGCGCGCCGTTGCCGACGCGCATCCCGGCGCCGGCCCGCTCGGCGCCATCCTGACCGCACTCGACGCCGCGGACGCCGACGCCGTGTTCGTGATCGGCGGCGACATGCCGGATGTGCCCGCGGCGCTGGTCGCCGCGCTTGCCGCGCGGCATGCGGCCAGCGGCGGCGACGTGACCGCGCCTGAATCAGTGCGCGGCATCGAGCCGCTCGCGGCGATGTATGCCCGCAGCGCGCGGCCCGCGCTCGCGGCCGCGTTCGCGTCGGGCGACCTCTCCCTGCGGCACGCGCTCGGCCGTGTGCGTCTGGACGTGATGCCGGCGCGCGACGTCGCCGCGCACGGCAGTCCTGACCGCCTGTTCCGGAACATCAACAGCCCGGACGACCTGCCGTAGCCCTCCGGCAAGCGGCCGATCGTATCACGCTACAATTGGCAGTTCGATGATCCTTCCCGTTCACGACCGTGTCCGCGCCCGTCTTGCCGAGGCCATCTCGGCGCAGTTCGGCCTCGACGCCGCCGAGGTCCCGCACTTTGCGATCGAGATGCCGCCGAAGCGCGCGTTCGGCGACCTGGCCGTGCCGGTGGCTTTCGAGCTGGCGCGCCGGCTGCGCAAGGCGCCGAAAGCCATCGCAAAGGAGCTGGCGGGCGCCATCGGCGCCATAGACGGCATCGCGCGCGTCGAGGCGGCGCCGAACGGATACCTGAACTTCTACATAGATCGCGTGTCGTTCGTAAGTTCGGCGGTTCGGGGGTTCGGAAGTTCTGCGCCGAGCCGAGAGGGCAAGGTCATCGTCGAACACACGGCGATCAATCCGAACAAGGCGGCGCACATCGGGCATCTGCGCAACTCGGCGCTCGGCGACACGCTGGTGCGCGTGCTGCGCTTTCGCGGCTGGCCCGTCGAGGTGCAGAACTACATCGACGACACCGGCGTGCAGGTGGCCGACGTCGTGGTGGGTTTCCGCGAGCTCGAAGGCCAGACGCTCGACGGCGTGAAGAAGATCGCGGACGGCACGCGCTTCGATTTCTACTGCTGGGACCTCTACGCGCGCGTGACCGAGTGGTACGGCGACGACACGGCGCGGCTGAAGCTGCGCGGCGAGACGCTGCACGCGATCGAAGCCGGCGGCAGCGACGTCGCCGCCATGGCCGCCTTCATCGCCGATCGCATCGTCGGCTGCCATCTGCGGACCATGGCACGGCTGAACATCGATTACGACCTTCTCAGCTGGGAGGGCGACATCCTGCGGCTGCAGTTCTGGGCCACGGCGTTCGAGCAGCTGAAGCAGCGCGGGTCGGTGTACCTGCAGACGGACGGCAAGCTCGCCGGCTGCTGGGTCATGAAGATCGATGACATGGCCGAGCGGGAGGCTGCCGACGGCGCCGAGGACGCGGACAAGGAAAAGGTCATCGTGCGGTCCGACGGCACCGTGACCTACGTCGGCAAGGACATCGCGTATCAGTTCTGGAAGTTCGGCCTGCTGGGCCGCGACTTTCACTACAGGCCCTTCACGACGCGCGAGGACGGATCGACGCTCTGGGCCACCACCTCCGAACCTCCGAACCCCCGAACCTCCGAACGACCCGCGTTCGGGAACGCGTCCGCGGTCTATAACGTCATCGACACCCGCCAGGCGTATCTGCAGAAGCTGTTGAAGCAGGCCCTGGGGGCCATGGGATTCGAGAAGGAAGCGGACCATTCCACGCATTTCGCGTATGAAATGGTGGCCCTGTCGCATGCCACGGCGCGCGAGCTCGGGTATGACCCGGCCGACAGCGAGGGACGGCCGTTCGTGGAGGTGTCGGGCCGCAAGGGCCTCGGCGTCAAGGCGGACGACCTGCTGGATCGGCTGGCCGAAAAGGCCCATCTCGAGGTGGCCCGGCGCAATGAGGCGCTGACGGCCGAGGAGTGCCGGCGCATCGGCATCGAAATTGCGACGGCCGCGGTGCGCTACTTCATGGTGAAGTATTCACGCGGCAAGGTCATTGCGTTCGATATCGAGGAAGCGCTCAGCTTCGAGGGCGAAAGCGGGCCGTATCTGCAGTATGCCGCCGTCCGGGCGGGCAACATCCTGCAGAAGCTCGAGGAGCGCCATGGCATGGCGGCCGCATCGATTGGGGCCGCGCTGCCCCAGGCGCCGCCGGGGGCCATCACCGACGGCGAGGAGGCGGACGAGCTGTGGGATCTGATCCTGCAAGCGTCGCGGCTGGACGAGGTGGCCGAGTCGGCCCTCCGCTCGCTGGAGCTGTCGACGCTCGCGAAGTTCGCGTTCACGCTGGCGCAGGCGTTCAACGCGTTCTATCACCGGCAGCAGATTCTGCGCGAGGAGCGCGAGGATGCCCGGCTGTGGCGGGCGGCCGGCGTCGCCTACGTGCGGCAGCAGCTGACCGCCGCACTCGATCTAATCGGAAGTTCGGTACCGTCAAGAATGTAAGGATGCCGCGACCACTGATCCTCGTGCCGTATCCGCAGCCTGACTACGTCGAGGCCCTGAAGAGGGCCGGCGCCGAGGTGCGGGCGATCGACGGCGCGAGCACGGACGGCGATCCGTTCGACGGCGTGGACGGCGTGCTGCTGACCGGCGGACGCGACGTCGACCCCGCCCTGTATCGGGCCGATCGGCACCCGGCTACGCGCGACGCCGAGCCGGGGCGCGACGCGCTCGAACTCGCGATTGCCGAACGCGCGCTGACCTCCGGCATCCCGCTGCTCGCGATCTGCCGCGGACTGCAGGTGCTCAACGTCGCGGCCGGCGGCAGCCTCGTGCAGGACATCCCGAGCGAAATCGGCGGCGCCGTCGCCCACGACGTGCGCGAACAGAACGCGTCAGACGCCCATCCGGTGCGCGTCACGCCCGGATCGACGGTCGCGCGGGCGCTCGGCGCGGAGCTCGACGCGCACGGCGAGACCGTCGTCAACAGCCGCCACCATCAGGCCATCGGCACGGTCGCCCCCGGTCTGGTCGTCACTGCCGTCGCGCCCGACGGGCTGCCCGAGGCCGTCGAAAAGCCGGACGGCGCGTTCTGCGTGGGCGTGCAGTGGCACCCCGAGAACTTCCACGAGTCCGGACGGTTCAGCGGCCTGTTCGACGCGCTCGTCGCCCGTGCCGCGGAAAGGCGCGGCGCCGTCCGGTGACCGACATCCCGCGCAAAAAGCCCGTCGTCCTCATGGTGGATGACGAGGAAGAGATCCGGGAGATGGCCAAGACCTACTTCGAGGAGGTCCACGGCCATCACTTCATCGCGGCCAACAGCTTCGACGCCGCGGTGGCCGTCATCCACGATACGCCGGGCGAGATCGTGGCCTTCGTCGACATCCACCTGCGGGGCGGCAAGAAGAGCGGGCTGGATCTGCTTCGCTACATCCAGGACAACGCCTCGCACCGTGTCGTGGCGTATGCCTTCACCGGCGAGTCGTCGCTGCTCGTGGAGGCCAAGGCGCTGCAGGCCGGCGCGATCAACGTCTTTCACAAGTCGGTCGATCAAATCGATCGGCTCGTGGTCTACGCCGAGGAATCACTGGTGTCGCGTCTGGTGCGGCGCTGGGCCGAGGACGACCTGACCGGGCTCGACAACTTCCACGCCTTCCGCCGCGCCGTGAAGGCCGAGATGGCCTCGTCGCGCGATCGCCAGGACAGCCACTACCCCGCCGTCTCCTCGCTGCTGTTCGTCGACGCCGACAAGTTCAAGGCCATCAACGACACGCACGGCCACCTCGCGGGAGACATGGCCCTCAAGGAAATCGCGCGCGGGCTGCGCGGCCGCGTCCGGCCGACCGATCATCTGTGCCGCAAGGGCGGCGACGAGTTCCTGGTGTGGCTGTCGGGCGCCGACGAGAAGCGGGCGATGGAGGTCGGCGAGGAGCTGCGCCAAGACATCGCCGCGGCGTCGCTCAGGACTGAATCGGGCGAGCCCATCCCCATCTCCGTCTCGGTGGGCGCGAGCCAGATACGGCGCGAGGACATCGGCGACGACCTCGATCAAGTGCTGGAAGATCTCATCTCGCGCGCCAACCGCGAGGAGATGGCGATAAAGTCGCGGCGCTAGATCAGGCCACGAGCACGGCAATCGCCTCGACGTGCGGGGTGTTCGGGAAGAGATCGAGCACCTCGAGGTGCGTGAGCCGGTAGCCCGCCGCCATGAAGTCCTTGACGTCGCGCGCGAGCGTCACCGGATCGCACGAGACATAGACCACCTTCTCAGGCTTCAGTTCGATCAGGCGCCGGCGGGTCTCGGTCGAGAGACCTGACCGTGGCGGATCCACAATCACCGTTTCCGGGACCGAGCGGCGGCCGCCCAGCCATGATTCGACGGGCTCCGTGACCGCGCGCGCCGAGAGGCCGAAGGGCGCCAGGTTGCGCACGAGATCGCGGCTCGAGATGGCGTCGCTTTCCACGGCAATGACTTCCGCGCCGCGCGACGCCGCTTCGGCGGCAAACAGTCCGACGCCCGCAAAGAGATCCGCGATGTTGCCCGCGCCGGCGGCGGCGCAGACTTTCGTCACGAGCGGCGCGAGCAGGAACCGGTTGCCCTGAAAGAACGACGCGGCATGGCGCTCGAGCGTCGCGCCGCCCGGCAGCGCCTCCAGAATCACGTCGCTCGCGCTGACCCCCTCCAGCGACCGCGCCAGGCCGTCCGGCACGGTGGCGCCGCGCCTGGGGGCAATGTGTAGTACGCGCTCGGTCGCGGCGACGTTCTCGGCCAGCACGATCTCCTCGATCGCGTCGGCGTGCGGGGCCAGCACGGACGAGGCCGACGCGACGACCGCCGCCGCGCCGTCCGACAGCTGCCCCGTGGCGACCGCGTCGCACACGTCCTTCGTGCGCTCGCGAAAGAACCCGATGCGCCCGTGGGCGAGATGCAGCCGCGCGCGCATGCGGTACCCCGTCTCGGGCGATCCCGAAATGGGCGGCAGCTCGTCCAGCGCAAGACGCGCCTGCCGGCGGAAGGCGTCGCCGACGATCTCGCGCTTCAGCTCGAGCTGGCGCGGATACGCGACGTGCGCGAGCAGGTTGCCGCCGCACGCGGGATCGAACGGCGGGTCGCGGCGATCGGCGCTCGGCTCGATCACCTCCAGCGTCTCGGCGAACGCGACGCCATGCCGCCGCTCCGTGATGCGCGCGCGGACGCGCTCCCCCGGAATCGCGCCCGAGACGAGGACGATGGCGCCGTCCAGTCGAGCGATCATGCGCCCGCCCTGCGCCGGCCGGTCGACGGTGAGCTCGAAGATGGGTTCGGCGGTCATAACGCGAGGTCCGGCAGATCCAGCCGGTCGCGAAGGAGCCGATCGGAGGCCGCGGCAATCGCGCTCGTCCAGGCCTCGGCCGGCATGCGCGCGCGCCAGGGCGCGAGCTCGGCGGCGGCCGCCGCGCGAAGCGCCTCACCCAGCGCGGACCGCGAGGCTTCCTCGCGCGCCGCGGCCATCAGCTCCACATCGAGCTGCTTCAGGCGCTCGACGAACGCGTCGCGCCGCTCGCCGCGGGCGCCCTTCGATTCGGTCTGAATGCGGGCGACCTCGCCGACGATCGCGTCGAGCCGCCCGCGGAAGGCGTCGCTCCGCTCGAGCCGCGCTGCCGCGCGCGCCAGTTTCTCGCCCGCGCGCGTCAGGTGGCCCGCCAGCGCGGGCGACGACGCGGCCTCGGTCTCCGCGTCCGCGGCGCTGCCGGCGGCGCCGACGTACGGACCGACCGCGCGCCGCCATCGCTGAAACTGATCGCGCACTTCCGCTTCGCAGAACTCGACGCGCAGCGGGCGCGGCGCCTCGCGGCGCGACTCGCGCCGCTCCGAGCAGACGTCGATCGCGCGGCACACCAGCGACAGCGGCACGCCCGCCTCGGCCCATCCCCGCACCATCTCGAACGACGGTCCGACGATGCGGATGAGGTGGCCGCCGTTGCGCCGGCAGAGATACGACTCGACCTCGCGGCAATACGTGCCGGCATTGACCTCGGGCGGCGTCTCCTGCATCACGTCCAGATTACTTCCCCCGCGACCAGCCGCTGCACTCCATCTGCGCCGCGCACGAGCAGCGCGCCATCCGCATCGATGCCCTCGGTCACGCCGATGCGCTCGCCGCCCGCCTCGCGCCACGACACGCGAGCGCCGCGCGACCCGGGCGAGCGCGCGCGCCACTCATCGAGCACCTGCGCCTCCCCACCCGCGCGGAGGCGCGCCACCTCGGCGTCCAGCCGCTCGATCAGCGCGTCCTGCAGCGCCTGCCGGCCGACGTCGCGCCCCAGCTCGCCCTCGAGCGACGCCGCGATCGCCTGCAGCTCAGCCGGCACGGAGGCCATCGACACATTGATGCCGATGCCGATGACGATGACGTCCACCCGGCTGCCCACGCTGCTCGCCTCGGCGAGAATGCCCGCGAGCTTGCGCGGCCGGCCGGGGGTCAGCACGTCGTTCGGCCATTTGAGATCCGGCTCGAAGCCGGTCGCATCGGCAATCGCCCGCGCCGCCGCCACGCCCGCGGCAAGCGTGAGCAGCGACGGGCGCGCGATCGTCTCGATGTCGCGCACGATGTAGGACAGATACAGGCCGCCTTCGGGCGAGTGCCACGCGCGCCCGCGGCGGCCGCGGCCGGCCGTTTGCTCGTCGGCGACGACAACGGCGCCGTCCGGCGCGCCGGCGGCGGCCATGGCCAGCGCATGTTCGTTGGTGGAATCGACGGTCGCGAGATGCCGGACGAGACGCCCGGTGCCCGGTGCGGTCACGCGCGCTCGATCTCGAAGCTGATGTCGGCGGCCGGCGCCGAGTGCGTGAGCGCGCCGACGGACACGTACTCGGCGCCAAGGCCGGCCAGCTCGTCGATCCGCTCGAGCGTCACACCGCCCGAAATCTCGACTTTCGCCCGGCCGCGCGCGCGCCGGATGGCCTCGCGCATGTCGTCCAGCGTCATGTTGTCGATCATCAGCAGGTCGACGCCCGCCGCCAGCGCCTCGTCCACCTGCGCCAGCGACTGCGCCTCGACTTCGATGGGCATGTCGTGGCCCGCCTCGCGCAGCGCCAGCACCGCCTCGCGAATGCCGTTCGACAGGCGGATGTGGTTGTCCTTGATCATCAACCCATCGTCCAGCCCGGAGCGGTGGTTGGTGCCGCCGCCGCAGCGCACGGCGTACTTGGCGAGGGCGCGCAGCGTGGGCGGCGTCTTGCGCGTGTCGAGCACGGTGACGCGGCCGGCCGCCGCGTCGACGAAGCGGCGCGTCAGCGTAGCCATGCCCGACAGCTGCTGCAGGAAGTTGAGGGCCGTGCGCTCGGCGGTGAGCAGCGGGCCGGCGTAGCCGGAGACGTCGGCGATCACGCCGCCCGGCTCCGCGGTGTCGCTGTCCTGCAGCGTGCGCGCGACCTTCGCGCCGGGGTCGAGCTGCATGAACGCTTCGGCGGCGATGTCGAGGCCGGCCACGACGAGCCTCGATTTCGCGATGAGCACGCCGCGCGCCCGCTGCTTTTCTCCGATGACGCTGTCGGTGGTCAAGTCGCCCCATCCGAGATCCTCGGCAAGCGCGCGACGCACCGTTTCGCGGTACAGCGCGGGATCGAGCGGCGCGAAGGGAACCGTCTTCATGACACCAGCTCCACGATGACGCCGTCGCCGCCTTCGACGCGGCGCAAGTCCTGAATGCGTCCGGCCGCGCGCAGGTCGAGCTCGAACACCGGCAGGGCGTCGTAGACTCCCCCGGCAAACGAGAGCGTGACGTTGACGGGCGTGGAAATCGACACCTTGTTGAGCGACTTCCAGCGGCGGATCTCGCCGAGAATCTCGCTGGCGTGCGCCAGCGGCGCCACGTCGGCGCCGCCCCCGGCCGCCTCCTCGAGGTCGGCCGGCTCCGGCCACCGGCTGCGGTGAATCGATCCCTCCTGCCACCACGACCAGACTTCTTCGGTGACGAAGGGCAGCACCGGCGCGAACAGCCGGAGGAACGTCGAGAGCGCCACCAGCATCGCGGTCGTGGCCGACGCGGCCGACGCCTCGCCGCGATCGCCGTAGCGGCGCGACTTGATCAGCTCGAGGTAGTCGTCGCAGAACTGCCAGAAGGCCGTCTCGGTGCGCTGCAGCGCGCGCGCGTAGTCGTACGCCTCGAAATCCGCCGTGCACTCCCGCACGAGATGCGCCAGGCTCGTCAGGAACGCCCGGTCGAGCGGCTCGGTGACCGGGCCGGCCTGCAGCGAACCGCCCAGCGCGAACTTCGCCGCGTTCAGCAGCTTGATCGAGAGCCGCCGGCCGACCTTCATCTGGCCCGCGTCGAACGCCGTGTCGACGCCCGGCCGCCCGCTCGCGGCCCAATAGCGCACGCCGTCCGACCCGTGCTCGTCGAGCAGCGCCATTGGCGTGACGACGTTGCCCTTCGACTTCGACATCTTCTTGCGATCGGGGTCGAGCACCCAGCCCGAGATGGCCGCGTTGGCCCACGGCAGCGCGCCGTGCTCGAGATGCGATCGGAGCACCGTCGAAAACAGCCACGTGCGGATGATGTCGTGCGCCTGCGGACGCAGGTCCATCGGAAACACGCGCGCGAACAGGTCGGGATCGTCGAGCCAGCCGGCGGTAATCTGGGGGCTCAGCGACGACGTGGCCCAAGTGTCCATGACGTCGGGGTCGCCGGCAAACCCGCCCGGCTCGCCCCGCTGTTCCGGGCGATAGCCGTCGGGCACGTCGGTCGACGGATCGACCGGCAGGCGCGACTCGTCCGGCACGAGCGGCCGTCCGTAGTCGAGCGACCCATCGTCGCGAACGGGATACCAGACCGGGAAGGCGACGCCGAAGAACCGCTGCCGGCTGATGCACCAGTCGCCGTTGAGCCCGTTGACCCAGTTCTCGAAGCGCGCGCGCATGTGCGGCGGGTGCCACGCCAGCTCGGTGCCGCGCGCGATCAGCGCCTCGCGGTGGTCCATCGTCCGCACGAACCACTGGCGCGACGTCAGGATCTCGAGCGGGCGATCGCCCTTCTCGAAAAACTTCACCGCGTGCATGACCGGGCGCGGCTCGCCGAGCATGTCGCCGGAGTCGCGCAGCAGATCGACGATGCGGGCGCGCGCCTTTTCGGAGGACAGGCCGGCCAGCTGATCGTACGCGGCCTGGGCGCGCGGCACGTCGACGGTCTCGAAGCCGTCCGAGCCCCACGCAACGGCGCGGAAGGTGCCGTTGGGCAGGATGATCGCGCGCGCGGGCAGCTGCAGCTCGCGCCACCACACCACGTCGGTGACGTCGCCGAACGTGCAGATCATCGCCACGCCGGTGCCCTTCTCGGGGTCGGCGAGCCGGTGCGCCTTGAGCGGCACGCGCGCACCGAACAGCGGCGTGAGCACGTCGGTGTCGAACAGATGCCGGTAGCGCTCATCGTCCGGATGGGCGACGAGCGCGACGCAGGCCGGGATCAGCTCCGGGCGCGTCGTGTCGATCTCGAGCCAGGCCCCGGGCGTGCCGGCCTGATCGAACTTGATCCGGTGATAGGCGCCGGGCCGCTCGCGATCCTCGAGCTCGGCCTGCGCGACGGCGGTGCGGAAGTCGACGTCCCACAGCGTCGGGGCTTCGATTTGATAGGCCTCGCCGCGCGCCAGCATGCGCAGGAACGCCGCCTGCGACACGTTCTGCGCCGTCCGCCCGATGGTGGCGTAGGTGAGGCTCCAGTCGACGGACAGGCCGAGCCGGCGCCAGAGATCCTCGAAGACGTGTTCATCCTCCTGCGTCAGGCGGGCGCAGAGCTCGATGAAGTTCGGCCTCGACACGGGGACGGCCGGCGGCTTCTTTCCCTGTCCCGCGCGTGTCGACGGATCGGGCGGCGTGAACGACGGATCGTACGGCAGCGACGGATCGCAGCGCACCCCGTAGTAGTTCTGCACGCGGCGCTCGGTCGGCAGGCCGTTGTCGTCCCACCCCATGGGGTAGAACACCTCGCGCCCGCGCATGCGCTGGAAGCGCGCGATCGCGTCGGTGTGGGTGTACGAGAAGACGTGGCCGACGTGCAGCGAGCCGCTCACCGTGGGCGGCGGGGTGTCGATGGAATAGACGGCCGCGCGATCGCGCGCGCGATCGAAGCGGTAGACGCCGCCGGCGTCCCAGGCGGCGGACCATTTCTGTTCGAGGCCTTCGAGGGCAGGCTTGTCCGGCGCCGTGACGGCGCGTCGCGGCGAAAACGAAGGGTCGGACATCCGGGGATCGTATCAGGCTCCGGTCCCCAAGCTCCAGGCTCCAGTACCTGGAGGCCGGAGTCTGGCGTCTGGAGTCTGTTAGCGCAGCGCCTTGAGCCGGTCGATTTCCGCCTTGACCAGGCGCTCGGCCAGGTCGATGACGGCGCCGCGCACCCCCGAGCCGAGTCGTGAGATCACCTTGTCGACGATGAGGTCCATGTCGGCGTCGGTGAGCTGCGCCGTGACCGGCAGGGCGTCGGCGACGGCCATGCGGAGCGGCGCGTGCGGCCGGCCTTCCTCGGCGGCCAGCAGGTTGCTGAAGGCATCGGCGAGAGGCGCCACGGGCGTTACGACGGGCGCCAGGAGCGCCGGCACCGGCGCGGGCCGGAGCGGCGCGGACGGCGGCGGCACCGGCGCCGTTTTCGGCGCAAGTGCGACGGGCGGCGGCAGCGGCGGCACCACGGGCTCGGGCGCCGGGGCCGAGAAGACATCGGCCGCCGCTTCGGGCTCGCGGGCCGACATTGCGTCGAGCTCCGCGGGCGGGCGGACGGGCAGATCCCAGTCGCCGAAGTCCTGGCGCTCGAAGCCGCCCGAGTCGATGCGGCCGGATCGCAACGCCCGAAGATCGTTGGCGAACTCGGTGGCGGTCGACGAATCCAGCGCCGGCGCCTGCACGTCGGTGGTGGTGGCGAACGCGGCGTCGAGCCGGTCCAGCGACTCGTCGAACAGCGGATCGACGGCCTGCGGCGTGGGGTTGAGCGGCATCTCGGTTCCGGGCGCTCCCAGCGCCGGCGGGGCCGAAGGCTCGGCGATCCCGCGGATGTCGTCCTCCATCTCGGTACGCGGACGGGGCGGCGTGTACTGGCGCGCGTCCGGGGCCGGCAGCAGCTCGCGCACGCGCGCGACCACCATCTGCGGCTCGAACGGCTTCACGAGCACGCCGTCGCTGCCCGACTTGCGCGACCGCGCCTCGTCGAGCGGCTCGAACGCGCCGGCCAGCAGAATCACGGGGATGTGGCGAAGATCGGGACGCCCTTTCACGAACGCCGCGATGTCGTAGCCGCTGACGTCGGGCATGCCGGCGTCGGCCAGGATGATGTCGGGCGGCGCGGCCTCGATGCTGGCCATCGCCGCGCGCCCGCTGCTCACCGACTCCACGCGCACGTTCTCGTCGGCGAACGTGAGCTCGATCACGCGGCGTATGGTGACGCTGTCGTCGGCGAGAAGCAGCCGCTGGGACATGGGTTAGACCTGTTCTGCTATCGGCCGCACGTGTCCGTTTATGTAGTCCACGATGTCCTGGAGCGGGCTGCCGGGCAGGAAAATGCCCTTCACGCCCATCTCGCGCAGCTTCGGAATGTCCACGTCGGGAATGATGCCCCCCACCAACACCAGCACATCGTCCAGACCTTTGTCGCGCAGCAGCTGCATCAGGCGCGGGCAGACGTGCATGTGCGCGCCGCTCAGGATGGACAGGCCGATGACGTCGGCGTCCTCCTGCAGGGCGGCCGCGGCAATCTGCTCGGGCGTCTGGCGAAGCCCCGTGTAGATGACTTCCATGCCCGCGTCGCGCAGCGCGCGCGCGATCACCTTGGCCCCCCGATCGTGCCCGTCGAGCCCCGGCTTGGCGATGACGACTCTGATTTTCCTCATATCAGCGGTTCTTCTTCCCACTCGCCCCAGACCTCACGCAGCGCGTCGCACATCTCGCCGACGGTCGCGTACGCGCGCACGCACTCGAGCAGGGGGTACATCGTGTTGTCGCGCCCGCGCGCCGCCCCGCGCAGCGCGTCGAGCGAACGGGCCACGCGGTCGTTGTCGCGGGTCTTCCGCAGGCTCTCGAGCCGCGCCAGCTGCGTCTCGGCCGCCGTATCGTCGATATAGAGAATCGGGATCGGCGCCTCGTCGGTCTCGATGTAGGCGTTGACGCCAACGACCTGTTTCCTTCCCGCCTCGAACTCCTGCTGGTACCGGTACGAGGCCTCGCCGATCTCGCGCTGCGGGAATCCGTGCTCGATGGCCTCGACCATGCCGCCCATGCGATCGATTGCGTCGAAGTACTCGCGGGCGCCCTGCTCCATGTCGAGCGTGAGCCGCTCGAGGAAGTACGATCCGCCGAGCGGGTCGACGATGTTGGTGACGCCGGTTTCGGCGGCGATGATCTGCTGCGTGCGGAGCGCGAGCGTGGCGGCCTCGGCCGTCGGCAGCGCCAGCGCCTCGTCGAGCGAGTTGGTGTGCAGCGAGTTCGTGCCGCCAAGCACGGCGGCGAGCGCCTGCAGCGCCGTGCGGACGACGTTGTTGTACGGCTGCTGGGCGGTCAGCGACACGCCGGCGGTCTGCGTGTGGAAGCGCAGCTTCCAGGAGCGTTCGCTCTTCGCGCCGAAGCGCTCCTTCATGACCGTCGCCCAGATCCTGCGGGCGGCACGGAACTTCGCAATCTCCTCGAAGAAGTCGCTGTGCGAGTTGAAGAAGAACGAGATGCGCGGCACGAAGTCGTCGACATCGAGCCCGGCGTCGATCCCGTACTGGACGTATTCGATGCCGTCGCGCAGCGTGAAGGCCAGCTCCTGCAGCGACGTCGACCCGGCTTCGCGGATGTGGTACCCGCTCACCGAGATCGTGTTCCACCTCGGCACTTCCTTCGAGCAGAACGCGAAGATGTCGGTGATGAGCCGCATCGACGGGCGCGGCGGGAAGATGTACTCCTTCTGCGCGATGAATTCCTTGAGGATGTCGTTCTGGATCGTGCCCGACAGCGTCTTCCAGTCGG
>DATKDT010000165.1:0-10939 GCA_035512575.1 Vicinamibacterales bacterium | reverse complement strand
CGTGCCAGGCGGCGCGCGCCTGCCACAGCGGCGTGTCGGCCGGCTCGCCGCGCCACACCCGCGCGCGATCGAGCGCGCTCCGCGCCGCCGCCTGCTCGGGCGCGCTTGACGCCGCGAACAGCGCGGCCCGCGCGAACGCCTCGCCCTGCTGCAGGCGCGCCGCGTCGGTCGCGGCCTCCGCGGCCTCGACGAGGAGCGCGCAGCCTGCGGACCGATCGGCTGCCCGCAGCTCTGAGCCAAGCAGCGCCGCGGCCTCCGCCGCGCGTCCGCCCAGCCGCAGCGCCCGCGCCTTGATCACCAGCGCGCCCGCGCGCAGACGGCCTCCGTCGGCCGCGAGCGCCGCCCGGCCCGCCAGGCGGAGGGCCGGCGCGAGGCGGCCGCGTTCGAGCGCCCGCGCCGCCTTCAGTACGAGCGCCTGCGCGCGCTGGCCGCCTGGCGCTGGCCGCAGCCGCGGCTCGGGCGGCGCGTATGCCGGCGCGCGCTCGCGCGCGGTCAGCGCGACTCGTTCGACGGGCACGTAGAAGTGCCGATGCGCGCCGGCCGCCGCCAGCGCGCGGCTCCAGCCCGCGCAGCTCGCGCGTCCCGCCCGCAGAATCACGCACGACCGGCCCGCCAGCTCCGGCACAACGCCTGAGGGATCGAGCGCGCCGTCAACCGCGACGCGGCCCGATGCGCGCGCGAACACCAGCGCCTCGCCGGCGTCGACCGGCAGCTCCACCAGTCCCGCTCGCGCGTCGTAGTCGTCATCCGCGCACGCGGTCGGACGTTCGCGCCGCGCCGCCTCCGGGACCGCCGGCACCGATCCTCCAAACAGCCGCCGCCACGCGCGCCACGACGCGCGCGCGGCCCGCCATTCCGCCGCCGTTTCCACCGGCCACGCCGTCTGCGCGTCAGCGCACAGACGTCCGTCGCCCGTCAGCCTGGCCGCGAGGCATGGCCCCGCCGAGAGACCGCGAGCCCGCAGCCACCCCACCGCCAGCCGCGCCGGCATGCGCCGCGGATCGCGAGGCGCGGCGCGCGCACCGGCCGCGGCGGCGCGAACTTCGAACACCGCGTGCGCGCCGGCGTCGCCGGCGTCAATCAACGGCTCGATCCCCGCGCACCCCTCCAAAATCGCGTTCACGCGCGCGCGCCACCGCCGCCGCCAGTCCTCATCCGGCACACTCCAGGTGATCACATCGACCAGCCCTCCGGTCGCGAGATCGACATGCCGCGCGCCGCCGCGCGGCTCGTACCGATCGAAAACGATCTGCATGCGTGCCGTGGTGTGTTGCAAGCGGAAAGCCCGCGAAAAACACTGGGTTTGCCCGGAAGACGAGGCAGAAACTTCGTATACACTCAGCCTGTCATGCTGCGTTTTCTGACCGCCGGCGAATCACATGGGCGCGCGCTCACGGTGATCGTCGACGGCCTTCCCGCCGGTCTCGCCGTAGACGAGGCCGCGATTGCCGCGGAGCTCGCGCGCCGCCAGCTCGGATACGGCCGCGGCCGCCGCATGGCCATCGAGCGCGATCGCGCGCAGATCCTCGGCGGCGTGCGCCGCGGCGAGACGATTGGCGCGCCCGTTTCACTGCTCATCGAGAACCGCGACTGGCCGAACTGGCAGCACACGATGAGCGCGTCCGCCGACGCGCCCGACGATGCGGGCGGCGCGCGGCGGCCGGCAGTGACGCGTCCACGTCCGGGCCACGCCGACCTCGCCGGCGGCCTCAAGTTCGACCGCGCGGATCTACGCGATGTGCTCGAGCGCGCCAGCGCCCGCGAGACGGCCGCGCGCGTCGCGGCGGGCACGCTCGCCCGGCTGCTGCTTGCGCGGGCCGGGGTCACCATTGCGAGCCACGTCTACCGCGTCGGCGAGGCGGGCACCGACGATCCGTCGCCGGTCACGTTCGAGCAGGCCTCCGCGATTGCGCCCGATTCGCCGCTGCACACGGCCGACAGCGACGCCGAGCAGCAGATGATTGCCGCGATCGATCGCGCGAAAGCGGCGGGCGATACGCTCGGCGGCGTCTTCGAAGTGATTGCCCGCGGCATGCCGCCCGGCGTCGGCAGCTACACACAGTGGGACGCGAAGCTCGACGGCCGGCTCGCCCACGCCCTGATGTCGATTCCCGCGATCAAGGCGGTCGGCATCGGCGACGGCGTGGCCGCCGCCTCGCGTCCCGGCTCGAGCGTCCACGACGAGATCGTTCCCGGCGACACGCCCACCGGCATCGCCCGGCCGACCAACCGCGCCGGCGGGCTCGAAGGCGGCGTCACCAACGGCGAGGACGTGCGCGTCAGCGCCTACATGAAGCCGATCTCCACGCTGATGAAACCGCTCCGCTCCATTGATTTGGCCACCGGCGAGCCGTCGCCCGCCGTCATCGAGCGCAGCGACGTCTGCGCCATCTCCGCCGCCGCGGTCGTGGGCGAGTCGGTCGTGGCCTGGGTGCTGGCCGCCGCCATGGTCGAGAAATTCGGCGGCGACACCGTGCCCGACATGCTCGGGGCGCTCGACGCCTATCGCGGGCGCGTCGCGCGAAGGATGCCCGTTCGCCAGCGCCCGTGATTCTTCCCATCGTCAAATACGGGCATCCCGTTCTGCACGCGCCGGCACGCCCCGTCGACACAGTGACGCCCGACATCGCGAAGTTGATCGACGACATGTTCGAGACGATGTATGCAGCCCCCGGCATCGGCCTGGCGGCCACGCAGGTGGGCGTGCCGCTGCGGGTGCTCGTCATCGACCTGTCGGTCGGACGGCAAGCGGGCCAGCAGATTCATCTGATCAATCCCGTCTTCATCGAGCGCGAAGGGTCGCAGTACGAGGACGAGGGCTGCCTCAGTGTGCCCGGCTACACGGCGCACGTGTCGCGCGACGCGCGGGTCGTCGTCGAAGGCATGGACCGCGAAGGCGCGACCGTGCGTCACGACGCCGACGGGCTGCTCGCGCGCGCCTTCCAGCACGAGATCGATCACCTCGACGGCTGCGTCTATGTCGATCACCTGCGTGGACTGAAGCGCGAACTGATCATGCGGGGGATCCGGAAACAGCAGCGCAAGGGGACATGGTGACGCCGCTTCGCGTGCTGATGCTCGGCACGCCGACGTTTGCGGTGCCGACGCTCGAGGCGCTGCTGGCCTCGCCGCACGAAGTAGTCGGCCTGGTGTGCCAGCCGGACCGGCCGCGCGGCCGCGGCCAGAAGGTCCTGGCCCCGCCGACGAAGTCCATCGCCGAAGCGCGCGGCATGCCCGTCTTTCAACCGCTTCGCCTCAGGGACAAGGCGGTGATGCAGGCGCTCGGCGACCTCCGCGCCGACATCGGCGTGGTCGCGGCGTACGGCCACATCCTTCCCGACGCGCTGATCGAGCTGCCGGCGCGCGGCATGATCAACGTGCACGCATCGCTGCTGCCCCGCTATCGGGGCGCCGCGCCGATCCAGCGCGCCGTGATGGCCGGCGACGATGCGACGGGCGTGACGATCATGCGGGTGGTGCGTGAGCTGGACGCCGGGCCGATGCTGGCGGCGGCGACGCTGCCGATTGACGCGGATGCGACGAGCGTGGAGGTTGAGCGCGCCCTTGCAGTGTCGGGCGCCGAACTGCTGGTTGCGACGCTGGACCGGCTGGCGTCGGGCGAAGCCGTGCCGGAGATTCCCCAGGACGACCGCCTCGCCACGTACGCGGCGAAGATCGAGCGGGCCGACGGGTTGATCGACTGGACACGGCCGGCGAGAGACATCCACAACCAGGTGCGCGGCCTGCACCCCTGGCCGCACGCGTTCACATACCTCGAGGGCGCTCGCGTTCTGATCCATCGCACCAGCGCGCGTGATGCCGAGGTTGCCGTCGCGGCGCCGCACGGCACGCTCCTCGCCGCAGGGCCTGAAGGCATCGACGTGGCGACCGGGGGCGGCGTGCTGCGCGTCGTCGCGCTGCAGCCTGAAGGGAAGCGCGTGATGCCAGCGCGCGCGTGGCTGGCAGGGCACCGCCCGCCGAACTTCCGAACCGCCGAACGCCCGAACCTCCGTTTTTCCACCCCATGATCTCGCCCGCGCGCTGGGCGGCGTTCGAAGCGCTGCGCCGCGCCGACCCCGTCCGCGGCGGCGGCAAGGATCTCGCCTCGGCGCTCTCCGATGCGCGCGGCCTCGTGTCGGACCCGCGCGATCGCGCGCTTGCGACGGAAATCGCGCTGGGCGTCGAACGGTGGCGCGCGGCGCTCGACGCCACGATTGCGGCCGCGGCCGGCCGTTCGATTGATGCCGTCGACTTCCCCGCTCTGCTGGCGCTGCGCATTGCCGTCTTCCAACTCGCGCACCTCACCCGCACGCCCGCGCACGCCGTCGTGGACGATGCGGTGGAGATGACCCGGCGCGCGGGCGCGGCGCGCGCCGCGGGATTCGTGAACGCGGTGCTGCGGCGCCTGCTCCGCGGCCCGCTCGACGCGGGTCTGCCGCCGCGGCCGGAGGATGACGATGAGCGGGCGTGGGTGCGGTATCTGAGCACCACGCTGTCGCATCCGGCGTGGCTCGTGGAACGGTGGATGGCGCGGCACGGCGCCCGCGCCGCCGAGCAGTGGGCGATCTTCAACAATGCACCGGCGCCGCTGACCGTGCGCGTGAACACGAGGCGCATCGCCGTCGAGCGCGCGCAGGCGGACATGGCGGCCGAGGGTGTCGACACCGAGCCGGCCGCGCATGCGCCGGGCGCGCTCGTGGCGGCGTCAGGCAACCCGATGTCGACCTCCCTCTATCGAGACGGCCTGGTGGCGCTCATGGACGAGACGTCGCAGCTGGTCGGCGTGCTCGCCGCATCGTGCCTGAGCGGCACGGTGCTCGATGCGTGCGCCTCGCCCGGCGGCAAGACGCTCGTGCTGGCCTGCGACATGGCTGAGGGATCGCGCGTGATAGCGGCCGATCGCCGGCCGCGGCGCGTGGCGCTGCTGAGGCGATCGCTCGCGCGCTACGGGCTCACCGGCCTGCCGGTGGTGCAGCACGACCTGGCGCGGGGCGTGCCTTTCGAACACCTCGACGGAATTCTGGTGGATGCCCCCTGCTCGGGCCTCGGCACCATCCGCCGGGATCCGGACATCCGGTGGCGGCGCTCCGAAACCGACCTCGCGCCGCTGGCCGCGATGCAGCGCACGCTGCTGCACGAGGCGGCCGCGGCGGTGAAGCCCGGCGGGCGCGTTGTCTACGCGACCTGCTCGAGCGAACCAGAGGAGAACGAACAGGTCGTGGACGCCTTCCTGGCCGTCCACGGAGGCTTCGCGCGCACCGCGATCGCCGGCGCGCCGTTCGCGGCCTTCATCGACGCGCGGGGCGACTTCCGCACGCTGCCGCACCGCGACGGCCTCGAAGCGTTCTACGCCGCGGTCCTGACGCGCACTCTGTAGTACCCTTTTCCGGTCCATGGCACTTTCGAATCGCGTGTGGGGGGCGGGCCGGCTGCTGTTGATTGCCGGCGCGCTGCTCGCCACCTACCTCCTGTTTGCGGCGGCGGCGATGCGCATCGCCGTGCGCAGCCGCGAGGTGCCGGTGCCCGACGTCACCGGCCGATCGCTGAACGAGGCCAGCGCGCTGCTGAGCGGCGCGGGACTGACGATGCGCGCGGAGGAGCGGCGGCGGCTCGATCCGGAGGTGCCGGCCGGCCACGTCATCGCGCAGGACCCGCAGCCGGGCGTCACGCTGCGGACCTCGCGCGGTGTGCGCGTGTACGTCAGCGCCGGCGCCCGCGCCAGCGAGCTCCCCGGCGTCGTCGCCCAGTCGGAGCGCGCCGCGACGCTGCAGCTCGAACAGAGCCAGATCCAGGTGACGCGCGTGGCGGACATCCGATCGTCGCGGTATGCGCTCGACACGGTGGTGGCGCAGGACCCGCCCGCCGGATCGGCGGCGCCGGCCGTCGCGCTGCTCGTCAACCGCGGCGAGCTCGGCACGCGCTACGTCATGCCCGACTTGATCGGCCTCGACGGCGAGCGCGCCGCGGAAGTGCTGCGCGCCACCGGCTTCCGCGTGTCGGTCGTCGGCCAGCAGCCGTATCCGGGCATCCCGCCGGGGATCGTCCTCAGACAGAACCCGCAGCCCGGCTTCCAGGTGGCGCCGGGCGAACCGATCGCGCTCGAGGTCAGTCGATGAAGACGCCCCAGACAGGCCGGCGCGTGCAGATTTCGCCGTCGCTGCTCGCGTCCGACTTCACCGCGCTCGGTGACGCCGTGCGCGCCGTCGAGAAAGGCGGCGCCGACCTGATTCATGTCGACGTCATGGACGGGCATTTCGTGCCCAACATCACGATCGGCATTCCGGTCGTCCGCGCCCTGAAGCGGGTGGCAACGAAGCCGCTCGACGTGCATCTGATGATCGAGGATCCCGATCGCCATCTCGAGGCCTTCGCCGACGCGGGCGCCGGCACGATCACGGTGCACGCCGAGGCCGTGACGCACCTGCACCGCACGCTCGCGCAGATCCGCAAGCTGGGCGCGCGCGCGGGCGTGGCCCTCAATCCGGCGACGCCCGTGAGCGCGATCGAGGAAGTGATCGGCGCGATCGACTGCGTGCTGGTGATGACCGTCAATCCCGGATTCGGCGGGCAGGCGTTCATCGCCGAGAGCTACGACAAGGTGCGCCGCGTGCGCGCGCTGCTCGACGCGCACGGCAGCGCCGCGAACATCGAAGTGGACGGCGGGGTCGACGCCGGCAACGCGGCCGCGCTCGTCGAGGCGGGCGCCGACATCCTGGTGGCCGGCGCGTCGATTTTCGGATCGGGCGACGCGGCGCGCGCCACCGCCGACCTGCGCCGCGCGGCCGGGGCCTGATCGCCGCTCCGTGCCTGTGTCCGAGACTCACCTGCGCGTGCGCTACGCCGAAACCGACCGGATGGGCGTGGTCTATTACGCCAACTATCTCGTGTGGTTCGAGGTGGCGCGGGCCGACCTGCTGCGCTCGCTTGGCTGGACCTACCGTGAAATGGAAGCGAGCGGCGTCACGCTGCCCGTGATCGAGGCCCGCTGTGAGTACAAGGCCCCGGCGCGATACGATGATGAGATCGTCATCCGCACGGAAGGCTGGATGCGATCGCCCGTGCGCATGGAGTTCGCGTACCGGGTATCCCGGAAGGCCGACGGTGTGCTGTCGGCCTCGGGCATCACGGTGCATGCGGCGCTGGGCCCCGAGGGGCGCCCGTGCCGCCTGCCCGGCAGAATTCGAGACGCTTTTAAATGAATGCTCTGGTTACCGGCGCTGCCGGCTTCATCGGGTCGCATCTCACGGCCGCGCTGCTTGCGCGCGGCGCGCGAGTCACGGGCCTCGACTGCTTCACCGACTACTATCCGCGCCGCATCAAGGATGCGAACCTCGCGGTCAATACGGGTCACGAGCGCTTCCGGTTCGTCAAGGCGGCAATCGCCGACGCCGATCTGCCGGCCCTGCTCGATGGCGTGACGCACGTGTTCCACCTGGCCGCGCAGGCCGGCGTGCGCAGGAGCTGGGGGCGCGATTTCCAGGTCTATACCGTCAACAACGTCGACGCCTCGCAGATCCTGCTCGAGGCCTGCGTCGGGCGCCCGATCGAAAAGCTCGTGTACGCGTCGAGCTCCTCGGTCTACGGCGACGCGGTCGCCATTCCAATGACCGAGGACGCTCTGCCGCAGCCGGTGTCGCCCTACGGCGTCACCAAGCTTGCCGCCGAGCAGCTGTGCCACCTCTACGCCGTCAACCATGGCGTGCCGACGGCGTCGATGCGCTATTTCACGGTCTACGGCCCGCGCCAGCGCCCCGACATGGGCTTTCACCGCTTCATCCGCGCCGCGCTCGAGGGCACGCCGATTACGCTCTATGGCGACGGCGAGCAGACACGCGACTTCACGTTCGTGGCCGATGCCGTGGCCGCCACCATTGCCGCGGGCGACCAGGGGCGCCCCGGCGCCGTCTATAACATCGGCGGCGGCTCCCGCGTCTCGATCAACGAGGTGCTGGCGCTCATCGGCGAGGTGACGGGCAGGACGCTCGATATCCGCCGCGAACCGGCGCAGAAGGGCGACATGCGCGACACGTTTGCCGCCACCGCCCGGGCGCAGGCCGACCTGGGCTGGACGCCGAAAACACCGCTGGCCGAAGGCATCGACGCGGAGGCCCGCTGGCTCGGGGATGCCCTGCCCCTGCTGACGGGGACAGGGCTCGCGTTGTGAGAACGATCAAGACTTCTATGAGCATTCGAATGCGACCCCTGTCCCCGCCATTCGGGCGGCTTGCGCTGCTTGCGGCAGTACTGTTCGTGGCGGCCTGCGCCGCGCGCGCGCCGCTGACGCCCCCGGACGATGCGCCTGAGCCCGACCGTTACTTGTACGAGCAGGGTCAGGCGCAGCTCGAGCAGAAGAAATGGCTGACCGCCCGCGAGTACTTCCGCCGGCTGGTCGACGGCTATCCACAGTCGGGCTATCGGGCCGACGCGAAGCTCGGCATCGGCGATTCCTACCTGGGCGAGGACTCCCCCGAAGCGCACGTCTACGCCGTCAACGAGTATCGCGAGTTCCTGTCGTTCTTCCCGACGCACGCACGCGCCGACTACGCGCAGTATCGCCTGGCGCTGTCGCACTATCAGCAGATGCTCGCGCCGCAGCGGGACCAGACGGCCACGACGGACGCCATTCGCGAATTCGAGCTGTTCCTGGAGCACTATCCGCAGTCGGCGCTGCGGACCGAGGTGACGGCCAAGCTGCGCGAGGCGCGCGACCGGCTCGGCCGCGCCGAGTATGAAGTCGGGCTCCACTACTATCGGCAGAAGTGGTATCCGGGTGCGATGGATCGCTTCGCCACGCTGCTCAAACGCGATCCGGAGTTCACGTACCGCGACGCCGTGTACTTCCACATGGGCGAGATGCTGATGTCGGAACAGGTCAAGCGCCCCGCCGAGGCGCTCCCCTACTTCGACCGGCTGGTCAAGGAGTTCGAGCAGAGCGACTATCTCGAGCGCGCGAAGGAGCGCATCGCGCAGATCAAGGCCGGCGGAATCGGCGGCGGACTCTAGCGCGGTTTTCGAGTCTGCATCGCGGGCGCCCCGGTCGCCGATGGTCGAGGGCGGTGTGCAGTATTCCAGCGCGCCGTCGGGGCGAGTCGCGCGAGGTGTTCGTGACTACAGACTTGTGAATACCGCTCTAGCGGACGCCTGCCGCTACGTGTTGATCACGTGGTTGAAGCGCCGGTAGTAGTCGACCGCCGAAATCAGCGCGGTGATGGTCGCGATCCAGAGCGCGACGATGCCGAGGACGAAGAGCGGACCGAGATGATACTGGCCCAGGATCAGCGCCAGGATCGCGACGATCTGCGCGACCATCTTGAATTTGCCGAGCGGCGACGCCGCGATCACATGGCCGCGCGCGTGCGCCATCGCGCGCAGCACCGTGACGGCGAATTCGCGGCCGAGGATGACGGCCACCATCCACGCCGGCGCCTGCCCCATCTGCACCAGCGACACCAGCGCGGCCGTCACCAGCAGCTTGTCGGCCAGCGGGTCGAGCAGCTGTCCGAGCGCCGTGACCTGCTTGCGCCGCCGCGCCAGGTAGCCGTCGAGCCAGTCGGTCAGCGACGCCAGGCCGAAGATCGCGGCCCCCACCAGCTCCTTGCGCACGCCGAAGATCATCCGCCCCTCGAACTGCGTCAAGAGCACAACCACCAGCAGCGGCACCAGGACGATGCGGCCGATGGTCAGCGCGTTGGGAAGATTCCAGCGGGACGGCGCCACGGCCAGATGGTACACTCTGAGGTTGCATGAAGGCCATCCTGCTCGCCGGTGGCATGGGCACGCGGCTGCGGCCGCTGACCGCCCACACGCCGAAACCGATCGTCCCGATCTTCAACCGGCCGTTTCTGTACTACCAGCTCGATCTGCTGCGGCAAATTCCGGAGATCGACGAGGTCATCCTCAGCCTGAACTATCAGCCGCGGCGCATCGAAGAGATCTTCGGCGACGGGGCTGACCTGGGCCTGCGCATCCGCTACGTCGTCGAGCCGCAGCCGCTCGGCACCGCCGGCGCGGTGAAGTACGCCGAGGAGTTCCTCACCGACTCGGTCGTCGTCTTCAACGGCGACGTGCTGACGCAGATCGATCTGGCGTCGGTCATCCGGCTGCACCGGGAGCGGAAGGCGAAGGCGACGATCGTGCTGACGCCGGTGGAGAACCCGTCGGCGTACGGGCTGGTGGAAACCGACGCGCAGGGCAACGTCACGCGGTTCCTCGAGAAGCCGAAGCCGGACGAAATCACGTGCGACACGATCAACGCGGGGATCTACGTGCTCGAGCCCGAGACGTTCGACCGGATTCCGGCGAACACCAACTGGTCAATCGAGCGCAGCTATTTCCCGTCGCTGGTGGAGCGGGCCGAGACGTTCGTGGCGTACATCTACCGCGGCTACTGGATCGACATCGGCACGCGCGAGAAGTACCGGCAGGTGCATCGCGACATCATGGACGGCCGCTACCAGGCGCCGCCGTTTTCGGGCGCCGCCGCGCTGTCGTGGATCGCGCCGGGCGCGAAGGTCGAGGATGGCGCGCACATTGAAGGCCCGTGCTTCATCGACGAGGGCGCGGTGATCAAGAGCGGCGCGCGCATCGGGCCGTACTCGGTCATCGGGCACCACTGCCACGTCGAGGAGAAGGCGGAGATCGACGGCGCCATCATCTGGCCCAACAGCCGGATCGGCGCCGACTCCAAACTGTCGAACTGCATTCTGGGCCGGCACACGCACGTCGGCCGCGCCGTCACCATCCGTGACGGCGGGGTCTTCGGCGACAAGTCGGTGCTGACGGATTACACAGGCGCATGATCAATCCATCCATTTTCAAGGCCTACGACGTCCGGGGCGTCTACCCCGGCGAGCTCAACGAGGACGCGGCGCGGCTGATCGGCCGCGCGTTCGTGGCCTATCTCGGCGCGAAGCGGATCGGCACGGGGCGCGACATGCGC
>DATKDT010000164.1:0-2454 GCA_035512575.1 Vicinamibacterales bacterium | reverse complement strand
CCGAGCAGTCGGCGTCCTCGAGCGGCAGAATGACGGGGGCGATGTCGATGAGCGTGACTGCCGTGCCGAACGCGTTGAACACGTCCGCGAACTCGCACCCGACCGCGCCGGCACCGACTATGGCCATGGTCTTGGGCGCCTGCTCCAGGATCAGTGCTTCGTCCGACGAGATGACGGTGGTCTTGTTCAACTCGAGCCCCGCCTGCGGTAGGCCTTTCACGCGTGAGCCGGTGCTTATGACGACGGCCTTCTTCGCTTCGTGCTTTTCTTCCTTGCCGTCGGCGGTCTTGACGGTGACCCCGTTCCTGCCTGCGAGCTTCGCGGTGCCCTTGATGTGCGTGATCTTGTTCTTCTTGAACAGGAACTCCACGCCCTTCGAGTTCTGCGTGCTCACCGCGCGCGACCGCTTCATCGCCACCGAATAATCGAGCTTCACCGCGCCGACGTTGACGCCGAAGTCCGCCGCGTGTGCCACGCGATTGGCGATCGAAGCCGCCTCGAGCAGCGCCTTGGCGGGGATGCACCCCCACAGCACGCAGGTGCCGCCGAGCCCGTCCCGCTCGACGACCGCGGCCGACATGCCGAGCTGCGCGCTGCGAATGGCGCCGACATACCCGGCCGGTCCGCCGCCGATGAAGATCACGTCGAATGAAGACATGGCTATTGGCTGTTGGCTGTTGGCTGTTGGCTACGGTCCCGTAGTTCCGCTGTGGCCAGGAGCCAACAGCCAATAGCCAATAGCAAGATTGAAACGGTCACTTAGTAGACAAGCATCAACGGGTTTTCGATCAGGCGCCGCAGCGTCTGCAGGAACTTCGCGCCCGTGGCCCCGTCGATGACGCGGTGATCGCAGCTCATGGTCACGGTCATCCGCTTGCGGATGGCGGGCGCGCCGTCCACGGCCACGACGCGCTCCTCCACGCCGCCGATGGCGAGGATCGCGGCTTCGGGTGGATTGATGATCGCGGTGAAGTGCTCGATCCCGAACATGCCTAGGTTCGACACGGAGAACGTCGCGCCCGTGTACTCCTCGGGCTTGAGCTTCCGGTCACGCGCGCGCTTGGCGAGCTCGCGCGCCTCGCGCGAGATGTCGGCCAGCCCCTTCCGGTCGGCGTCGAAGATGACCGGCGTGATGAGTCCGTCCTCGACGGCCACGGCCATTCCCACGTGTACGCGGTTGAAGTAGCGCATCTTGTCGCCGAGCCAGTGCGCGTTCACTTCCGGGTGCTGCTGGAGCGCCGTCGCCGCGGCCTTCAGCACGATGTCGTTGAACGAGACCTTGTACTGGTCGCCGAGCTCGATCATCGCCTCGCGCATCTCCGCGACACGCTCGACGTCGAGCTCGGCCGTCAGATAAAACGTCGGCACGGGGCCGATCGACTCGGCGAGCCGGCGCGCTATCGTCTTGCGGATCTGCGTGAGCGGGATGTCCTGGTAGTCACCCTCGGTGGAGATCTTTCGCTCGGCCACCGGCACCGCGGCGCGTTGCGCGCCCGCCGCGGCCGCGCCGCGCTGAGGCTGAGTCGCGGCCTGCTCGATGTCGCGCTTGACGATGCGGCCGCCCGGACCGGATCCCTGCACGCCGTCCAGCTCGACCCCGCGGTCGGAAGCGAGCTTCCGCGCGAGCGGGGAGGAGCGCACGCGATCGCCCGGCTCGGCGCGGCCGCCGCCCACCGCCGCGCCGCGCGAGTCGGTTGCGAATCGCTCAGCGCCTCGGCGGTCGCGCTCCTGCGGCGGCATCGATGCCTCGCCCTGGGAATGCGAGGGATCTTCCGGAACGGAGGTTCGGCCGTCGGCTACCCGGTCCGCGGGGGACTGTGCAGGCGCGTCCTCCCTGGCGGGCGCTGCTTTGGCTGCGTCCGCCGGAGGCTTGGCCGGCGCGCCTTCCTGCGCCGACGCTTTTTCATCGGGAGCAGCGTCCTTTGGCGGCGCGTCACCCGCCTTGGGCGGGGCTTCGGCGGCCGCGGGCGCGCCGCCCGCCAGCTCGTCGATGTTCTCGTCCGCCGCGGCCACGATCGCGATCAACTGCCCGACCGGAGCCGTGTCTCCCTCGTTGATCAGCCGCTTGCGCAGTACGCCGTCGCCGCGCGCGACCAGCTCCATCACCGCCTTGTCGGTTTCCACCTCGGCGAGGATCTCGCCGGACTTCACCGCGTCACCTTCGTTCTTCGTCCATTTGACGAGACGGCCCTCTTCCATCGTCGGCGAGAGCGCCTCCATCACGACTTTAGTGGCCATTGGCGTTCACTCGAGGTACATGACTTTGCGCACGGCGGCGGTGACCTTCCGCGCGTCCGGCTTGGCGGCGCGCTCCAGATTCTTGGCGTACGGCATGGGCACGTCGGCCTGATGCACGCGCAGGACCGGCGCGTCGAGAAAATCGAAGCACTCGCGCTGGATGTAATCCGCTACCTGCGCGCCGACGCCGCACAGCTCCCACCCTTCCTCGACGAC
>DATKDT010000163.1:0-6533 GCA_035512575.1 Vicinamibacterales bacterium | reverse complement strand
ATCGCGGAGGCGTTCGCGGCGCACGGTAAGCCCCCCGCGCGCAACTGACCGCGGCACGGGCCTTTGGCTCGCGCTCTTGTGTTGACGAAACTGCGTCACGGACCTGTGGAAACCTTCCTCAAGGGAGGTTTCCACAGCTTTCCCACAGCTCGAAGCGCCGTTTGTTTGCTGAAACTGCCGCGACTGGCACAAGAATGGTGCCTTTCGAGGCAGTAACTACGCGCCACAAGAGGCGTTGGGTGCGCGTTGCGAGCGCAGAACGAGCTGACGACGATCAGTCGATCGAGCGCATCGCACCGCTGGAGTAAGCACTCATGTCGTTCCTGCCATCCGTTGTGAACGCAAAGCATATCGAGGGATTTCGCGTCCATCTGGCCTTCAATGATGGCGTCGAAGCGGTCGTGGATTTTGAGCGCTGGTTGACGGGTCCCGTCTTTCAACCGCTAAGGACGTCTCAGCGGTTTTCCGAACTCTTCGTCGACGGCGGTGGCGTGGCCTGGCCCAATGGCGCCGACATCTCGCCGGAAGCGCTCTACGAAGCGGCCCTCGCTGCGCGATTGGACGGTCGCTTCCAGCCGACAACGGCCGTTCGAGAGAAGCGTGCCAAATACAAGACATCGCGCCGCCGTCGCGGCTGACTGCCATTGCGCCAGCAGGAAGCAATGAAACGACGTGTTCGCAAGAAACTTCGACTTGGTGAGTTTGCGGAGCTGGGTTGTGAAGCCGGCCCGCCACTGAATCGGACCGCACGTTCGTGCTGAAGTGGCTCACACTCCAGCACGACGTGACAGAGATCAAGGTCGGCACGCTGTTCGATACGTGGCAGGCTGCCTGACGGCGCGCGAGCCGGGATTAAAGCCCCGGCCTACCCTTCATGCCCCGGCCTACCGCTTCGCCGGCGGCTCGAGCTTCCACCACCACTGCGGATCGAGCGCCTTCTTCCGCGGATACGTCTCGTCGAGCGTCTTCGCGTCGTAGAGGCGGCCGTTCTTCATCACTTCCGCGATCTTCGCGGTGTTTTTGATGTCCTCGAGCGGATTCGCGTCGAGCACGATCAGATCCGCCAGCTTGCCCACTTCGAGCGATCCAAGATCCTTCGCGAAGCCAATCGCATCCGCGCTGTCGATGGTCGCCGAGCGCAACGCGTCGTGCGGCCTCATGCCGCCCGACGCCATCATCCACAGCTCCCAGTGCGTGCCCAGGCCCTGCACTTCGCCGTGCGATCCGAGCCCGATCTTGCCGCCGCCTTCCACCCACTTGGTCAGCTGCTGCGCATGCAGCGGAAACACGTACTGATCCGGACGGTTCCAGCCCGTGCTCTTCCACTTGTCCAGCTCGTCGTGCGGCGTGAACCGGCGCAGCCGCTCCTCGCCGTCCACATCCGTCGTCGTCAGAAAGTGCTGCCGTCCTGACGGCCCGCCGTAGCTGACGATCAGCGTGGGGGTGTAGGTGATGCCGCTCGCGGCGCCGAGTTTGACGACGTCGCCGAAGAAGGGACTGATGGGCAGCGAGTGCTCGAGGCCGGCGTAGCCGTCCTGCATCAGCGTCAGGTTCATCGTGAAGTTCGATCCGCCCTCGGTGGTGGGCGTGAGGCCGAGCTCCTTCGCCGCCATGATCACCCACTGGCGCACCTTGCGATCACCGGCCATGTACTGCTTGATCGTCTTCGTGTTGTGGTGATCCGAGTAGCGGCGCAGCACGTCGCGCGCGTCGGCCAGGCTGCGGATGTTGTCGGCCGCGAAGACGCCGGGGCCGGTGGAGTAGAGCCGCGGCCCAATCAGCTGGCCCACGTCCATCAGATCCTGATAGGTGAGCACGTCCTCCGACGAGGTCTGCGGATCGCGCTGCGTCGTCACGCCGAACGCGAGCTGCGCGAGGAACTGCGAGACCTGGCTGCGGTGCACGCCCCACGCCACCCACGTGTGCGCGTGGATGTCGACGAGGCCGGGCATGATCGTCTTGCCGCGCATGTTACGCACGACGGCGCCCGCCGGAATCTTCACCCTGCCGCTCGGACCAATCGCGGTAATCCGGTTGTTGGTGATGACGATGTCGCCGCGCGGGATGATTTCGTCGCCCTTCATCGTGATCAGGCGCGCGTTGCGGAGGGCAATCGTGCCCTCGGGCTTGTCCTTGTCGACGATGATCTCGACGTTGACGCGGTGCGGCTCGTATTCGAACGAAGGGATTTTCGGCGGGGCCGCGGGCTTCTCGGCGGCCGGCGGCGTCGCGGCCGCGGGCGGCGCGGCGGCGGCGCGCTCCGCCTCGGTTTCCGCCTTCGCGCGATTCGCCGCGTCGACCTCGGCCTGCGTCGCGATGTCGTGCAGGAAGAAGCTGCGGCCGATGGAGAAGTACGCCGCGCGGCTGTCGGGCGTCCATCCGATGAAGTCGCCGCCGACCTTCGTGAGGCGCCACGTCGGCATGGAGGATGACGAGGCGGCCGAGACGGTGGGCGCGGCGCCCCCGACAGGCGGCACGGTAATCATGTAGACGTTGCGCGCGGCGCGGACAAGCGCACGCTTGCCGTCGGGCGACAGGATCACCTCGTCCGGTCTCGGCGGCGGCCCCTGTCCACCCGGAATCGGCGGAGCCGTGACCTTGACGATCTGCTTGATGTCGGTGCCGTCGTAGCGCATCGACAGCAGGCCTTCGGCGCCGGCCCACACGTAGATGCGATCCGCGTCGGGACCCGCGTGCGGCGCCTCGCGCCCCTGCTGCGTCGAGCCGCCGGCGACCCACGCGATGCGCGAGACCGTGCCGCCGGTGGCCGGCATCCATACGTATTCGAGCTCCGCGGAGCCGCTGTGATTGCCGAAGTCCTCGAGCGTGCGCAGGCGGTGCATCTTCGAGCCGCGCACGCCGATCAGGCGCGCGCCGTCCCGCGAGTAGGTCAGCTTGTCGTAGAACGCGGCCACCGGCGTCAGCATCTCGGGCTGGCCGCTGCCGTCCGCGCGCACGCGATAGATCCGTCCGCCCTCATCGTCATTCCACGTGACGTACGCGATGAACTGCCCGTCGGGCGACCAGACCGGCCCGTGCTCGATGTCGGTGCCGCTCGTCATGCGCCGCGCGTTCCGGATCGTGGACACCGGCGCCGGCTCAGTTGTCGCCTCTTTGGTCTTGTCGTCTTCCGTCTTCTCTTCAGTCTTACTGTCTTCAGTCTTTTCTTTCTTAATACCGCGCCCCTGTGGCATATCCGCGATCCACAGGCGATCCAGCGCGGTGAACACGATCCGCTTGCCGTCGGGCGAGGGACGCGCGCCGCGAATCTGCGACACGGTGAGCTTCTCGTCGTCGATCGGGTAGTCGAACTTCACGAGCGGGCCGAGCTGCTGGTCGACCTTGGCGGTGAAGGGAATCTCGACGGCGTCGCCGGTGGGGACTGCGATTCGCCACAGCTTGCCGTTGTAGCTGGTGATGAGCGACGTCGAGTCGGGCGTAAACGCCGACTTCGGGTACACGTCGCGGTCGCGGGCGCCGCCCCCCTGGCTGTCGTCGCGCTGGACGTCCATCAGCAGCCAACGGTCTTCGCCGGTGGAGAGGTCGAGCAGCTTCAGCGCCTGCCGCGCGTCGTAGCGTGTGGAGTAGACGAGCCACTTGCCGTCGGGGCTCGGGATTGGGCGGAACGCGCCCTCGTGCTCGTGCGTGCGCACCAGCAGCCGGCCGTCCTCGCGATCGAGCTGCGCGATCTGATACGGACCGATGACGCGCGCTGAGCTGCGGTGGGGCGTGTGCGGATCGTAATCGGGATCCGACTCGTCTTCGATGTGGCGCGCGGCCAGGCCCGCGCGCACGCTGCCGCGGATGTTGACCCAGAGCGATTTCGGATCGGCGCCGAACGCCGGGCCGAGGATGGCCGGCGCCGCGCCGGCGCCGCCGGGCCCCGCGGCCGACGCCGGGCCGCTCGACACGCCGGTCATCTGCACGCCGGAGCCGCCGCTCTCGTGATACATCCAGAGCTGCGCGCCCTTCGCGGCAATCACGTACTCGCCGTCGGGCGCCCACGTAGGCGACATGTAGTTCTCGCGCTCGCTGGTCGTGATGGCGCGCGGCTTCGTGCCGTCGGCGTTCGCGATCCAGATGTTCTCGGAGCCGTTCCTGTCGCTGATGAACACGATCCGCCTGCCGTCGGGCGAGAAGGCCGGCTGCATGTCGTACGCCTGTCCGCCGGTGATGCGCGTGGCCTCGCCGCCGGCGATCGGCAGCGTGTAGAGATCGCCGAGCAGCTCGAACACGATCGTCCCGCCGTCGGGCGACAGGTCGAGCGACATCCACGTCGCCTCCGACGTTGTGAACGACAGCGTCCTGTCGGTGATGAGCGGCAGCCCCTTCGCCTTCAGCGCATCGGCAGCCGCCTTGTCGTTCTGCTTCGGCGTCTGGGCAAGCGGCGCATGGGGCATGGCCAATGCGAAGACAAGGAAACACACGAGCTGGCACGCGAATCTGGACATGGAACCTCTCGGAGAAAATGGGAGTGGCTGATTATAGCCGTTGGGGTAGGATTCACGCCGGAGGCTCCATGCTCGAGATTCTCATCGTCAGGCTCATTCGATAGCTGTGAAATCCACGCTGGTCACGGCCGCGGCGATCCTCGGCGCCGTGTGCGGCGCCCACGAGCTCCTCTCTCAAGCCCCCACCGCGCCGGCGCAGTTCACGGTCGCGCCGCTGACGAGCCATGGTCTGGTCGGACGCAGCGATCTGGCGCCCGCCGTTTCTCCTGACGGCAGACACGTCGCGTACATCCGCTTCGATCGCCCCGGGCCGGACGTCCGGTCGGAGATCTGGATTCTGGACCGGCAGACGATGCGGGAGGAGGTGCTGATCCCGCAAGCGCACGTTGAGTATTGGGGCATCGACTTTGCCCCGGATGGCCGCGCCGTCTACGCCGCGCGATCGCTTCCGCCATTCAACGAGGCCGCCCTGATTCGCGCTCGGCTCACCGATCGCCGCGTCGAAACCGTGCGCGCGAACGTGGGACGGGAACCTGCCATTTCTCCGGACGGCCGTTCCGTGGCCTTCAACAGGAGGGTGGAAGATCCGCCTGGGCGCGAGCTGATCGTGGCGCCGCTCGACGGCGGCGACGAGCGCGTCGTTGCACGCCGGAAACGGCCGGAGGCACTCAATTATCCGATTTGGCGGGCCGACGGAGGCGCCATTCACTTCCGCACGCTCGACGCGGGCCACGCGACGATCCTGGTCGAGGTGACGCTGGCCGATGGCGCTGAGCGCGTCATTACGAAACCGGAGGGCTGGGCAAACGCAAGTCCGGCCGCATGGCTGCCGGACGGCAACGCGTTTGTCCTCACCGCCAATCAGGGTTCCGAACTCTGGCGCGTTTCGTATCCGGATGGTGCGCTTCAGCGCCTTGGTTTCACGCGTCCCGCCATACTGAGCGGACTGGATGGCGCGGCCGCGGAACCGGTCATCGTGGGCGTGAGAACCACGTCCGCACACCGGCTGTGGACGGCGCGTCCCGATGGCGCCGACGCCGGCGTGGTGCGGCCATGGCCGTATCCATTTTCGCAGCCCATCTGGACGGCCGATGACAAGCTGCTGTTCGTAAGGAGAGGCGCAACAGGCCCGGAGCTTGTCGTCACCGAACCCGGCGGGCAGGAAATCCGTGTGCACGCCCTTGGTGTGCCCGCCGCCCGCTTTCCGAAACGATCGCGCGACGGACAGGTGATCGTCTGGAGCTCCGACGCGGTGGGCGATCGCCGTTTCTGGCGGACCGGGCCGGGCGGAGAAAACCCTGCGAAGCTGACGACAGGCCCGTCGGACTTTTTCGGCAGCGACGTGTCGCCCGACGGAACCTGGATCGTCTACACGACATGGGCCACGGGCCGCTTCGCCGTCTGGAAAATGGAACTCTCGGGCGGACCACCCTCGAGGCTCATTGCCGAGGAATCCATGCTGCCCGCCATCTCACCGGATGGCCAGTGGGTGGCGGCTTACTATCGCCCCTCGCCGGGCGGCCCCGAGCGGATCGTCATCGTCCCGGCGGCCGGAGGCGAACCGGTGAGCCTCGGCGAGTTGCCGACCGCTGACGGCGGCCTGAAATGGACTCCGGATGGAGGCGCCGTGTCATTTTCGTGCGCGCCAAACGGAATCCCGAACATCTGCGTGGTGCCGAGAGGCGGTGGCCGGGCGAAGCAGATCACGGCATTCACCGAGGGGGAAGTGGCCTCATATGACTGGTCCGCAACCGGCCAGCTGCTGGTCGTGCGCAGTGTGACGAAAGCGGACCTCGTGCGCATAGAGCTCCGCTGACTAGCGCCCATGCGACGAGGCCTTGCGCTGTTCCTCACGCTGGTTCCGATTGCGCTCGGAGCGCCGGCCTCTGCCAGAGCCCCGCAATCGGCGGAGCCCGAAATCGTGACGTCCAGACCGATTCTGTTCGATTCCGACAGGACCGGACGTCTGGAGATCTACGCGCTTGATGCAGACGCGTCGGCGCCGCCGCGCTTCGCGGCCTGGTCGCCTGACGGCCGCAGAATCGCCTTCATACTGACCGTCGACGGAAACGCCGACATTGC
>DATKDT010000162.1:0-2479 GCA_035512575.1 Vicinamibacterales bacterium | reverse complement strand
CGGCGGCGCCCGCGCCGGCCGCCGCCCCCACGCCCGCCACGTCGGCCCCGTCCTCCACGTCTTCCACGTCCGCCACCCAACCCACGTCCCCACCGTCCACCGGTACCACGACAGCCACCGTACCCACCCCGCCCACCACGGCCACGCCGCACCTTGACTGGCGCGGCACGCGCAGGTATCCGCGTTTCCGCATGCGGGACGGCGTGGTGGCGCAGCTCGACGGGAAGGACGCGACGGTCGTGGATCTGTCGGCGGGCGGCGCGCACGTCGTGTCGGCCAGCGCGCTGCGTCCCAACCAGAAGGTGCGCGTGACGCTGCCGCTCGAGCCCGAAGCGCGGCTACGGGCGACGGTGCCGTGGGCGTCGTTCGAGCTGCCGCAGGGCTCCGGCGGCCCGCGCTACCGCGCCGGCCTCGAGTTCAACGACACCGACCCGCGCATCGCCGGGTTCGCCGAACGGAACTCGAGGGATCAAGGATTAGGGATCTGTGATTACGGATTAAATCCTTAATCGCAGATCGCAGATCCGTAATCGCTCTCATTCCGACATCAGCGGCTCCGGCCTGTCCTCCGGCGCCTCCGCCAGGTGCGGGTGCGTCTCGAGCAGGCGCACGCACGCGTTCCATCGCAGAATCGCGGAGTCGTCATCGGCGGGCCGCATCCGTTCCGCGTCGGCGAACCGCTGCATGGCCTCGCGGATCCATTCGCCGGCCGCCGCGCGCGCGCCGGCGCCGCCGCGCGCCAGCACCGCGCGGCCCCGCCGCTCGGCGATGAGGCCGCTGTAATAGTTGCGGTGGTATTCCGACGCGACCGTCGCCGCGAGCGTCTGCGCGCGCGCCACGACGCCGGCGCGATCGTGCGCGCCGCCGGCGAGCTGATCGGTCAGCGCCAGAATCAGCATCGCCTTCGCCTCCTCGTGATCGGGCTGGATCGCCAGCACGTCCTCGCAGATGCTCTCGGCCTGCTCCGGCTCGTTGAGCAGCCGGTACCGCTCGGCCTTCTGCAGCGCCGCCGGAATCGCCGCCGCCGACAATTTCTTCAGTTCCGACATATCAAATCTCCTCATAGCAGCACGGCCCATCGATGCTTCGGAGCGATGTCCGGTATTCCTCAGCGCCGCCGAGGCGAGTCGGGCCAAAGAACCTCGCTGATGAACACCGGACACCGCCCCTGCGCGCGTCAGGCCGCGCTGAGCGCGAGTGGTCGGTCTGGCGCGGCGCCGTGCTTGTACATGCGAGCAGAAATCGTCGAGCTACGCGGCGCGGCGACAGACTGACCCGAGCGCCCATTCGCGCGGCTCACGTCGCTGAGGAACACCGGACATCGCCCCGGAGCATCAGCGTCCGGTGATGACCCGCAGCAGCCGCGTCACCGGATCATAGAACCGATCGACCACGCGCTCCTTGAGCGGGATGATCGCGTTGTCGGTAATCGTGATGTGCTCGGGGCACACCTTCGTGCAGCACTTCGTGATGTTGCAGTACCCGATGCCCTGGTCGTCCTTGAGATCCTTCAGGCGATCGGCCGTGTCGAGCGGGTGCATCTCGAGCGCGGCGCTGTAGACGAAGAAGCGCGGCCCGATGAACTGCTGGTGCTTGTGATGGTCGCGCAGCACGTGGCACACGTCCTGGCACAGGAAGCACTCGATGCACTTGCGGAACTCCTGCACGCGGTCGACGTCGGCCTGCGCCATGCGCCAGGTGCCGTCGGGCGCGTCGGGCGCGCGCGGCGTGAACTTCTGGATCTGCTTCTTCACCGCGAAGTTCCATTTCACGTCCGTGACGAGATCGCGGATGGGCGTGAACGCGCGCATCGGCTCGACGGTCACGGGCTCGGCCACATTGAGGTCGCTCAGCCGCGTCATGCACATCAGCCGCGGCATGCCGTTGATCTCGGCCGAGCAGGACCCGCACTTCCCCGCCTTGCAGTTCCAGCGCACGGCCAGGTCGGGCGCCTGGTCGGCCTGAATCTGGTGCACGGCATCGAGCACCACCATGCCTTCGGAGACGTCGGCGGTGTAGTCCTGGAACGCGCCGCCGGCCGGCAGCACGTCCGGGCCCTCCTGGCCGGCGCCCCGGCGTGAGCGAGCCTCGTCATCGGGGCGAGTCGAACGCCAGATGCGGAATGTCGCCTTCGCCATCAGCCCATCTCCTCGATGACCTGCTTCAGCTCGCCGGGCATGTCCGGGATCGGCACGCGCGACACCTGCGCGGTGCCGCCGGCGCCGCGCCGCACGGCGATGTTCACCTTGCCGAATTCGGCCGCCTTGTCGGGAAAGTCCTCGCGGAAGTGGCCGCCGCGGCTCTCCTTCCGCTCGAGCGCAGATTTCGCGATCACTTCGGAGACGTCGAGCAGGTTCTGCAGGTCGAGCGCCGTGTGCCAGCCGGCGTGATACTCGCGATGGCCGGCCACGCCGGCTGCCGCCGCGCGCTCGCGGAACGCGGCAATCCGCTCGACCGCCTCCTGCATCTCGCTTTCGGT
>DATKDT010000161.1:0-37980 GCA_035512575.1 Vicinamibacterales bacterium | reverse complement strand
GACGAGGGCACGAGCCGCGGGCTGGCAAGGGCGACGACAGCCGACATGGAACTGGTGCTCCGCGCCGTGTTCGGAGACGCAGGCCCCATCCGCATTACCGCGACGCCGCTCCCCGAGGCCATGGCCGGCGACGTACGCCGGCCTCTGATAATTCTGCTTGCCGCCGTCGTCCTGCTCTTCATCACGGCCACGGCCAACGTCGCGAGCCTGCAGCTCGCGCGCGCGACCACGCGCAGGCGCGAGATCGCAATTCGTTCGGCGCTCGGCGCCGGGCAGGCGCGCGTCACGCGCCAGCTGCTGGTCGAGAATCTCGTGCTCGGTCTCGGCGGCGGCGCGGCCGGTCTCGCGCTCGCGGTCGCGCTGCACCGCGCTATACCCACGCTGCTTCCGGCAGACTTCCCTCGCCTGCAGGATCTCTCCCTCGACGGCTTCGTCATCGCCTTCGCCGTGGCAATGTCGGTGGCCGGCAGCCTCGCGATCGGACTTGCGCCGGCGTGGAGCACACGGCGCTTGAATCTGGTCGAGTCGCTCTCGGAAGATGGCACGGCCCCGGCCGGCGCCGGCTGGCGCTCGCGCCCCGCCCGCGCGCGCATGACGATCATGGCCGGCCAGGTGGCCATCGCCTGCCTGCTGCTGGTGGGCGCGTCGCTCCTCGGCCGCAGCTTCCTCGCGCTGGTCGATGCCGATCGCGGCTTCGATCCGTCGAGCACGCTCACGGCGCGGCTGCAGCTTCCCGGCTTTGCCCTCACAACCGAGCGCCGGGCCGCGATCGTCGACGCGGTCCTCGAGCGCGCGCGCGCGATGCCCGGCGTGACCGCCGCCAGCTACAGCGACGGGCCGGTGCTCGGCACGTTCGGCGGCGCCGCGCTGACGATCGACGACACACGCGTGCAGGCGTCGACACGCACCGTGACGCCCGGCTACTTCGCCGCGATGGGCATCCGGTTCTCCGGCGGCCGCGACTTCACGAACGACGATCTCGTCAGCGGCCGGGCCGTCTTCATCGTCAATCGCACGTTCGCGCGCGAGTACCTCCAGCCGCAGCCGATCGGCCAGGTGGTGCGCAGCCGGTTCTGGCGCGAGGCCGAGCAGGCGGAAGTGATCGGCGTGGTCGACGACGTGCGGCACGCCGGCGTTACCGAGCCGGCGTCGCCCGAGATGTACTTCTATCGAAGCAGCCCCCGGATGAGCACATCGCCGATTCTCATCGTCCGCACTGCCGGTGATCCACTCGCGTTCGTGCCCACGCTGCGCGGGCTTGCGCGGCAGGAAGATGCCTCACTCGTCTTCGACTCCGTCATGACGCTCGAAGAGCGGGTGATGACGACGCTGGCGCGGCCGAGGCTGTATGCGACGCTGATCGTGGCGTTCGCGGCGCTTGCGCTGATCATTGCCGCGGTTGGACTGCTGGGCGTGCTGTCGTACAGCGTCTCGCAACGATCGCGCGAGCTGGCGGTACGGAGCGCGCTGGGCGCGCGGCCGCCGGATCTCGTGCGGCTCGTGGTGCGCCAGGGGCTGCTGATCGTCGCGATCGGCGCCGGCGCGGGCCTTCTTGCCGCCGCCGCGCTCTCGCGGTCGATGGCCACGCTGCTCTACGGACTGACGGCGCGCGATCCGGTGACGTATGCGGCCGTGCCGGCGATTCTGCTGGCGGTGGGCGCCGCGGCATGTCTCGCGCCGGCGCTCCGGGCCGCGCGCACGGATCCGCTGCGGGTGTTGAAGGGGAATTAACTCCCCAGCTTCGGCGTGACCTCGAGCGCGGCCTGCGCGGCGTTGCGGATTTCGATGACGTCCGCGCGCCGCGGATCGTCTTCGGGCGTGCTCTCGAGCAGCAGCTCGCTGAATCCGAGAATCACCGTCAGCCGATTGTTCAATTCGTGCAGCGCCTCGTCCTGGCGCGACGGCTCGTCAGACATTCAGGGCCTCCCCGTTCCCGCGTTTGAGCAGCCGACCCACCAGCCGCAGCACTTCGGCGACGTTGAGCGGCGCACGCTCCTGGGCACGCCGTGGAAGCTGGGGCCATTCTTCCATATAATCGCGGCACCGGGAGACCCTTATGAAAATGCGCGCACTCGAGACATGCCTTGCCGCCGGATTGATGGCGGCTTCGGGATCGCTGTTCACTACGGCGACGTTTGCTGAGCCGGCACCTCCGGCGACGCGTGCGGAGCCGGATGTTAATGACACGCGTTTGCTTGCGCAGCCGGCGCTGAGCGCCACGCACGTCGCCTTCGTGTACGCGGGCGATCTATGGGTGGCCGGCGCGGCCGGCGGCAGCGCGCGGCGGTTGACGACCGACGAAGGGTCCGAATCGAATCCGGCGTTCTCGCCCGACGGCAAGCTGATCGCGTTCAGTGCGCAGTACGACGGCAACACCGACGTCTACATCGTGCCGGTCGAAGGCGGCATTCCCACGCGCCTCACCTGGCACCCCGGCGCCGACATCGTCCAGAGCTTCACGCCCGACGGCAAGGCGGTGCTGTTCACGTCGGCGCGCGCCGTGTTCACGGGTCGCTACCAGCAGCTGTTCACCGTGCCGGTTGCGGGCGGCATCGAGACGCAGCTGCCGATTCCGAACGCGTCGCAGGCGGCCTACTCCCCCGACGGGCGGAAGATGGTCTACAACCCGCTCGGGCCGTCGTTCCTGCAGTGGAAGCAGTACCGCGGCGGCACCCACTCCGTGCTGTGGATCTATGACGTCAGGACGCACGCCGTCGAGAAGATCCCGCAGCCGGCGACGCGCGCCAACGACGTCGACGCGAGCTGGATTGGCGACACCATCTACTTCCGGTCGGATCGCAACGGCGAATTCAACCTGTTTGCGTACGACACGCGCACGAAGGCCGTCCGTCAGGTCACCCAGCACACCGATTTCCCGGTGCTCGGGGCGGACGCGGACGGGTCGCGCATCGCCTACGAGCAGGCGGGCTATCTGCACATGCTCGACACCGCGCGCGGCGGCGCGGCCACGCGCCTGAAGATCGGCGCCGCGGCGGATCTCGCAGGCCTGCGCCCGCGCTGGGCGAAAGGCGCCAACTGGATTCGGCGCGCGGAGCTCTCTCCCTCCGGCGCGCGCGCCGCCTTCGAGTATCGCGGCGAAATCGTCACGGTGCCCATGGAGAAGGGCGACCCGCGCAACGTCACCAACACCACGGGCGCGCACGAGCGCTCGCCGGCCTGGTCGCCCGACGGCACACGCCTCGCGTACTTCTCCGACGCCTCCGGCGAATACATGCTGCACATCGCGCCGCAGGACGGCCGCGGCGACGCGTCGGCCGTCAAGGCGTTCGCGCCCGGCGGCGCCGGCTTCTACGAGATGCTCGAGTGGTCGCCCGACAGCACGCGGCTCGCGTTTGCCGACAACTCGCAGTCGCTGTTCTGGATGGACGCGGCGACGGGCACGGTCACGAAGATCGAGTCGTCATACGTGTACTCGCCCGGCCCGGTGCCGATCCGCTACGACTGGTCGCCCGACTCGAAGTGGATCGCCTACACGATCAAGACGAACACGCTGGAAACGACGTTGAAGCTCTACTCGATCGATCAGACCAAGGCCTTCAACGTCACCGACGGCCTGGGCTACGTCACCGAACCCGTCTTCGACAAGAGCGGCAAGTACCTGTACTTCATCGGGTCGACCGACGCGGGCCCGGTCGTCGACTGGTTCTCCATGTCGAACGCCGACATGAATCAGAACAACAGCTTCTACGTCGTTGTGCTCGCCAACAACACGCCGAATCCGCTGGCGCGCGAGAGCGACGAGGAGAAGGCGGCCAGTCCCGGGCTCGGCGGGCGCGACGGGCAGACGCCGCCTGCGCCGAAGCCCGACGCGCCGAAGCCGGATGCGCCCCCCGCGGCGCAGGCTGATGCCCCACCGGCCGCGCAGGCCGCCGCGCCGGCCCGGCCGCCGGCCGCGCCGACCGTGACGCGCATCGACATCGACGGCATCGAGTTCCGCATCCTCGATCTCCCGGTGCCGTCAGGCCGCATCTCCAATCCGGCCGCGGGAGAGGACGGACAGCTGTACTTCATCCGCCGCACCGACAACGCCGCGGCGCTGCAGCGGTTCGACATGGCGAAGCGCCGTGCCGAGCCGTTCCTCGCGCCCGTGCAGAACTTCACCGTCTCGCACGACCGCAAGCGCATCCTCTACGTGAACAACAACGCGTGGTCGATCGTGCCGACCAACCGGACCGTGCAGCCCACCGAAGGCCGGCTCAATCTCGACGCCATCACCGTGCGTGTCGATCCGAAGGCCGAGTGGCAGCAGATCTTCAACGAGGCCTGGCGCATCAACCGCGACTACTTCTATGCCCCCAACATGCACGGCGTGGACTGGGCCGAGGAGAAGTCGCGCTACAGCGAGTTCCTCACGCACGTCGCGTCGCGCGCCGACCTGAACCGCGTCATGCAGTGGATGTCGAGCGAGCTCGCGGTGGGCCATCACCGCGTGGGCGGCGGCGACATGGGGCCCGACACGCCCGTGACCGTGCCGGGCGGCCTGCTCGGCGCCGACTACGAAATCGCCAACGGCCGCTATCGGTTCAAGAAGGTCTATGGCGGCCTCAACTTCAACCCGCAGCTGCGCGCGCCGCTCACCGAGCCGGGCGTCAACGCAAAAGCGGGCGAATACCTGCTCGCGGTCAACGGACGCGACCTGCGTCCGCCGGCGAACATCTACTCGCTCTTCGAAAACACCTCAGGCCGCATCGTCGACCTGACGATCGGGCCGAACGCCGACGGCAGCGGATCGCGCGTCGTGCAGGTGGTGCCGATCGGCAACGAGGGCGCCCTGCGCAATCGCGACTGGGTCGAGGGCAACCTGCGCAAGGTCAACGCGGCCACCGGCGGCCGCGTGGCGTACGTCTATGTGCCGAACACGACCACGCTCGGCCACACGTACTTCAAGCGCTACTTCTTCCCGCAGGCCCACAAGGACGCCATCATCGTCGACGAGCGGTTCAACGGCGGCGGTTCGGTGGCCGACTACTACATCGACATCCTGAAGCGTCCGGCGTCATCCATGTGGGCGATGCGCTACGGCGCCGATCTCAAGATGCCTGCCGCGTCGATCCAGGGGCCCAAGGCGCTGCTGATCGACGAAACAGCCGGCTCGGGTGGAGACCTCTTCCCGTGGATGTGGCGCCAGGCGAATCTCGGACCGATTATCGGCAAGCGCACCTGGGGCGGCCTCGTCGGCACGCTCGGCTTCCCCGTCCTGCTGGATGGCGGCAGCATCACGGCGCCGAATCTCGCGTTCTGGACGTCCCAGGAAGGCTGGCTCGTCGAGAACGAAGGCGTGCCGCCCGACATCGAGGTCGAGCAGACGCCGGCCGATGTCATTGCCGGGCGCGATCCGCAGCTGGAGCGCGCGATTCAGATCGTGATGGACGAGCTGAAGAAGAATCCGCCAACGACGCCAACGCGTCCCGCCTACCCGGTGAGAGGCGAGACGCTGCGCGGGACGATCAAGAAGAATTGAGACTTGATGATTTGAGATTTACTTCGGCGGCGACTGCCAGAGAACGTTGACGATCTTCCAGCGGCCATCGTGCTTCGCGAGGTGGATGTAGTCGATGCCCCACATCGCGATCACCTTGCCGCTGGCGGTCTGGTCGACGACTTCGTAGACGATGACCTCCTTTGGGTAGGTGTCGATGGGCCGCTTCTTGTCCTTGTTCCAGTCGGCGGCGAACGTGATGAGCTGATCGCGCGTCATCGGCACGAACCTGAACTCGGCGGCCGGGTTCTCGCGGTAGTAGCCGCGCTTGATTATGTCGGGATGCACGCTGCGTTCGAGCCGTTCCGGCTGCACGTTGTAGATGCCCTCGACGTAATCGAGCAGGGTCTGGCGAACCGCTTCGCGGTCGGCGGCAGTCTGAGTGCGCGCGTCCATCGTCATAACAGGCGCGGCGAGGAGTAGTCCGAAAACGAACACCGGGATCTTGTTCACGAGGATGATTCTAACGCTCCTTCTGTTATCGGTCGTCAATGCGGCAGCGCCGCAGGAACTCGCGCGCGCGATCGAGATCTGGAGCGAGCACCCGATCGCGGTCGAAATCGCGTGGCTGACGATCGACGACGAAGGCAGGGAGACGGTGACGGCTAAGCGGCGGACGGCGATCGGCCCGCCCGTGCCGCTGGAGTTCGTGCACGCGGCCGGCCGGTACGTACGCTTTTCGTACGAGGGCGCGTCGCCGCGCACGTATTCCACGGGTGAGCTCCTCACGGCGAGGCGTCTGCACGTGCCGGACGTGCTGCCGGGCGGCGAGCTGCTGCTGCATGTGCCGCACATGACGGTGCGGCCCGTGCAGCTGCTGGTGAATGGACCGCGCGTGCACGCCGTGGCGTTCGACAGCGCGCTGCATGCGAGCCTGGCCGGCGTTCCGCCAGGCGAATATCGTGTGACGCCCGTCTATGAGGGCGGCCTCAAGAGCGACGTCAGGACGATTTCCGTCCGCGCGGCGGAGACGACGCTGGCGCACTTCCCTCCGGAGAACGTCGGCGCGGCGCGCATCACGGCGGCGCCGGAAGTCTGCGACAGCGCGACTGAAGTCACGATGGACGCGTTCGTCATGCCGAAGCCGGATCCGCAGTTCACGGTCTCGCCCGGCCGCTCGCGCATTCTCACGACGCGCGAGCCGAGGTGCGACATGACCGTCGGCGGCCTGCCGCCCGGGCAGCTCGAGGTCTTCTATCGCCGCGAGGGCTCCGATGCCGGCAGCAGCCGCTTCGAGGCGTCGGCGCAGACCCTGACGGCCGTCACTATTGCTGGCCCGCCGGTGACGGTCGAAGGGCGCGTCACGCTGAACGGCAAGCCGCTGGCTGCAACGATCGTGAGCTTCGCAGCCCGTCCGGTGCAGGGTCAGACGGCGTCGCCGCGAATCCAGGCCAATGCCAAGACCGACACGCAGGGTTACTATCGTCTGGCTCTGGACGCGCCTGGCGCATACAACGCGATGATTCTGCGCGCGAGAACGGCGCCGGGCCAGACGAAGCAGGTGACGCTGGTCGAGGGACGCAATTTTCAGGACATCGCGCTCACCGGCGGCACCATCAGAGTCGAACTGACAGGCTGGCCCGAAGGGGCCGTGGTTCAGGTCAGACTGCAGGGAACGAGCGAGGGCTCGCGCAGCGTGATGGTGACGACTCTGAACGTCAAAGAACCCCAGCCGTTCGAGGGGCTTTCCTTCGGCGAATACAAGCTCTCGCTCGTCATGCCGGGCCGGGGCGCGATGGATCGCGCGAGCATCATGACGGTCCCGCCCGACGCGAAGACCGTCATCCTCTCGCCCGCCTCCCCCGAAGCCACCGTCACGTTCGACATCAGACAGTAGCGACAGTCCCGGCCGGGCCGCGCTACCAGTATGGCTACCGGCCGAGGACGCGCTCGAGCGCGCTCTGATAGCACACGACCTGCGCCGACACGCGCTGCGCGCGCACGGCCAGCTCCTTCGAGTCGAGCCGGCGGCCGCCCGAACCGGTGTGCGGCGTGATGCCGTTGGCCACCAGCAGCTCACGCAGGCGCCGGGCCTTGATGCCGAAGTTCACGTTCTGCGGCAGGACGACACTGTCGCCCTGCGTGATGGGGTTGAGCACGGCCTGGACGACGCCGATGACGTGGCCCAGCTCGTTGAGAATCGCGCCGCCTGAGTTGCCGGGCTGCACGGGTGCCGAAAACTGCAGGCGATCGGGATCGTCCAGCAGTCCGCGGTTCGCGCTGACGGTGCCCGTGCCGAGCGTGCCGGCGCTCGCAAGCACGCCTGACAGCGGGTAGCCGAAGGCCACGACCTGCTCGCCCAGCGGCGGTTCCTCGGCTGCAAACATCGCGAGGGCAGAGACGTGTGTGGCGCCCGGTTTCGGCAGCACCTGCAGCACGGCCAGGTCCGACTCGGCGTCTGCCGCGACAACCGTGACGTCTTCGAGCGTTCCCTGATCGGTGCGGACCGCCACGCGCGCGCATCCGCCAATGACGTGTTCGTTGGTCACCAGGCGTCCGAGGTCCACCCAGAAGCCGGTGCCCGTGCCCGACACGGCGACCTGCTGCAGGGTCGACGTGCCCGCGGAGAAGTCGCGCGCCAGCTCCTGCGCGGACAGAATCTCGGCGGGCTGAAGCTGCGCCTCGACCTCGTCGCGCGCCGTGACCGCGCTGGCGTGTCCCTTCGCCGCGGCCAGGTTGAAAAACGTATAGGCGTCGGAGAGCGACGTCCGATCGCCGCCGGCGGCCGCCTTCTGCAGGACAAAGCCGACGTTGTAGAGGCCGACCGCGTTTCCGCCGACCGCCGCGCGCAGCGACCATCGCAGCCCTTCGACGTCGCTGAGCTCGACCAGCGTGCCGACCAGGAAGTTGTAGCCGACATCGGCCTGTGCACCCGCGTGGCCCTGTCTGGCGGATCGCTGGAGCCACTGCAGGGCAAGCTCACGATCCTGGGTCGTGCCGATGCCGTCGCGGTACACGCGATACAGCTCGAACGCGGCGCCGGCGTCGCCCGCGCGCGCCGCGCTCAGCCACAGCGTAAACGCCTCCGCTGGACGGCCGGCCTCGTCGGCCGCCAGGCCCCGCACGAAATCCGCACGCGTGTAGCCGGCCGCCGCGGCGCGGTCGAGCAGCGCGCTGCCGCGGGGCTTGTCCGTCACGCCGGCCGACCCGCGCCAGTACCACTCGCCAAGCGTCGCGAGTCCACGGGGATCGAGGCCGTTGGCGTCGGCGGCTTCGGTCAGCACCCGAAGGCCCTGACCACGGTCGGGCGGCCCACCCGTGCCGGTGTACAGGTAGTGCGAAAGGCCGAGCGCGGCCTGCGGCGCGCCGCGCTCGACGGCCTGCGCGAACATCGCGCGAGCCCGCTCGGCGTCGAGCGGGACGCCAAAGCCGGTGCTGTACAGCCTCGCCAGCACGAACGTGGATTGCGCGTCTCCGGCGGCCGCGGCCTGTTCCATGTTACGCGCGGCCGCGGCGGGATCTCCCGCGACGATCTCCTCTATCGCGAGATCCGCGGCGGCTCTCGTCGGCGCGGGGGGAGGCGGCGTGGGCACGACAGGCGGGGAATGCAGCAGGCGCTGCGCGCCGATGGCGGCCAGGACGACCGCGAGCGCCGCGAGGATCAGGCCGTTACGCGCCCGGCCGCGCGCGGGTCGTGCACCGACGGCACGACCGCAGCCGGGGCAGAACTGCGCGCCTTCCGGCAGCGGCACGCCGCAGTTCGCGCAGATCATGTGGCGGCCGCTAACGCGGCTTCGTGCGTTCGACCAGCCCGCGGGCGGCCGCCCGCTCCGACGCGGACTCGAACTCGGCCAGGCGCCTGATGTTGATAGCCGCATGCGAGCGCGCGGCGCTCCACGTCATATCGCCGTCGTCGCTCCTCGACGCCAGGTTGGCGGCATTGTCCTTGGCGGTCATGAACGCTGCGCACGTTCTGGCAGGCTCCATGACCTTGTCGACTGCCGCCGACAGCGCAGTGAGTTCCTCCATCACGGCGAGCGCGAGCTCGTGGGCGGATGGGTCGGGCGACGAGACCGCCGCGGCAGCCGCGAGGTCCCGCGCGACGGCCTTCTTCGCGGACAGAGCGCGGGACATCATCATGTCGAGCATCATCAAGGTGGTGAATGCCTTTTCGTCCTTGCAGGCGACCGAGTACGCGGTCGCCGTGCCCATGAGGATCTCGACCGCGGAATACAGCCGTGCGTGTGCCCTGAGCAGCGCGGCGCGCTGGCCGGCCTGGCCGGCGCCGTCCTGCATGGCGCGCGGAGCGCCCGTAACGCTCGAGGCCGTCACCAACGCGAGGACGATGAGCGTTCTCATATATTCGAACGCTCAGGCCGTCTTCGACCGCAGCGCCTTGATGCCGCGCTCGATGCGCTCGGCCAGCTCGCGCTCGGCCTGCAGCGCGCGCAGCGTCGACTGACCCGTCGCGACCATGTCGTTGAGCTTCGTGAGGTTCTCCATGACGTGATCGAGCACGGCGCGCTGCTCGCCCACCGCCTCCATGTTCACGCGCACGTCCTCGAGCAGGTTCGTGATGACGCCGACCTTCAGCTGCACCTCGTCGACGAGGCGCTTCTTCGCGTTGATGTCGGCGAGGCGCGTCTCGGTGTCGCGAATCGACGCCACGAGCTCGTCCACGCGCGTCTTGAGCTGCAGCACGTCGGCGCGGTGTTCCTCGACGAACTCGAGGTCCGCCTTCGACTTCGCGCTGACCTCGAACACGCCTTCGACTTCCTTGCGCACCGACTCGACGACTTCCTCGCGCGCCGCAAGCGCCTGGATGCGGCGCTCGATCTCCTCCGACATCGCGCGCAGCTCCGACAGCTTGCCCTCGAACGCGCCGATGCGCTTCTCGGCGAACGCGAGTTGCGTGCGGCGCTGCTCGAGCTGACGGAAGGTGGCGTCGAGCCGCTTGAGATGATCCTCGGCCGCCTCGCTCTGCGCGGCGACGTCGCGCTGGCGCCCCTGCACCCGCCCCAGCTCTTCGAGCATCTCGTCCTTGAGCGTAGATGACCGCGAGAGGTATTCGCTGAGCCCTTCGACCTTCTTCAGGTGATCCGCGGCTTCGGCGGCCACGGTCTTCACGGACGCGAGCATCTCGCTGACCCGGCGCTCCTGGCTCGTCAGCTCCGCCTCGTCCTTCAGCGCGTTCGTCACGCGGGCGCTGGCCTTGTCGATACCGCTCTTCAGCACCGACACCTGCGCGGTCAGCGGCAGCAGCTTGCCCTGCACCTGCGAGACGCCTTCCAGCTTCTGCTGGACGCTGGTCACCTGCAGCGCGACGCTGTCGCACGCGCTCTTGAGCGCGTCGATCTCCGCGCGCTTCGCGACCTGGTCGTCGACCTTCCGGTCGACTTCCGTGGTCAGCGCGTTGAGCGCGTTCAGGCGCGTCTCGACGCGCTCGACGAACTGGTGGTAGCCGGCCAGGCGCGTCATCTGCCGATCGAGGTCGTCGGCAATCGACACGAGGTTGGCCGCCTTCTCCGTGCCCTCCTCGACGATGGAGAGCTTGTCGGTGATGCCGTCCATGCGGGCGTCGAGCTCGGGCAGCGAGACGCTGAACGCCGTGACGCGCTCGAGGAACACCTCGAGGCCGGCGCGGTCCGACGCGAGGCTGTCGCGCAGCTGCGCGGCGGCGGCGTGCGCCTTGTAGAACTCCTGGATCTCGCGGCGGAGCTGCTCGAGATCCTGCCGGGCGGCCTGCAGCGTCTCGACCTGCCACGTGGTCTTGCGCGCGAGGTCGTCGACCTGCGCCAGGCCCTCCTGCAGCCCCTCGAGCGCCATCTGCTTCCGCGTCAGGTCGTCGGCCTGTTCCGCGACCGATTCCATGCTGCGGGTCAGCGCGTCGACGCGCTGCGTCATGGCCGACACGCTGCGCTCGCGCGCGGCGAGGGCTTCGTGGGCCTTCTCGAGATCGGCGGCGGACGTCTGGAGGCCGCGCACGCGTGTCTCGAGCTGTTCGAGCTCGCGGCGGCTGGCGTCGACCTTCTCTTCGTGCCTGCGCACGAAGTCGGCGAGGCTCGTGCGTTCCTTGTCGAGGCGCACGAGGTCGAGGCCGAAGGCATCCTTCGCCTTCAGGCCGGCGTCGAGCTGCGCGGACGTGTCGCGCGCGAGCTTCTCGATGCGCTCGACGGTCTCCTCGGCGCGCGCGGCCGTCTTCGCGCCGTCGGTGAGTTTGCCGACCTGCACGTCCATGTTCCACACCAGCTCGTTGAGCCGGTTGGATTCGACGAGCGCGTGCTCGATGGTGTGCTTCTGGTTCTCGAGCAGCCTGGCCTTCTGCGACACGTGCTCGGCCAGCGCGTTGAGCGTCGCGATGCGCTCCTCGGTCGTCCGGCTCATCTCCTGCAGCTTCGCGAGGGCGCTCAGCTTCTTCTCGACTTCCTTCACCGTCTCGTGCGTCGCGGCGGTGTCTTCGCGCGTCTCGCGCGCGGCCTCGCGCACGCGTGCCTGCTCCTGCCCGATCTGCGCCGCGGCGCCGCGGAGCTGTTCGATTTCGCCATGCAGCGCGGCGGCGCGGTCGTGCGAGTCCTTCAGGCCGGCGGTCGACTGCCGCAGCTCGTCGCGCACCGCGTCGAGCGTCTCCTGCTCTTTCCTGAGCGCCTCGAGGCTCGCCTGCGTCTTGAGCGCTTCGGCCGAGAGCTGCTGCACCGCCTGGCGCTGCCGCACCAGCTCGCCCTCCGGCGCCATCAGGCGCTCGGCCTGCGCCACGGCTTCGGACAGGCTCTGGATCCGCCCGTCGATGCCGGCCAGCGCCTGCACGTGCGTGTCGACCGCGGAGAGCTTCGTGGACAGCTCCTCGACGCGGCCCACCGCCTTCGCGGCCTTGTCTTCGACCTGCTGCACGGCTTTGCCCGCCGCGGCAACCTTGGTGCCATGGAGCTGCACCTGGGTGAGCATGGCCGACAGCGCGGCACGCTCTTCCCGGGCGGCAGCGATCAAACTTTCGAGCTCACCGGCCTGCTGCTTGTTGCCGCCGGTGGACATCCTCTTAATAGCATCGAGCATGAAACTGAACCTCTTGGTTGTCGGGGGACGGGAAGCATACCCCGGGCGGCGTCCGGGCCGCAAACCAGGACGTCCGGCGCCCCGAGCGCTGACGCGGCTGCGCCAACAGCTGCGTCGCCCTCCACTCGGCAGACCCCGGCCGCGCCAACAAGCCGTGCTCCGGTGCGATGTCCGGCATTCCGCCGCGCCGGCGGGGCGAGTCGGGCCAAAGAGCGGTCCCTCCGACGTCTTTTTTACGCCGTCGCGCCAGAACGCCGGACACCGCACCTGCGCGCGGCCGCTGACCGCACGCCTACTGTTCCCGAATAACCTTGGTGACGCGGACGACGTAGTCGACCGCCGAGGCGAGCGTGATCACGAGCGAGGCGTAGATGAAAACCCAGACGAGGGGCATGGGGCGGCCGATGTAGTTGGCGACGAGGATGGCGACGCCGGTGGCGAGGAAGACGCCGGTCGCCAGTTTGCCGAGCGGCGACGGCTTGAAGGTGCGATGGCCCACCGCGAGGTTGATGACCGCCACCGTCATGACAATCGCCACGTCGCGGCTGATGATCAGGATCGTCAGCCACAGCGGCAGGCGGTTGGGCGCCTCGGTCGGCAGCGTGAGCACCACCACCATGCTGAAGATCAGCAGCTTGTCGGCCATCGGATCCAGCCACGCCCCCAGCGTCGTCTGCTGCCCCGTGCGGCGCGCGATCAGGCCGTCGAGCATGTCGGTGAGCGCGGCAAACAGGAACAGCGCCAGCGCCCAGCCGTACATGTTGTAGAGAAACGTGATGACGAACGGCGCCGCCAGCAGCATGCGCAGCAGCGTGAGCTGGTTCGCGGCGGTCAGCGCTGACGTCCACGACATCGGCAGACAGTTTACAGCCGGAAGTCGAGGTCGCGGCGGAGGGCGCGAAGGGCGAGGCCGCGCGACAGGGCGCCGAGCGCGCGGTCGCGGAGCCATCGCACGGGACGTGAGCGCGCGTGCGCCAGGCGGCCGAACGTGAACGACCGGTTGACGAAGCGGTTGGCGCGGGACACGCGGCGCGCCTGATAGTGCGCGAGCGCCGCTTCGACGCCGGACTCGCGCGCCAGCGCATTTCCCAGCACCACGGCGTCCTCGATCGCCTGACAGCCGCCCATGCCGAGATTCGGCGTCATCGGATGCGCCGCGTCGCCGAGCAGCACGGCGCGCCCCTCGGCCCAGGCGCGAATCGGCGGGCGATCGAAGATGTCCGTACGCACGATGCGCGCGTCATCGGTCGACGCAATCACGGCGTCAATCGGGGCATGCCATCCCTCGAACTTCGCCCGCAGCGTCGCCCCCACGCCGCCCGCATCTCTCCCGCCGGACGGCTCCTCCGCCACCGCGAACCAATAGACGCGCCCGCCGGTGAGCGGGACGATGCCGAAGCGGAGGCCGGGGCCCCAGCTCTCTGTCATGCGGCCGGTGTCGGGCAGGCCGGCCGGCTCCGCGATCGCGCGCCAGCTCGTCTGCCCCGAATACCGGAGCGGCTCGTCGCCATGCATCGCGGCCCGCACGCGCGAGCGCAGACCATCGGCCCCGATCAGCAACGCCGCCTCCATCTCGGCGCCATCGTCGAAGCGCACGACGACACCCTCGTCGCGGTGCGCGTAGCCGGCGACGCCGCGGTTGCACTCGACGTGGCCGGCAATCGGCGCGAGCAGGGCCTGCTGCAGCTCGGTCCGCGCCATGACGACCACGGGAAACGGCAGCTCGCGCATGCCGACAATCACACGCGCGGTGGAATCGCAGATGTCGGCCTGGCGGAGCGGCTGCCCTGCCGCGCGCACGGCTTCGGCCAGACCCGCGTGCGCGAGCGCGCGCAGCGCGTTGTCGGCGAGCGCGATGCCCGCGCCCACGGGCGCGAGCGCCGGCGCCTTCTCGAAAATGCGAAAGGGGATTCCGTGACGCGCCAGCATGCATCCGAGCGTCAACCCGCCGATGCCGGCGCCGGCGATCGCGATGGGCCTGGTGGAGTTCACCGGCCTATCGCACGAGTGCCTGAAGTCTGGCGAGCGCGTCGAGCGCTTCGGCGCCGGTGATGGGACGCGTCAGGCCGAATTCGCCGCCGGGCGCGGTCATCACGCCGCTGGCGACGGCCATCGAGACTTCGGGGTACGCGAGATGACCGGTCGACAGGTCGGTGAACGTGGGGCGCGCGCCGCGCCATTTCGCGACGAGGTCGGGACGCCGCTGGCCGATGACGGCGAGCGCCCGCGAGACCGACTGCGCGAAATCGCCCCGGCGCACGGTGGCGTCGGGCTGGAAGGTGTGGTTCGGGAAGGCGTCCATGATGCGGGCGCGCGTCACGCTCTGGATGTAGCTGTTCGCCCAGTGGCCGCGAATGTCGGTCATCACGACGGGCGCGCGCTGCGGCGCCATGACGACGAGCCGCTCGAGCCTGCGCCCGAACAGCGCGGCCAGCTGCGCGCGCGTGATCGACGGCGAATCGGGAATCGTCCGGAATTCCTCGGGCAGCAGCGCCTCGTCCGCCTTCCGGCGCAGCTCCGCGGCGCGCGCGCGATACGCCGCGCTGCCGTCGATCGAGGCGGCGCGGTCGAACGCATCGGCGGCCGCCACGTACTCGCCGCGCCCTTCGAGCACCGCGCCGGCAATCGCGTGCGCGCCCGCGTCGTTCGGATCGAGCTCGATCGCCTTCCGCGCGTGCGCCAGGGCCTCGTCGAACCTGCCGCGCTGCTGCTCGACGCCGGCCACCTCGCGATAGAGGAAGCCGCTTTCGGGCGACGCCGCAATCGCGCGCTGGTACGCCGCCTCCGCCTCGTCGAGCCGCCCGGCACGCGCCGCCGCCTGCGCGCGCGACACCTGCTGCTGCACGGCGCGGAAGCGCAGCACGTCGACCCGGCTGCGCACCGCCGACATCGAGGGATCCACCACCAGCACCTTCTCGAACACTTCCAGCGCCAGCGCCTGCTCGTCCTGCCCGAGCAGGGCCTCGCCCTTGCCCAGCAGTGCGGGCACGTACGCGGCGTTCGCCGCCAGCGCGCGATCGAAGTGGGCGACGGCATCAGTAAAGTCGCTCTGCGCGAGATTCACATAACCGAGGCCGGCCGAGGCCGGATAGAAGCCCGTCGACGCCAACTGCGTGAAGTCGTGCTCGGCGCCGCGCAGATCGCCCGACTGCAGCCGGTTCCACGCGCTCTGGTGCCGCACCGCGGCATCCCCCGCCGGCAGCTCGCCCGGAATTTCGGGGAACGCAAAGTCGGGATACCGGGCCGCGCCCGGCGCGACCGGGCCCGGGGCCGCGGCCGTTCGCGGCGCGCAGCCCGCGCCCATGACGAGCGCACCCAGCACCGCCCCCAGCACCCAGCACCGGGCACTACGCACTGAGCACCTTCCTCCTCGCGGTCCAGCGCGGCAGCTGCTCCTCGAGCCGCGCGGCAACGGCTTCCAGCAGCTCGCCTCTGCCCTTTCCCTTCGCCGCGCTGATGAAGACGGCGTCGGGCCGCATGTAGCGCAGCCGCTCGAGCGCCTCGGGCTCGATCAGATCGATCTTGTTGATCACGTCGATGCGCGGCACCTTGTCGGCGTCGACCTCGCGCAGCACGGCGCGGACGGCCTCCTCGCGACGCTCGATGTCGTGCGCCGATCCATCGATGACGTGCAGCAGCAGATCGGCAGCCGCCACTTCCTCGAGCGTCGCGTGGAACGCCGCGACCAGCTGGTGCGGCAGCCGATCGATGAAGCCGACCGTGTCCGACAACAGCAGCTGCCGCCCATCGTCGATCCGCACGCGGCGGATGAGGGGATCGAGCGTCACGAACAGCGCGTTCGAGGCGACGGCGTTACTCGACGTCAGCAGATTGAACAGCGTCGTCTTGCCGGCATTCGTGTAGCCGACGAGCGCGACGGTGGGCTGGGCGTTCTTTTCGCGGCGCTCGCGCAGGTGGGCGCGGCGGCGGCTGACGTCGCCGATGTCGCGCTTCAGGTTGGCGATGCGATGGCGGATGCGGCGGCGATCCGTTTCAAGTTTGGTCTCTCCCGGGCCGCGCGTGCCGATGCCGCCGCCAAGCCGCGACAGCGCTTCGGAGGAGCCGACCAGCCGCGGCATCAGGTACTGCAGCTGCGCGAGCTCCACCTGCAGCTTGCCTTCGCGCGTGCGCGCACGGCGCGCGAAGATGTCGAGAATCAGCTGCGTGCGGTCGAGCACCTTCCGCGACAGCTCGGTTTCGAGGTTGCGCAGCTGCGCCGGCGACAGCTCGTTGTCGAAGATCACGACGTCGACGCCGGCCTCGTCGCAGGCCTTCGCGAGTGACAGCACCTTGCCGCTGCCGATGAAGGTGGCGGCGTCAGGCTTCGGACGCTCCTGCACCATCTTCAGCGCGACCCGCGCGCCCGCGGCCAGCGCGAGACCTTCCAGCTCTTCCAGAGCCTGATCGTGATCGATGTGCTGGGAATGCCGTGTGATGACTCCGACGAGGGCCGCGCGCTCTTCCATCTACTTCAGCGATTCTAACACCCGGCTCCACTCGACCGCGCCGTCGCGCACGAGGACCGGCTCGCCGCCGCGAAGGTCGACAATGCTCGACGGCTTGCCACCCGGTGTGCGTCCGCCGTCGATGACGAGGTCGACGGCGTCGCCGAGGCCCGCGACCACCGCGTCAGCCGTCTCGGCCGGAGGCTCGCCGGTCCTGTTCGCGCTGGTCGACGTCAGCAGGACACCCGCACGGTCGCATAGTGCCCGCACAAAGTCATGCGCGGGCACGCGGACGGCGACGGATCGGTTGTCGGTTGCCGGTAACCGGTTGTCGGTCTGTTCCACCGTCCCGCTGTGCAGTGGCGTGGCATTCAGTACCAGCGACAGTGGGCCGGGCCAAAAGGCTTGCGCGGCTTTCGCGGTCACGGCGTCCATCGGTCCGAGCAGCGCAATCACCTGCTCGAGGCTCGCGGCCACGAGCGGCAGCGCCATGTCGGCCGGGCGTCCTTTGATCTCGAAGATGCGCGCCCGCGCGGCCGGGTGCCCCGCATCCGCCGCCAAGCCATAGAACGTCTCGGTCGGCACCGCCACCACGCCGCCCGCGCGGATCACCTCCGCCGCGCGCTCCAGCGCGCTCGGATGGTCAGCCTTCAGCGTCTCAGCAAGAGCCATAACTCAGCCTGACAGCGTGACACACCGACAACCGGTTACCGGCTACCGGTTACCGATTCCCGGCGCCCTCATGTTCTTCAGGACAATGATCGCCAGGGCGGCCAGCCCGACGGCATTCGCAATGAAGACCGCGTTCATGCTGGTCGCCCCGATCAGCCCCCCGAACACCGGGCTCAACGCCAGCCCGGTCAGCGATGCCGTGGTCAGCAGTCCAAACCCCGCGCCATGCGACCCGGCCGGAATCATCTTCCCCGCCTCCGCATACGCCGTGGTCATCGCAATGCCGATGCCGAGGCCGAAGACGGCCGCCGCCAGCAGCATGGCCCACACGGGCGGCTCCACCGCGAACAGCACCGACGCCAGCATCGACGCCGCCGCGCTGCCGGCCAGGATCGGACGCGCATGCCGCGCCACCAGCAGCCGGCCGGCGATGTAGTTGCCAATCGCCCCGCTGCCGGCCGCCACCGAAAAGATCAGACCCGCGACAATCGAAATGCGCCCCGCGGGCACGCCGGCATGATCCAGATACAACGGCAGGATGGGCCCGAAGCTCCGGTCGATGAACTGCAGGCCGAACACCACCAGCATCAGGATGATGAAATTCTCGAACGACAGCATGTCGCGGAACGTCACGCGCCTGGCCTGAGCGGAGTCGAAAGCCTCGCCATCCGCCGCGGCCGGCGCTTCCTTATAGAGGAAGAACACCAGCACGACCGCGAACAGATAGAACGCGCTCGCCACGAGGAAGGTGTTGCGCAGACCCGCCACGGCCGCCAGCGATCCGCCGATGATCGGCCCCAGCGCCGGCCCCAGCCGCTGCGCGGTATGCACGTACCCGATCGCGTCGGCCATGCGATGCGGCGGCGCCGACTCCGCCGCCATCGTCAGCGTCAGCGCCCCGTAGCCGGCGAAGAGCCCCTGCACCGCGCGCAGCGCGAACACGTGCCACGGCTCGGTGACGAACGCCATCGCCCCCATGACGATGACGAACGAGGCGAGGGAGCGCTCGACCATGATCTTGCGGCCGAAGCGGTCGGCGAGCCGACCCCAGGCGGGCGCCAGCACGGCGGTCAGCGCCGGCGTGACGCCCATCGAGAAGCCGGTCCAGAGCGCGATCTCGCCCGTGTCGCGCAGCCCGAGCTCGCGGAAATAGAGCGGCAGGAACGGCATCACGAGCGTGAAGCCCATGAAGCCGATGAAGCTCGCGACCGTCACCGCGAGCTGATTGCGGAACCAGGTCGTCACATGCGGAACTAGAACTGGATCTTGACCGCTTGCGGATCGCCCTTCACGTGAATCGTGTCGATGAAGCGAATGACGTGCGGGTTCGTCTGCATGACCATCGAGCTGGTGCGGATGCCGTCGCCGAAGAAGCGGACGCCGCGCATGAGCGTGCCGTCGGTGACGCCGGTGGCGGCGAAGATGATCGAATCGGCCGAGGCAAGGTCGGCCGAGCGGTACACGCGGTTGAAATCGGAGATGCCCATCGCGCGGCAGCGCTGCTCGTCCTGCGGGGTCTTGACGACGAGGCGGGCGAAGATCTCGCCGTTGAGGCAGCGCATGGCGGCCGCGGTGAGCACGCCTTCGGGCGCCCCGCCGATCCCGATGACCGCATGCACGCCGCTGCCGACGACCGCGGCGCTGATGCCGGCCGACAGATCACCGTCGGGAATCAGCCGGATGCGCGCGCCGGTGGCGCGGATGTCGGCAATCAGCTTCGCGTGGCGGTCGCGGTCGAGGACCACGACGACCAGATCCTTCATCTTCCGGCCTAGCGCGTCGGCGATGCTGCGCAGGTTCTCGGCCACGGGCTTGTCGAGATCGACCTTGTCTTTCGACGAGGGGCCGACCACGAGCTTGTCCATGTAGAGATCCGGCGCGTGCAGCAGGCCGCCGCCCGTCGATGCGGCGAGCACGGCCAGCGCGTTGGGCGCGCCGGTGGCGCAGAGCGTCGTGCCCTCGAGCGGATCGACGGCGATGTCGACCTTCGGGTAGGCGCGATTGTCCCTGGCCGCCAGGCCGACGCGCTCGCCGATGAACAGCATCGGCGCCTCGTCGCGCTCACCCTCGCCGATCACGATCGTGCCGTCGATCGGCACCGAGTCCATCTCGCGGCGCATCGCTTCGACCGCCGCGACATCCGACGCGTGCGCGTCGCCGAATCCCATCGTGAGCGCGCACGCGATCGCCGCCTGTTCGACGACGCGCAGAAAGTCGAGTGACAGATCCTGATCCTGCATCGTCATCAGGCTATTTTCCTTTGTAGGCCGGCAGCTCGCACCGTGTGGGCTTGTCCTGGCGGTAGCCGAGCACGTAGTCGGCCTGCATGATGGTGTGAATCTCGCGGGTGCCTTCGTAAATGACCGCGCCCTTGCAGTTGCGATAGAAGCGGCCGACCGGGTACTCGTCGGAATAGCCGTTGGCCCCGTGCACCTGCACGGCGTCGCCGGCCGAGCGCTCGGAGGCGACCGTGGAGAACCACTTGGCCAGGCCGGTTTCGCGCGTGTTGCGGCGGCCGATGTTCTTCAGCCAGCCGGCGCGCAGCCAGAGCAGCCGCGAGTTCTGATAATCGCTTTCCATGTTGGCGATCATCTGTTTCACGAGCTGGTGCTCGCCGATTTCGACGCCGAACGTCTTGCGCTCCCTGGCGTATTTCACGCTGGCGTCGCGGCAGGCGCGAATCAGGCCGGTCGCGCCGGCCGCCACCGTGTAGCGGCCCTGATCGAGCGCGAACATCGCGATCTTGAATCCTTCGCCCTCACGGCCGAGCAGGTTTTCGGCCGGCACCTCCATCTCTTCCATCTTGAAGAAACCGGTGTTGCCGGCGAGGATGCCCCACTTCTCTTTCAGCGTGCCGCTCGAGAAGCCCTTGAAGGCGCGCTCGACGATGAACGCGCTGAGGCCGCTGGTGTCGCGGGCCTTCTTCTTCTCCATGTCGGTCCAGGCGAAGACCAGGAAGTTGTCGGCGACGTCGGCGAGCGAGATCCACATCTTCTCGCCGGTAATGAAGTAGCTGCTGCCCTTCTTGACGGCCACGGTCTGGATGCCGCGCGCGTCGCTGCCGGCGGCCGGCTCGGTGAGGCCGTAGGTCGCGATCTTCTCGCCCTTCGCCTGCGGCACGAGATAGCGCTGCTTCTGATCCTCATTGCCCCACGCGAGCAGCGTGAGGCAGTTCAGGCCGGCGTGCACCGACATGATCACGCGCAGCGACGTGTCGACGTATTCGAGCTCTTCGCTGATGATGCCGAGCGAGATGTAATCCATGCCGGCGCCGCCGTATTCCTCGGGCACCGAGCAGCCGAGGAGGCCGAGCTCCGCCATCTGCGGCAGGATCTTCTTGTCGAACTTGTGCGCGCGATCGAGCTCGCGGATGTTGGGCTGCACTTCCCTGGCGCCCCAGTCGCGGACGGTCTGTTCGAGGAGGCGCTGTTCTTCGCTGAGGTCAAAATTGAGCATGAAGTCAGCATTTTATCCAATCCGCAGGAACATGCCCCAGGTTTCGAAGCCTGTATCGACCGGGGCGTGGCCGACGACCTCGTAGCCGAAGCGCTGATACAGGTCGACGTTGCGGGGATTCTCCGTGGTGAGCGACACGCCCGAGTAGCCTGGCTCCGCCTCGGCGAGGGCGCGGACTTGCTCGAGCAAGCGGCCGCCGAGTCCCGTGCCCTTGTGGGCGCGGCGCACGCCGATCATGTTGAGATGCAGGTGCGGCCCGTAGCTGCTGAAGAAATTCGAGGCCGCGGTATAGGCGTCGTAGCGCAGCCGCGTCTCCTCTCCGAGATCGCGCCACGCCGCTGCCGAGAGTTCGGCAACTTCGGGCGGCGGATCGGGTTCGTTGGGCAGTGTCAGGAGGATGGCGCCGGCCAGCGAGCCCGCGCCGGCATCCGTCACGCCGTACATCGGCCCGCCGCGCGCCACGCGCCGCGTCACGAACAGCCGCACCAGCCGCCGCTCGCGCGCGGCCACGTCGCCATCCGGCCCCACCGTGCACCGCATGACCGGATAGCCTTCGAACGCTTCCGCAAAGACGTCGACCACATCGTCGATCCGATCGACCGGCAGGCGTTCGACGCTCACGCGCGCCAGTGTATCGCGACCGCTACTGCCCCGCCGGCCGGATCGCGCGCAGCTCCTCGAACCAGTTCGCGATCACGTTGATCGACGTCGGCAGGCGCTGCGCATCGCCGCGCACCATCAGGAACGCCTTGCCGTTCGGAGCGACGTCGTAATTGGCCTGGAGCCATCCCATGCGCGTGTAGGAGCCTTCGAACAGCACGCGGGGCGTGCCGGGGTTCAGCGCCGCGCCGGTCTCCACCGGGACGGCCATCATGCGATCGCCGTCGCGGAAGTACAGCGCGCGGCCGTCGGGCGCCCACCGCGGCTCCGTGCCCCCCGCGGTGGAAAGCTGTGTCCGGCCGCCCTGGCCTGCGAACGCGTGCGCATAGATTTCGGTGCGGCTGGACTCGTTCGAGCCGTACGCCACCCACCGGCCGTCGGGCGACAGCTGCGCGCCGACCTTGCTGAACCGGTTCACCATGAACGGCTCGTTCTTCTTCGTCTTCATGTCGCCGACGAAGAGGTCCCAACCGGTCGAGACGCCTTCCTCGCTCAGGAGCTTCTGGCCGTCCGGCGTCCAGCCGGCGAGGTGCTGATGGCCCGGCGACGTGAACAGGATTTCCTCGGGCGTACTGCCGTCGGCCGCTTTCCAGACGCTGACGCGGCCTTTCTCGCGCGACGAGGCGAACGTCACGCGCCTGGCATCGGGCGTCCAGACCGGCGATTCGTCCTCGCCCGCGTCCGTCGTGAGGCGCGTCATGGTGTACCGCGCCAGGTCGATCACCCAGACGTCGGGATCGCTTTCACGGATCGTGACGGCTACCATGCGCCCGTCGGGCGAGATGCGCGGATGCTCGTACGCGCGCTCGGGCACCGGCACCGGCGTGACCCGGCCGTCCAGGCTCACCCACACCAGGCGGCGTCGATCGAGCCCTTCAACGGTGCCGACGCTGACGGCGAGACCCGCGCTCGACACGGCAAAGGCCGTGCGGCCATCCGAGTCGTTCATCATCACGGATTCGATCACGGGCTGCGCGCTGCCGGTCACGCGGTGCGATTTGAGATCGAACGGCACGGCGAACATCCTGCCGCCCTGCGCGTACACGAGATGGCCCGACGCGACGTACCGCGGAGCGCTTCCTGTCACGGACAACGCCTGGCGCGGTCCTCCGCCTGGCGGCTGGACCATGATGCGCGCATTGCTCCAGGCGCCGCCGGTGCCCGCCGAGTAGATCACGCTGCCGTCCGGCAGCAAGGACGGCCACCGGTGCGCCGTTTCCCCCGACTCCCATTTCGTGAACGGCTCCGCGCTCCCCCCGTCGGCACTCACGCGCATCAGGCCTTGCCCGCTGACGCCCGCGAACACGATGCCGTTGTCGGGAAGCCAAACGCCGCCGAATGGCGTGGCGCCAGTGGTGATGTCGACCGGCGCACCGCCGGCGACGGGCACCTTCCGCAGCTTGCCGGCGGCGTTGAACGCCACCCAGGCGCCGTCGGGCGAAAAGAACGGATTGACGGCACCCTCGGTGCCCGGCATCGGGGAGGACGTCCCGCTGCTCGCCGTGCGCAGGAACAGCATCGGCGTTTCCGACGTGAAGCCGCCGTAGACGATCTGTAACCCGTCCGGGGAGATGGCGAGGTTGCCCGACGTGTAAATGTTGAATTCGACGCCGGTCGGCAGCGTGACGGCCGCGCGCAGCACCATGGGCGGCGCGCCGGCCGGCACAGCGAAGCTCCACACGCCCGCCGCGGTCAGGATGATCGCCGCCGCCACCGCCGCCGCCATCCGCCCATGCGAGTGCAGCCGGCGCCGCGCCGCCACCGGCGCGGGCAGGCCCGCCTGCGATCCGGCCGACGCGATCCATTTCAGCTGCAGCAGCAGATCGTGCGCGCTCTGGAACCGCTCGTCGGGGTCCTTCTCCAGGCACGTCTTCACCGTGTGCTCGAGCGACGGAGGCGTCAGCGGCTGCAGCGTCGCGAGGGGCGGCGGCTCGGTCGCGAGAATCGCGGAGATCAGCGACGCCTGCGTTCTGCCGTCGAACGTCTTCTTCCCCGTCAGCATCTCGTACAGCACACAGCCGAACGCCCAGATGTCGGCGCGCGCGTCGGCCTCGGCCCCTTCGAGCATCTCGGGCGCCATGTACTGGAAGGTGCCGAGGATCGTCCCCTGCAGCGTCAGCGGCGTCGTCTGCGTCACGGGCATGGACAGGCCGAGCGCCGTGCCGGCCGGCGTGTGTCCGCCCGGTCCGGGCGCGGCGTTGGCCGCGGCAATCTTGGCGAGGCCAAAGTCGAGCAGCTTGACGTGTGAGGCCGCGCGCGACGTCTGCGCCGTGACCTTCGCGCCCTGGCGCACGAGCATGACGTTGCCGGGCTTCAGGTCGCGATGGATGATGCCCTGGCGGTGCGCCTTGTCGAGCGCCTCGCAGATCGCGATGGCGATCGGCATCGCTTCCCCCGGCGGCATCGCGCCGCGCTGGACGCGCGCGGCCAGCGTCTCGCCCTCGAGGTACTCGAGCACGAGATACGACAGGCCGTCCTGGTGCCCGACGTCGTGCAGCGTGCAGATGTTCGGATGATTGAGCTGCGAGATCGCGCGCGCCTCGCGCTCGAACCGGTCGCGCGACTCGGGCGTGCCGGCCATGAGCGCGCTCATCACCTTGATGGCGACGTCGCGATGGAGCCGCGTGTCGCGGGCGCGAAAGACCTCGCCCATGCCGCCTGCGCCGATCGATTCGAGGATCTCGTACGGGCCGATGCGTGTGCCGGTGGTCAGTGTCATGGGGATGCGGGCCTTCGGTTAGCGTCCCGCCTTCGCGGTCCAGTTGGTGACGAGCGTCAGCAGCGACGCCGTGCGCTCCTTCAGCACGTCGATCACAAAGCTCTGGCCGTCGGGCATTGGCGCGTAGAAACGATCTTCGTAGCCGGACGAGTTGAACAACGCGCCGAACAACTCCCGCGGCGTCGAATACACGAACGCGCGGCGGCCGTCGACGTTCACCACCATCAACCGGTTTTGGGGCGTGACGAAATACAGCTCGCGTCCATCACGTCGCCACAGCGGCGTCCTGCCGCCCTGCGTGGAGATCTGCCACACGCCGTCCTCGTCCCCCATCGCACGGACGTAGATTTCGGTGCGGCCTGTCTGCTCACTGGCATACGCGATCCACCGCTCATCGGGCGACAACACGGCCGAGTAGTCATTGGCACGCGTCTCTACGAGCGGCGTGATTTTCCGCGCGTCTCGATCGTATCGAACGACGTCACGCGACGTCTGGTCGGCGCTCGCGCCGGCCAGCAGCCAGCGTCCGTCGCGCGACCATCCGTACGCCAGCAGGCCGGCCGGCGTGGTCGCCATCAGTTCGGCCTGGCCGCGGCCATCGGCCGCCCGGCGATAGATCGTGCCGTCGTTCTGGCTGTCGTTGGTGTAGAGAATGTGGGCGCCGTCGTGCGACCACACCGGATTGCGATCGCCGCCTTCGCCAAAGGTGAGTGGCCCCGATGTCCCGCGCGCCAGGTCGTAGGTCCAGATGTCCGTGTCCCTCGCGCCCGGCGCGGTCACCGCGACGGCCAGCCGGCTGCCATCAGGCGACAGCGCCAGCCCGCCTTCGATGAACACGGGGTCGGCAATCGTCCGCAGCGATCGGCCGGCGCGATCGACCACGCTGAGGCTCGACTCACCGCGGACCGCGCCCGCCAGATAGACCAGGGTGCCATCGGCAGCGACGGTCGCGTACGCGAACTCGTTGCCGTCGTACGCCACGCCCGTGGCCACGGGAAAGACCGCGCCCGACAACGCCAGGCGGCCGGCGTCGAACGCCTGGCCGCGAAGCGCGCCGTCGCGCCAGAACAGCAGAAACCCCGGGGCCGCATACAGCGGCGAGGAGTTGGCCGCCAGCAGACGCGTGCGCCGGCGGTCCTTGAGCGACAGCGCTTCGATCGTGCTCGCGTCGTCTTTCGCGCCCGCCTCGCCGGTCTGGGCGACGAAGAGCACGTGCTCGCCGCCGGGCAGAAACTGCGGCCAGCGATGGCTCTTCTCGTGACGGCCCTCGTCGAGCGTTGTCAGCGGCTCCGGCTTTCCGCCCGCGGCATCGACCATCTCGAGCCCCGTGCGGAAGGTCCCCGCAAACACGATCCGGCCGTCGGGGCCCCACGCGCCGCCGCGGGCCGACGGCGCGTCGCAGATCACCTGCGGAGGACTGCCCTGCAGGTCCGTCTTCTTCAACTTGCCGTCGGCGAAGAACGCGATGTGCGCGCCGTCCGGCGACCAGAACGGCATGAAGCCGCCGTCGGTCTGCGCCAGTTTCACGGGCGCGACGCTGTCCAGTTCGCGGAGCCAGAGCGACGCCACGCTGGTCTCCTGGTCGACGGCCGACAGCACAATCCGGCGGCCGTCGGGCGAGAGGGCGAGTCCCTCGCCGAACACGAAGCCGGGCGGCGCCGCCAGCGAAGCCTCGATGCGCGCGGTGGACGCCGCACCGCGCGCCCCGGTCAGCACAGGCCAGCCGGCAGCGACGGCGATGACGAGCGCGACGGCGGCCACGAGCCACGCGATCCGGACGCCCGCCCACGCGGCCGGCGGCGCGGCGGGCGCGCCGGATGCGCGCAGCGCCTCCGGGCTGCTCAGCAGCACGCGCGCTTCGCCGATGTCGCGCAGGCGCAGCTTCGGATCGCGCTCGAGGCAGCGCCGCAGCAGCTGTGCGAGCGCGGGCGGCGTGCCCGCCGGCAGCGCCGTCCAGTCGGGATCGCGCATCAGCACCGCCGCCAGGGTCGTCGAAATGTCTTCCCCCTCGAACGCGCGCTGCCCGGTCAGCATCTCGTAGAGGACGACGCCGAAGGCCCAGACGTCGGCGCGTTTGTCGACCGCGCGTCCCTTGGCCTGCTCGGGCGCCATGTAGGCGGCGGTGCCGAGGATCGTGCCCAGCTGCGTGGCCGGACTGGTGATCGTCGGCGAGTTCATGAGATCCGGATTCGAGCCGGCCGAGGGATCCAGCGCTTTCGCCAGGCCGAAGTCGAGCACCTTGACCGTGCCGTCGTCGCGTACTTTGATGTTGGCCGGCTTGAGATCGCGGTGGATGATGCCGCGCTCGTGGGCCGCTTCGAGCGCGTCGGCAATCTGCCGCGCGATCGCGACGGTCTCGGCGATCGGCAGCGCGCCGCGGCTGATGCGCACCGACAGGTCCTCGCCCTCGACCAGCTCCATCACCAGCGCGCGGCCGGTCGGCGTGTCCTCGATCCCGTGAATGTGCGCGATGTGCGTGTGATTGAGCGACGCGAGCGTCTTTGCCTCTCGCTCGAAGCGCGCCAGCCGCTCGGCATCCGCGGCGAACGCGGGCGGGAGAATCTTGATCGCGACGTCGCGATCGAGCCGCGTGTCGCGGGCGCGATAGACCTCGCCCATTCCGCCTTCGCCCAGCTTCTCGAGGACGCGATACGGGCCGACCGTCGTTCCGATCATCGCGCCCCCATGCTGGATGCTGGGCTACGGCGGACCACGCCGTAGCTCGCGCGCGGCGAAACGCGAGCGGAGGCTGGTCCGCCGGCGCCGATGGGCGCAAGAATCTCGTAAGGGCCGAGGCGGGTGCCCGCGGGCAAAGTCATGTTGGGAGTGGTGGTGGGGATTATACGCGCACTGGTGTCGGCCGGTGTCCGCCCAAGTGCTCCGGTTGAGCTGACGTCAGCGCGGCGCGCGCTTCCGCAGTTCCTCGAACCAGTTGAAGACCACGTCGATGCGCGTGGGAATGGAGGCCTTCGCGAAGCGGACCATGAGGAAGCGCTTGCCGTCAGGCATGACGCTGAAGTGTGCTCCCGACGGCAGCTCCCATCCGCCGTCGAACAGGCGCCGCGGCGCGCTCACCGACAGCGCGGGGCTGAGCCGAACGTCGGCGGCCATCATCGCGCTGCCTTCGCGGAAGAAGATCCGATCGCCCGCCGGAGACCAGGCCGCGTCGACGCCGCCGCCGCCGGACACCTGCACCGGCCCTGTGCCTCCCTCGCGGGCCTGCACGTAGATCTGCATGCGCCCCGACAGATCCGATTCGTACGCGATCAGCCGCCCGTCGGGAGAAAACGTCCCGTAGCCTTCGTTCGCCCGCGTGCCGAGCCACCGCTTCGACGTGCCGCCAGGAGACAGCAGCCACATGTCGCGCCCCGTCTCCGACCGTGTTTCATCGAACAGCAGCGTGCCGTCGGGCGCGAACGACGTGGGAAACTGGTCCCCCTCCTTCCGAAGCACGGGCTCCATCGCCGTGTGCTGCGACGCGTTGACCGCATAAATCTCCCAGTTGCCCTCGTGGTTCGAGGCGAGGACGAGGCGCGAGCCGTCGCGCGACCATACCGGCCCCGACTTCGCGCCGGAGCGCTCCTCGGCCGCGACCGGCGCACGCGTGCCGCGCTCGAGATCGACGATCCAGATCTCTGCGCTCATCCCGGCCGCGGCGCGCCGCCCGTCCGGTGAGATCTTCGCGCCGAGGTACATCTGCGGCTCCGCCGGCACCGGTGTCGCGCGGCCCGCCTCGTCCACGATCACCAGCGTGCGCTGCATGATGTCTCCGGGCGCGAACACCAGCGTGCCGTTGGTCGACACCTCGAACTTGACCAGGCCGTCTCCCTCGGCGCCTGACCAGTGGATGTTGCCGAGCACCGAGACCGGCGTGCCGCTGCCCGACGGCGGGTAGGCAAACGCCTGGATGTCGCCCTGGTTGTTCGCGAGGAGCAGGTGGCCTGTCGCCGCGTACACGGCCCTGGTCCAGGCGTCGGCGACGACGACGTCGCGGTCGAGGCCTGGAAAGGTCAGGCGCGCGATCTCGAAGCGCGCGCCCCAGACGGAGAACAGAAGCTCCTTCCCGCCGGGCAGGAAGACCGGCCAGGTGTACGCGTATTCCTTCTTCGCCGCGTCGGGCGCGATGAGGGGCTCGACCTCCCCGCCGGTGGCCCGCACCTGATACAACCCGCCGTTCCACGTCGGCGCGAAGACGATCGTCCCGTCCTCGCTCCATGTCCCGCCGCCGGGCGTCGGCGCGTCGGCGATCGGGAGAGGCGCGCCGCCGTCGAGATCGAGCAGGAACAGCCTCGTCCGCGCAAAGAACCCGATCCATGTGCCGTCGGGCGAGAAGAACGGCCGCTCCGCGCCCTCGGTGCCTGGCAGCGCGCGCAGCTCGAAGGCATCCAGCGTCCGCAGGTACAGCCTCGGCTCGCCGGCTCCACTTCCCGAGGCGAACACGACTCGCCGGCCGTCGCGCGAAATGATCGGCCCCGCCGTCACGACGTGCCCGTCGGGCAGCGCGATCGACATGCGGATTGGCAGGCCAGGCGATGGCCGCCACACGGCGACGCCGGCGGCGGCGGCGACGATCAGGCCCAGGGCCGCGACGGTCCAGGGCATCGCGCGGCGCCACACCGGCGCGGTGATGTGCGCCTGCGCTGCCGACGATCCGTCCGGCGTGTCGAGCGCCTCGTCGATGTCGAGCCGCGCGGCGGCCATCGAGTCGAGCCGCTTCGATCGCTCCTTCAGCAGGCTGCGGCGCAGCAGGCGCTGAATGGACGGCGGGGTGCGTGCGGGCAGCGCGCTCCACTCCGGCTCCGCGCGCATGACGGCGGCGAGGGTGTCGGTGACGTCCTCGCCGGGAAAGGCGCGGCGGCCGCTGAGCATTTCAAACAGTACGCAGCCGAAGGCCCAGACGTCGGCGCGGCGATCGAGCGGCCGCCCCTTCGCCTGCTCGGGCGCCATGTAGGCCGCCGTGCCGAGGATGGTGCCAAGCTGCGTCGCCGGGCTCGTGATCGTCGGCGAGTTCATCAGGTCCGCATTCGAGCCCACATTCGGGTCGAGCGCCTTCGCGAGCCCGAAGTCGAGCACCTTTACCGTGCCGTCGGCGCGCACCTTGATGTTGGCCGGCTTCAGATCGCGATGGATGATGCCCCGCTCGTGCGCGGCTTCCAGCGCGTCGGCAATCTGGTGTGCGGTCGCGAGCGCGTCGTCGAGCGGGATCGCGCCGCGCGCGATGCGCGCCGATAGATCCTCGCCATCGATTAGCTCCATCACGAGCGCCGGTCCCTGGCCTGCGCTTGTCGAAGGCTCGATGCCGTAGATGGCGGCGATGTTCGGGTGACTGAGCGACGCGAGCGTTTTCGCCTCGCGCTCGAAGCGCGCGAGCCGCTCGGCATCGGCGGCAAACGCCGGCGGCAGAATCTTGATCGCGACGTCGCGATCGAGGCGTGTGTCGCGCGCGCGATACACCTCGCCCATGCCGCCCGCGCCGAGAGGCGCGATGATGTCATACGGGCCGATGCGCGTTCCCGAGGTAAGACTCACTTCACCTTGACTTTCAAATCCTCGGCGAAGCCCGTGACGAGAATCAGCTTGTCGTAGCGGGCGGCACGCACGCTGTGCTCGGGCACCGTGCCGGCGAACCGGCGGCCGTCGGGATGCAGGCCGAAGGAATACTGCGTGCTGCGCACGACCACCTTAACGTTCGCGACGGGTCGGGCACGGCCTGGCCTGAACACATTGCCCTCGACCTCGTACGGCACGACGATGACCTGGCCGCCGAGCGTCACGTAGTACAGCTCGCGGGTTTTCGGCGACCACATGGGCCAGGCCGCGTCTTCGCCGCTCGAGATCGGCCATCGTCCGCCGGTCGACCCGAACGGGCGCACGTAGACCGCGAACTGGCCCGACTCGTCCGACGCGTATGCGACCCACCGGCCATCCGGCGAGAACGCGCCGTGCGCCTCGGTGGCCGGCGAGGCCAGAAACGACGCCGATGTCTTTTCGGGCAGTGTCAGCACGAACAGATCGTTGTCCTCTGCGTACAACAGGCGGCGCCCATCGGGATGCCAGCTCGATGGCACCTGGATCTTGTCGCTGCGGAGCAACCGCTCGGCTTGACCGGTACCGTCGGCCGGCTGCCAGAACAGGTTCGGGGGACCCTCGCTCGCGCTGGCGAACACGAGCCGCGTGCCGTCGCGCGTCCAGATCGGATTGAGGTCGGGCACGTTGTTGATCGTCAGCCGCGACTGCGTATCGCGCGCCAGATCGTAGACCCAGATTTCGGGCGGCTGCGCGCCGTCGTTGACGTCGAGCGCGAGCTTCGTGCCGTCGGGAGAGAACGCCAGGCTCTCCCACTGCCCTGCAATCTCGCGCAGGGGTGAGGAGACGCCGGTCATCTCCACCCAGAAGATCTTCGGGGTCGTCCCCAGGCTTTCTCCCGGCGCGTACGCGAGCATGCCCGCGGACGACACCGCGAACTGCGCGCCGCCGCTGACCGGCGACGACAGCACGCGCTCGACGATGGGAATGCCGGTGCCGGTGACGGCGAGCCGATCGAGATCGAAGGGCACGGCGAACAGCGTACCTTTGTGAATGTAGACGATGTGCCCGCTGGCGACGTAACGCCAGTGGTAGCCGCCGTCGAACAGCGCGCGCGGCGCGCCGCCGTCGAGCGGATGCAGCACGAGCGACGCCTGCTCGAACGTGTCGACGGTCGTGTGCCCGGTGTAGATCAACGCCTTGCCGCCCGGCAGCACCTGCGGCCACCGCTGCGTGACGTGCCCGTCGAGCATCGGTCCCACCGGCGCGGGCGTGCCGCCGGAATCCCGCACGCGCAGGACCTGCCCACCCGGCGTCGCCTGCAGCGTGAAGTAGATGTGGCCGTCCTCGCCCCACCAGGCACCGCGCCCCATCTGGATCGCTGCGAGATCGACCGCGGCGCCGCCGGCGAGCGCCACCTTGCGCAGTTTGCCGCCGGCAAAGAACCCAACCCACAATCCATCGGGCGAGATGAACGGGTCGACCGCGCCTTCGGTGCCGTCAATCGACCTGGCCGCGAGCGAGTCGAGCGGCCGCACGTACAGACGCCCGACGCCGTCGGCGCCCGAGGCGGCGGCGACGATGGTGCGGCTGTCGGGCGTGATCGCGAACGCCGGCCCGAACGGCACGAACATCGAGGCGTCGGCGCCGAGATCCACCTGCAGCCGCGTCAGGGGCGTGGGCGGCGGCACGCGCCACAAAGCCGAAACGCCGATCGCCCCGGCAATCGCCACCGCAAGCGCCGCGACAGCCCAGGGCAGTGCTCTCCGCCATGCGGGCGGCTCCGGCGCAGGGCCGAAGTCTTGCGCCACCTCGCCGGCGTGGCCCTGCCCCGCCGCCTCCTCCAGCTCGAGCCGCGCATCGGCCATCGAGTCGAGGCGCCTCGCGCGATCCTTCTCGAGGCAGCGCCGCAGCAGTCGCCGCAGCGGCGCGGGGGTGCCAGGCGGCAGCGACTCGAGCGGCGCCGCATCTTTGAGTACAGATGCCAGCACCTCGGAGATGTCGCCGCCCTCGAAGACGCGCTTGCCTGTCAGCATCTCGAGCAGGACGACACCAAAGGCCCACACGTCGGCGCGGCGGTCGATGGCGCGGCCCTTCGCCTGTTCGGGCGCCATGTACGCGGCCGTGCCGAGGATCATCCCCAGCTGCGTGGCGGGGCTCGTGATCGTCGGCGAGTTCATCAAGTCGGGATCGGAGCCCAAGGACGGATCCACGGCCTTCGCAAGGCCGAAGTCGAGCACCTTCACCGTGCCGTCGGCGCGCACCTTGATGTTGGCCGGCTTGAGATCACGATGGATGATGCCGCGCTCGTGCGCGGCCTCGAGCGCCTCGGCGATCTGCCGTGCGATCGGCAGCGCCTCGTCGAGCGGAATCGCGCCGCGCGCGAGGCGCGCGGAGAGATCGTCGCCCTCGACGAGCTCCATCACGAGGGCCGAAATTCTTCCCGGTTGAATATTCCCGGTTGCCTCGGCCGACTCGATGCCGTAGATGGCGGCGATGTTCGCGTGATTCAGCGACGCCAGCGTCTTCGCCTCGCGGTCGAACCGCGCGAGCCGTTCGGCGTCGCGCGCGAAGGCCTCGGGAAGGATCTTGATGGCCACGTCGCGATCGAGCCGCGTGTCGCGCGCGCGATAAACCTCGCCCATGCCGCCGGCGCCAATGGGCGCAAGAACCTCGTACGGACCGAGGCGCGTGCCGGAAGTGAGGCTCATCGTGTCTGCTCCTCCCAGACCCGCTTCACGCGGCCGATGAACGCGGGCCAGCGCGCGTCGGTCCGCAGTCGCGCGATCAGGGGATCCCGTTCATGCAGGAACGGATACGGCGCGGCACCGAGGCTCACCATCACCTCGAGCCAGGCAAACGCCTCGTCGGGGCGGCCGGTCATCGCGAAGCACTGCGCGATCATGTGGGAGTACTGCACGTCGGCGCGCACCCATTCGTCGCGCTCGGGGGTGATCGACGCCGCAATACGATCAGGGTCGTCCTCGAGCGCCCACTTGAAGATCTGCGCGAACCACGTCCACCGATCGGCCGGGCGCGCCTGCTCCAGGATGCCGGCGACCCGCACGGCCTCACTGACCCGCCCCGCCGAGGCCAGCACCTGCACGTAGAGCGTCACGAACGCCGGATGGTCCGACCAGCGGTCGTAGTCCGTGGCCCCGATGCGGGCCGCCTCCTCGAAGCGCCCCGCCATCATCACCACCCACATGTGGCCGGCGACGATGAGGGGATCGAGCGGGTCGATGAGGCGCACGCGCGCATGCAGCGCCTCGGCCTCATCGATGCGGCCGACCATGGCGAGCCCGAACACCGCGAGGCTGGCCGCGAACGTGTCGCTCACGTCCATCTCCGCGGCGCGTCGCAGACGGCTTGCCGCTTCGCCCATGCGGCCCTCGTATGCCGCGAGCAGACCGAGCAGACGTTGGGCGTGATGGGAGCCGGGATCGGCGCGCTCGATGCGCGCGGCGATGTCGCGCACCTCGGCGAGCTGCGCGCCGGCGGGCGCCAGGCCGATGTTGAAGAGCTGCCAGGCCGCGTCGCCTTTCAGCGCCAGCAGCAGTGGACTTTCCGGCTCGCGCGCGAGGCCCGTTTCGATTTCGCGCACCGCGCGGTGAAGGGACGGCTCGTCGAAGGCGCGGAGCGCCGCCCGGGCGCGCAGAAAACACTCGAACGCCGCCGGGTCGGCGATCGGCCGGCTGGCGATCGCGCGGCTTTCCTCCGGCGTGAGCTTCAGCCTCAGGGCGTCGGCGATCGACCGGGCGACGCGCTCCTGGATGTCGAACACGTCCTCGATCGTGCCGTGGTATTTCTCCGACCAGAGGTGCGCGTCCGTGAGGACGTCGATCAGCTGCGCGGTGATCCGCAGCCGGTCGCCGGCCCTGCGGACGCTGCCCTCGAGCACGTACTGCACGTTCAGCTCACTGACGAGCGCCGGCAGGCTGCCCTTGCGCCCCTTGAGCTGCATCGCCGACGTCCGCGAGATCACGCGCAGCTCGTGGATCTTCGAGAGGTCCGAGATGATCTCTTCGGTCAGGCCGTCGGCGAAGAACTCGTTGTCGGCGTCGGCGCTCATGTTCTCGAACGGCAGCACGACGACGCCGCGATCGGCGCGAGGCGCGGGCGCGGCGGTCCCCGACGCCACGCCGGAGCCCGCGCCCGAGATGGCCTCGAGCGCCAGCGAGAGATCGTGTGCGGAGCGGAACCGATCGCCGGGACCCTTGGCGAGACAGCGTGAGACGACGCGCGCGAGCGCCGGAGACACGGCGGAATTCAGCTGCTGCAGATCGGCGGGCGCGTCGCGCACGACCGACGCCATCGTGTCGGCCATCGTCTCGCCGCGAAAGGCGCGCCGGCCGGCCAGCATCTCGAACAGCATCGCGCCGAACGAGAAGATGTCGCTGCGGTGATCGACCGCCAGGCCGCGCGCCTGTTCGGGCGACATGTAGCCGGCGGTGCCCAACACGAGCCCGGGCGTCGTGTCCGAGCCGAGCTGCGTCTCCGCCAGCCCTGCCGCGACGGCGACGGCCTGCCGCGCCAGCCCGAAGTCCAGGATCTTCACACGCCGATCGGCCGTGATGAACACGTTCTCGGGCTTGAGATCGCGATGCACGATCCCTTTGTCGTGCGCGGCGGCCAGCCCGTTCGCCACCTGCACGGCATGGCGCACCGCCACGGGCACGTCGAGCGCGCCGGCGGACATGTGCGTCCGAAGCGTGGTCCCTTCCAGCAGTTCGGTGACGACAAAGGGCTGGCCGTCGTGCTCGCCGACGTCGAACACGGCAAGGACGTTTGGATGCGAGATCGCCGCGACCGCGCGCGCCTCGCGCGTCAGCCGCGCGCCCGTAGCGGCATCGCCGGCGACCCCGGCGGTCACCACCTTGATGGCAACATCGCGATCGAGCCGCGTGTCGCGCGCGCGATAGACCTCGCCCATGCCGCCCGCGCCAAGCTTGCCGGCGATGTCGTACGGACCAATTCTGGTGCCCGCACTCAGCCCCATCAGCGGCTTCCCTTCAAGCGATCGTCGAGAAGCCTGCGCCACTCGACCAGCACGCGCAGGCGATTGCCGGTCCGCGGGCTGTCGACCCGCATCATGACGAAGCGCGTGCCGTCGGGCGACACATCGAAGTCACGCCCCGAGAACCGATACCTGCCCGAGAACATGACCGCCGGGTTCCCGGCCGTGAAGCCGGCCGTCGTGTCGACGTTGACCACGAGCAGGTCCGCATCGTGGCGGTAGAAGATCTCGCGCCCGTCGCGCGACCAGATCGGGTTGAGCCCTCCGCCCTGCGAGACGAGATGTTTGGAGCCGGGCCCGGGGTAGGGCTGCACGTACACTTCATACCGTCCGGAGGCGTTCGAGTGGTAGGCCATCCACCGGCCGTCCGGCGACAGTCGCCCGTTCCCCTCGGAGTCCGGCGTCGCCAGCCATGGCCGGGGGGTGCGCGTGTCGAGCGCCAGCGTCCAGATATCGTCCCCGGTCTTGCTGTCTTTGTGGTTGAACACGATGGTGTTCCCGTCAGGGGACCAGGACTGCGGATCGGGCCAGAGCGCGTTCGTGCTGGCGTAGACGAGCTCCGCCGGTGATTGGCCATCGAGACGCTGCACGTACAACCCGAACGTGTCCTTGCCGCGTTTCGACCCGTAGACGATCGACTGGCCGTCGGGCGACCACACCGGATCGCGGCTGAAGCCGTCGAAGGTAAATCGTGTGAGTGTCCCGCTGAGCGTGCCGGCAAGCCACACGTGCGCCGGCGTATCCGGACCGGGCTCCTCGAGCGTTGCCGCCACGCGACGGCCGTCAGGCGAGAGATGCAAATCCTCGTAGCCGCGCGCGACGTCGTTGATGGGCGTCTCGTTTCCCGTTCGATCGACCCAGACGAGCGAGAACGCCGCGGCGGTGGAGGCGGCAGGGGCGTACACGAGCACGCCCGCGGCGATATCGAACCGCCGATCCCGCACGCCGTCGAGTACGGCCACCGGCGTGCCGGCCCGATCCTGGCCCGCCGGATCGAACGGCGCGGCGAACAGCGTGCCTCCCCTCACGAAGAGCAGATGTCCCGCGGAGCCTGCGGCCGGCGGCACATATCTGGCGAACCACGCATCGTCCTGCACGAGCCGCCGCGCGCCGGTCTTCAAATCGACGACGAAGATCTCGATGGCTTCGCGGCTCCACGCCGCCACGGTGAACAGCGCGGCGCCATGCTCCGGGAGGATGTGAGGATAACCGTGCACGTCTTCACCATGGTGGGCATCGAGCGACGTCAGGCGTCGCGCGGCCCCGCCTCCCTCGGGTACGAGAAACAACCCGTCGCCATTCGCGGAAAAAACGATTTCACCGTTCGATCCCCAACTGGCGCCGCCACCGTCGTCCGCGTCGGCGATCGTGCTGGGCGTCCCGCCCGTCAGGCGGGTGCGTTTGAGCTTCCCGCCCGCGAAGAAGCCTATCGACTGATTGTCGGGCGAAAAGAACGGCATCCGGCCGCCTTCGGTTCCCTCGAGTGCTCGAGGCGCTTCATCCGCGAGGGCGCGAACGAAGAGCTTCGTGCTTGTGCCGTGCGGCGCGACATAGACGATATGCCGCCCGTCGGGAGAGATCGCCAGCGGTGCGCCATCCGGGCGCGGCTGATCGTCGATGACGAGAGGCGATTCGTCCGGCAGTTCGATCGTGAAGCGGCCGGCGATGCCCGGTGCGTCTGCGGCGGGGCGATTGACGAGCGCCCACGCCGCGACGGCGATGGCCGCCACGGCCGCGGCCGACGACAGCCAGAGCAGCCAGGGCCTCGCCGTCGCTGGTCCGCCGAGCGCGGCCCCTGGGTTCGTGCTCTCCTCGAGGTCCCATCGCGCATCGCCAATCGCACTGAGCCGGCGTCTGGGATCCTTTTCGAGGCAACGCGCGAGCAGGCGCCGCAGGGGCGCCGGCGTGCCCGCGGGAAGCGCCGTGAGATCCGGCGCGTCCTTCATCACCGACGCCATGACTTCGCCGACCGTGTCGCCGTCGAAACAGGCGCGGCCGGTCAGCATTTCGTAGAGGATGACGCCGAACGCCCAGATGTCGGCGCGCCGGTCGACGGCGCGCCCTTTCGCCTGCTCCGGCGCCATGTAGGCGGCAGTACCCAGGATCACGCCCATCGCGGTCATCGCGGGACTGGTGATGGTCGGAGAGTTGTACGGATCGCCGGTGCCGCTTGCGCCGGCCAGCGCCATGGGCTTCGCCAGCCCGAAGTCGAGCACCTTCACGGTGCCGTCGTGGCGCACCTTGATGTTCGCGGGCTTGAGATCCCGGTGGACGATGCCGGCGTCATGCGCCGCCTCGAGGGCCGCGGCAATCTGTTGCGCGATGGCGAGGACGTCCGCGATCGGCATGGCGCCCGCGTGAATGCGCTCCGACAGGTCCACGCCTTCCACGAGCTCCATGACCAGCGCGCGGCTCGCGCCGGTGTGTTCGACGCCATGGATCGCGGCGATGTTCGGATGATTGAGCGAGGCGAGGGTCTTCGCCTCGCGCTCGAACCGCGCGAGCCTGTCCGGATCGATCGCAAAGGCCTCCGGCAGGATCTTGATCGCGACGTCGCGATCGAGCCGCGCGTCGCGCGCGCGATACACCTCGCCCATGCCGCCGGCGCCGATGGGCGCGCCAATCGCGTACGGACCGATGCGGGTGCCCGCCGCGAGGCTCACTTGACCGCCCTCAGCTCGTCGAACCAGCGCGTGATGAGACGCACGCTGCCGCCCGACGTCACGTCGGCGGCCCTCGTCATCAGCAGCCGTGTGCCGTCCGGATGCGGGTGGTAGCTGATGCCGGTGTCGGAGCGCAGGTTGTAAATGTCGTCGAACACCACCGCCGACAGGCCGGCCTGAAACGCCCCGCCCGTGTCGACCGGCACCCGCATCAGCCGGCCCTCGATCCGATAGAACAGTGATTTTCCGTCAGGCGCCCACACCGGCTCCTCGCCGCCCGCGTTGGACACCTGCCAGCGCCCGGGCGATCGCGCCAGCTCGCGCACGAACAC
>DATKDT010000160.1:0-18817 GCA_035512575.1 Vicinamibacterales bacterium | reverse complement strand
GAAGGCTGGGCGAAAATGCCCGAGGGACGCACCTGGGGGGCGACCAGCGCGGTCGATATCGACAGGGACGGCACGTCGATCTGGGTCGCCGAGCGCTGCGGGGCCAACTCCTGCCTCGGGTCGGATCTGCCGGTCATGCTGAAATTCGACAGGGACGGCAGGCTCGTCACCAGCTTCGCGCGCGGGCTGATGATCTTCCCGCACGGCATCCACGTGGACCGCGACGGCAACATCTGGGTGACCGATGGGCAGGACAACCGGCCCCGCCGCCCGCGCGGCGCCGCACCCGATACGCCGCTACCGCCCGCGCCGTCGAAGCTCATCGGCCACCAGGTCTTCAAGTTCAGCCCCGACGGCACGCGGCTGCTGACGCTCGGCGCCGCCGGCGGCGGCACGGGCGCCGAAGGCTTCTACCAGCCGAACGACATCGTCACCGACACCAACGGCGACATCTATGTCGCCGAGGGCCACGGCGGCAACAACGCGCGGATCGTCGTGTTCGATCGCACCGGCAAGTACCTGCGCGAATTCGGCAAGAAAGGCGCCGGTCCGGGCGAGTTCGATCAGCCGCACGGCCTCGCGTTCGATTCGAAGGGCCGGCTGTTCGTCGCCGACCGCAGCAACAACCGGATCCAGATCGTCGACAAGAACGGGACGTTCCTCGAGGAGTGGCACCAGTTCAGCCGGCCCAGCGGCATCTTCATCGACGGCAACGACATGATGTACGTCGCCGACTCGGAGTCGGGGTCGGTCGGCAGCGCGCGCAGCCGCACCGACTGGCCGCGCGGCATCCGGGTTGGCAGCATCCGCGACGGCAAGGTCATCGCGCTGATTCCGGACCCGGAACCGAACCCGCCGAGCACGAGCTCCGCGGAAGGCGTGGCGGTCGACGCCGCCGGCAACATCTACGGGGCCGAGGTCGGACAGCGCGCGCTGAAGAAATACGTGAAGGCGGATCGCTAGACGGATGCTCACGCGCACGCTCCTGTTCACGGCCATCGGGTTCACGCTCACCGGCGCACTCGCGGCCGGCGCCGCGCAGTCGGCGCCGCCCAGGAAGGCCGCCGCGCCCGTGAAGCCGCCCGCGGTGCTGTCCACGGCAAGCGGCGTGTACACGGCCGCGCAGGCCGCCAAGGGTGAGCAGGTGTACATGACCTTCTGCGTCTCCTGCCACCCGGCCGGCACGTACGCGGCGCGGGACTTCCGCGACAAGTGGAATGGCGCGCCGGTCTCGAAGCTGTTCGATCTCGTCATCGACACGATGCCCAAGAGCGAGCCGGGCAGTCTCGAGTCTCAGGATTACGTTCAGGTCATCTCGTACATCCTGAAGATCAACGGCGCGCCGCCGGGAAAGACACCGCTGCCGGCAGACAGCGCGGCACTCAGGAAGATTCGGCTGTATCTGCCAAGGAGATAGGTATGCGTGCAGCGTTCGGTGTGGCGATCGTGTTCTTCGGTCTGTCGATCCCCTCGGACCGGCAGCAACAGCCGCCGGCCGATTCGCCGTCAGGCGTCCGCGGCAACACGGCAGGAGAGTGGCGCGGTATCAACGGCGACGCCAGCTCCACTCGCTTCTCGCCGCTTTCGCAGATCGACGCCTCGAATTTCGAGCGTGTCAGTGTCGCCTGGCAGTGGAAGGGCGCCGACTCGCCCGTGGATCTCGGCGGCGAATCGCTGCCGCGCAACCTGCCGATCTACGCCAACGGGAAGCTCATCACCACGGCCGGACCGACGCGCACCGTCGTCGCGATGGATCCGGCGACCGGCAAGACGCTCTGGACGTTCCAGGAGCCCGAGACGTTCCGCCGAACCTATTCGCCGCGCTTCAACCACGGCAAGGGCGTCGCCTACGCGGAGATCGACGGCCGCGGCGTCGTCTACGTCATCACCGCCGCGTTCTTCCTGCATGCGCTCGACGCCGATACCGGCAAGCCTCTCGCGGGCTTCGGCGGCGGCATTCCCTTGCAGGGCTTCCCAACCACCGGGTCGGTCGACCTGGTCAAGGACTTGATCAAAGGCTGGGAGCCCTGGGAGAAACATGGTCAGCCGTACGATCCGAACGTCGGGGTGCCGATCGAGATCGGCCACGTCACCAGCTCCTCGCCACCGATCGTCGTCAACGGCGTGGTCATCATCAACAACTCCCACGAGCAGGGCTACTACCAGACGCGCATCGAGAACGTGCCCGGCGACATCATGGGCTACGACGCGAAGACCGGCGCGTTCAAGTGGAAGTTCCACGTCATCCCGCGTCCCGGGGAGGCTGGCCACGAGACATGGGAGAACGATGCGTGGCGCTGGACCGGCGACGTTTCGTCATGGGCGCCGATCTCCGCGGATCCGGAGCGCGGCCTCGTCTACATCGGCACGAACGGCGCGACGATCGACTTCTATGGGGGCTTCCGTCCCGGCGACAACCTGTTCAGCACGACGCTGCTCGCCCTCGACGTGCAGACTGGCAAGCGCGTCTGGCATTACCAGCTGGTGCATCACGACATCTGGAACTACGACACGCCCGTCGCGCCGGTGCTGATGGACGTCAACGTCAATGGCCGCCGCATCCCGGGAGTGTTCCAGGCGACGAAGCAGGCGTTCCTGTACTCGTTCAATCGCGAGAACGGCCAGCCGATCTGGCCGATCGAAGAGAGGCCGGTGCCGGCGTCGACCGTGCCGGGCGAGAAGCTGGCGACGACGCAGCCGCATCCGACCCGGCCCGCGCCGTACGATCTGCAGGGCCGCGATGAGAGCCACCTGATCGACTACACACCCGAACTGAAGGCACGCGCGCTTGCGCTCGCGAAGGAGAACGATCTGTTCTCGCCCTTCTTCAACCCGCCGGTGCATCGCGGCAATGCTGAGGGCAAGACGAAGTTCATGTATTGTCCGGGCGACGTGGGCGGCGTGAACATCACCGGCCCGCCGGCGGCCGATCCGGCGGCCGGCGTGATCTTCATCACCTCGACGAGCGGTTGCGGCAACCGCCTGCTGATTCCCGGCACGGAGGGCGATGCGACGCTCAAGCAGCCCACCGGCAGGACGATCGTGGACTGGACGGTCACGGGCAGCCGCGGGGGCCGCGCGCCGTCGACGATCGACGGCCTGTCGATCTGGAAGGGACCCTACGGCCGCATCATCGCCATCGACCTCAACACCGGCGAGCATCTGTGGACGATCCCGAACGGCGAAGCGACGGAGAACATCAGGAACCATCCGCTGCTCGAGGGGCACAACGTCCCAGACCCGGGACGGAGCGGACATGCCGCGATGATGGCGACGTCGACACTGCTCTTCGCCACCGGGCTGACGAGCGACAATCAGCCGCATCTCTTCGCGATCGACAAGAAGACCGGCCGCCGTGTCGGCAAGGTGCCGACGCCGCTGCGCGGCGAGTACGGCATCATGACCTACATGCACGGCGGCAAGCAGTACATCGTGCTCGCGGTGCAGGGCGGCTACATCGCGCTGGCGCTGCCGTAGGTGTCTGGTTCAGACGGTCTTCAGGTACTGATGCACGGAAAAGATTGCCGCCGAGCCCTCGCCCACGGCGGCGGCAATGCGGCGGTTCGCGCCGGCGCGCACGTCGCCGGCCGCAAACACGCCGGGCACGCTGGTCTCGAACATCAGCGGATCGCGGTCGAGCGCCCATCCGCGCCCCGCGTGCCGCAGATCGGGGCCGGTGATCACGAAGCCCTTGTCGTCGGTCTGCACGAACCCCGCGAACGCCTCGGTGCGCGGCGCGACGCCGATGAAGATGAAGAGCGCCGCCGCGCCAAGCGACTCGGCGGCGCCGCTCTCCGCGTGCCGGACGTCCACCTGTTCCAGATGGCCGTTGCCCGCGACCGCGGCCAGCTCCACGCGCGTCAGCACCCTTATGTTCGGCGCCGCGTCGATGCGATCGATCAGGTACTGTGACATCGAGGTCCGCAGGTCCGCGGCGCGAATCAACATCGTGACGCTGCGCGCATAGCGCGACAGGAACAGCGCGCCCTGTCCTGCCGAGTTCGCGCCGCCGACCACGCAGACGTCCTGGTCCTGCGCCAGCGCGGCCTCCGTCGGCGCCGCGCCGTAGTACACGCCCGCGCCGATGAGCGGCGCCAGCCCAGGGACATCGAGCTGCCGCACCGTCATGCCGCTGGCAATCACGAGCGCGTGGCACGACACTTCCGTGCCGTTCGACAGCTGCACGATGCGATACGGATCTTCGCGGCGCGCCCCGGCGACCGCGTGGCCCACGAGCAGCTCCGCCCCGAAGCGCCGCGCCTGCGCCGTCGCGCGGTGCGCGAGCTCCGCGCCCGTCACACCCGACGGAAATCCGAGGTAATTCTCGATGAGCGAGCTCGTGCCCGCCTGGCCGCCCGTCGCGTCCTGCTCGATCAGCAGCGTCTTGAGGCCTTCCGACGCGCCATAGACCGCCGCGGCAAGACCGGCCGGCCCTCCGCCCGCGATGACGACGTCATAGAAGGGAAGCTTCGCCAGCGTCTGGAGACCAACCTTTTGCGCGAGCTCGGCGGTCGTCGGCGCGATCAGGTGGCCGCCGTCCGGAAAGAGGACGACCGGCAGGCGGGAAAGATCGCCGGCGGTCGACATCACGAGCTCCCGGGTCGGGGCGTCGGTGTCGATGTCGATCCACTGATAGGGAATCCGGTTGCGCGACAGGAAGTCGCGCGTCACGAAGCTCTGGGGCGACCAGCGCGATCCCGCCACGCGCACGCCCTCGTACGGCAGCCGCACGCTCGCGGCCCACTCCTCGAGCAGGTCGTCGAGCACCGGATAGAGCCGCTGCTCCGGCGGATCCCACGGCTTCATCAGGTAATGATCCAGGCCGATCTCGTTGATGGCCGCGATCGCGGCGTCGGTGTCGGCGTAGGCGGTGAGCAGCACCTTCCGGGCCTCTGGAAACAGCTTCTGCGCCTCGATCAGGAACTGCGTGCCCGCCATCACGGGCATCCGCTGATCGACCAGGAAGAGCGCGACCGCGGCGCCGCGCCGTTTCAGCTCGCGCACCGCCTCCAGCGCCTCCTGGCCCGACGCGGCGGAGACGACGCGATAGCGGGCCCGGTAATGCCGGCGCAGATCCCGCTCGACCGCCGCAAGCACCTCACGGTCGTCGTCGACGGCGAGCAGGACGGGTTTGACCATTAGCGCGCCACCGGCAGGCAGACGCGGAACTCGGTGCGGCCGGGCGCGGAGTTGACTTCGATCGATCCGTCATGACTGCGCACGATCGACTGGACGATATCCAGCCCCAGGCCGGTGCCTTCGCCCGGCGGTTTGGTCGTGAAGAACGGCTCGAAGATGCGGTCGCGATGCTCCTCCGGGATTCCGTGGCCGTCGTCGACGACGGAGACGATGACGGAGTCGCGGCCGGGCATGGCCGTCACGATGACATGGCCCTGTTCGGGCGCCGCATCGATGGCGTTCGACATGAGATTGAGCCACACCTGATTCAACTCGCCGGCCACGCCCCAGGGCCGCGGGAGATCGGGGGAGACGTCGAGCGTCAGTGTCACGGCCTTCGCGCGCGCCCTGGATCCGATCAGGGTGAGCGTATTGGCCAGATTGGCTTCGACGTCCACCGGCTCGGCGACCGGCGCGCGGTCCATGTAGGTGTGCGTCTTCACCGCCGCGACGAGTGAGTGGATGCGCGACGCGGCGCTCTCAATCTCCGCCGTCAGGCGCCGCGCGGCCGCATCCGCCGCGACGTAGCGCAGCGCCACCGGCAGCGCCGGTCCCGTGAGCGCCGAGGCCGCGGCGTCGAGGTGCACGACCGTCACCGCGGTGTTCGCGAACGCCTCGGCGAGCCCGGCATCCACGCCGTGCGCATCGAGCCAGCCGGCGATGGCGTCTTCGCGATCGCTCTGCGCCAGCGGGGCGTGCGGCTGCGCCGGACGCTGTGCGGCGGCGCCTTCGAGCGTGTGCAGCGCCGAACGCTGTTCGTCGCTCAGGCCCGCCGCGCCCAGATCGCGTGAGGCGGCGATTGCCTCTGCACGGCAGCCCTCCAGCTCCCTGGCGCTGCGCGCGACGGCCGACGAGGGGTTGTTCAGCTCGTGCGCGAGACCGGCCGCCAGCAGCCCGAGTGAGGCCATCTTCTCGCGCTGGAGATCGTCCGACTTGAACTGGCGCGCGCGGTCGACCATCTCGTGCACGCACAGGGCCGTGAACTCGTAGCACGCGCGAGTCATGTCCGGCACGTCGGCGGCGGGGATCCGCAGGAGCTCCACGGGCTCGTCCGCGAGAGTCTCGCCGGGCGTGCTGGTCATGCGGGAGTAGGGAAGTTGTCCAGTGAGACCGCCGGCGCGCCATTCCTTGACCTTCCGGGCCACGCCGCCGCGCGAGACGCTGATGGAGAAGCGGCCCGCCAGCACGACGTAGAGATCGGCAATCGGCTGCGCCTTCGGGAACATCACTTCGCCCGGCTCGAAACGGCGAATGGCGCCGTGCGCCGCGAGCCATTGGAGCTGCGCGCGCGGCATGGCGGCCAGCGACGGCAGCGCCGCGAGGCGTTCAATGAGGGATGTCTCTGTCACGACGAGGAGCCCCTGAGCCGCAGCGGCTGTCCCGTCGCCTGATATCGCTGCGCCGTGATTTCCGCGAGCACCGACAACGCGATCTCCGCCGGCGTGCGCCCGCCGAGATCGAGTCCGATCGGCGCGTGAATCGCGCGAATGCGCGCATCGTCCACGCCTTCCTCGCGCAGCATGTTCTCGAGCAAAACCGTCTTACGGCGGCTGCCGAGCACGCCGATGTACCGCGCGCGGGTCTTCACGGCGGCCAGCACACAGTCGGCGTCCATCTTGTGGCCGCGCGTCGCGATCACGATGGAGCTGGACCAGCTGTAGTCGAGCGAGGCGATCGCGGCGGGCACGTCGCCCTCGATGACGCGCGCGCCGCTGAAGCGCTGGGGATCGGCGAATTCGGGACGATCCTCGAGAATCGTGACGTCGAAATCGAGCAGCGACGCCTGCCGCGCAATGGCCAGCGCGACGTGGCCGCCGCCCGCCACGACGAGCTGCGGCCTGCCCGCCACAGGATCGATCAGCAGATCGTGCCCCTCGTCGAGCGCCACGACGCGAGGCGTGCCGTGGGGAAGCTGGTGCAGGGCTTCGACCGCGGCGCGCTCGTCGGTTGCGGCGTGGCCGAAGGTTCCGGAGACGCGCCCGTCCACGTCGACGAACGCCCGCCCGCAGAACGCGACCTCGCGGCCATCGCGGCGGAGCAGTGTCGTGATGGCCAGCGGCGCGCCGCCTTCAGTCGCGCTGACCAGAGCAGGCAGCACCGAGCCGCCGCCGTTCGACAGGGCGTCCTCGCCGCGCTCGGCCAGAATCCACATCGTGCCGCCGCAGACGAGACCGGTGTTCCAGGCCAGATCCTCGGTCAGCTCGTACGCGCGCAGCGACCGTCCGCCCTCGCGCAACACCTTGCGCGCCGCGAGGATCGCGTCAGCTTCAACACAGCCGCCCCCCAGCGTGCCAGCCACCTTTCCGCGCTCGTCGTCATCGGTCACGACCAGCTTGGCGCCGACGACCTGCGGAGTGCTGCCGTGCGTGCGGACGACGGTGGCGACCGCAAAGGGCCGCCGGGCCTGCTCGAGCTCGGCCATCCGGCGGTAGAGGGATATCACGATGGCTTACAGATTACTTCCACACCGGGCTCGTCTGCAGAGCCGGCCGCGGGTGGGGCGCGTCAGACCGTCAAGACCAGGATCGCGCTGACGAGCGGGAGGCCGATTGCGATGGCCGCCGCCGCACAGCCGATCTGCCACACGACGCGTGTGACACTTCGATCGGTCCTGCGGTGATTGGCGCCCGCAAACCAAAGGAGCAGCGCGGTGAAGCCTACGCCGGCCACGGTGAGGGCCAGTTCGTCGATGGCGTGGAATGACTGCAGGAAGCGCGACACGGCTACCGCGATAGACACCCAGAGGATGTAGGCGGCGGCAACAAGCGGAAAAGTCAGTGCAAGCGCCCGGACGCCGCTGCTGGACAATGACGACACATACAGACCGCAGACCGTCAGCGCCACAATCACCAGCGCACTCGGTCCCGCGTTAGACAGGGCAGCGAGCACGTCTCCGGATCCGCGCGCATAGATCAGCGCCGCCGGCAGGCCGAGGCCCAGCAGCAGCGCCAGCACCACGGCGACGCCCGCCTTGATCGCCCACTGCTGCCGCCCACTCATGGGCAACAGCTGCTGCGATTCGATCATCCCGAACTGTCTCTCCTCCGCACTCGCAAGCGAGCCGGCGACGAGTGCGACCGCGCCGAAGTACACCGGGATGAGAACGTCTCCGACGGCGCCGCCTGGCGGCACGAGTCCTCTCGTTTCTAGAACGGACCTGATCGTCTCGCCGACGATGAAGAGAACGGCCATGACGAATGTCAACTGCTGCAGGCGAAGCTCCTTCGCGATGAGCAGCCACACCGGATGACTGCCGCCTGCGCCTGGCGTCCGGCGAAACCATCGCGGCAGGTGGATCGCCGGGCCGGCGCCCTCGATCGCTTCGAGGCGCATGAACGTCGGCCAGGCCAAAACCGCCGACACCGCGGCGAACCCGTACATCACCCGCACCCAGATCGCGAGGCCGAGCTGTTCCGCCTGATCGAAATCCAGGTCCGAGAGCTTCGCCGTGAGCACGGTGATCGTGATCAAGCTCCATCCGCCCACCAGGCCGGTGAGCATCATGCCGCCCAGTTGGTTCCTGGTGAGCATGGTCAGCCACGGCGCCACGCACAGCCCGCCCAACGCCGGCAGGAGGGCAAGCGCGAGGCCCGGCCGCGGTTCGCCGAACTCGCTCAGCGTGATGCGCCAGAAGGCCTCGCTCAAGAGCGCAAGCATTGGCGTCAACACCCCGAGCTTGATCAGCAGCAGGCGGCGGCGGTCGACCGGTTGCGCAAGCAGAACAGCCATGGTGCGGTGCGTGTGCTCGTGGCCGATCACGTACGCGCCGAGGGCCAGACTGCCGAACGCATAGCCGAGCACCGCAATCTGCTGGATCGTGTCGTTCCCGGTGAGGGCGTCCAGCCCAATCGTGGCGAGCGTGGCGATCCACAGCGGGAACAGCGCCCGGAACTCCTTCACGACTGACGGCCCCATCGTCATCACGCCAGCGCTCCCTGCGGCTGAAGCGTGGAGACAAAGATTTCTTCCAGCGTCATCGCGGTCGTCGTCAGCACTTCAGGCGAACGCGCACGCAGCCGCTCGACAATGGCGTCGGTGTTGCCGTTCGCGACGAGCTCGATCTCACGGCCGTGCTGCCGGAGCACATGCGCGCCGTCCATCTCGAGGGGGCCAGGGTCGGCGGCAAAGCGCGCGTGAATCTTCTGATAACGCTCCCGGGCCGCGTCCGCGCCGAGCGTGAGCACGTGCCTGCCCGCGTCGATGATCGTGAACTCGTCGATCAGGCCCTCGAACTCTGAAATCAGATGCGTCGACACGAACACGGTTCGCCGCGCGGGATCGCCCTCCTGGTAGGCGCCGATCACCGTCTGGATGAACTCGCGGCGGACGATCGGATCGAGGCCCGAGGTCGGTTCGTCGAGAATCAGCAGGTCGGGCTCGGGGCAGATGGCCGTGATGAGCGCGAGCTGCGTTCGCTGACCTTTGGAGAGATGACTCGTCTTCTGTTGTCTATCGAGCCGGAACTGCGCGACGAGCGCACTTTCCGTCTCGCGGTTCCACCGCTGGCGGAACGACGCGAAGTACGCGAGTGTGTCGGCGACCGTCATCCATGGATAGAACGCGACGGCATCCGGCACATACGCAATCCGCGACTTGACCGCGACTTCGTCGCGCCGGGGATCGAGGCCGAAGATCTTCGCCTCGCCGCTCGTAGGCCTCACCAGGTTCAACAAGCACCTGATGGTCGTTGTCTTACCCGCGCCGTTGCGGCCGAAGAACCCATAGCAGCGTCCCGCAGGCACACGGAGGCTGAGCCCGTTGACGGCATCGGTGCGGCCGTAGCGGCGGACGAGGTTCGTGATCTCGATAGCTGGCGCGTGGTGGCTCATGGCATCAGACCTCTGCGGCGCGGGCCCGCTTGTCCTCGAGTGCGTCGAAGCGCTCCTCGGCAATCCTGACGAAGTCGGCCTTGTCGATTCGGAGGTGGTGCGCGTGAATGACGGCGTGGTCGAGCGTCTCGGCGAGGAGCTTGCGGCGAACATCTTTCCTGAAAGGCGAGTTGCCGGACCGAATGAAACAACCCTTCCCGGGGATGGTCTCGACGAGCCCCTGGCTTTCGAGCTCCGCGTAGGCCTTCGCAATGGTGTTGCGATTGACCCGCAGCTCCACGGCAAGCGGGCGGATGCCGGGCAGCGGCTCGCCGACGCGAAGGCCGCCGGACGCGGCCGCGACGCGCACCTGGTCTACCAGCTGCAGGTAAACGGGCTTTCCGGACTTGAAATCGAGCTGGAACAGCATGTCACTGTCATATGACAGTAGGACACATGTGGTTCAGTTGTCAAGCGGGATCTGCCTCACGTCACATCCTGCCCCGTGTCGACGTCGCGCAGCACGCCCGGATCGTCCACGTCGATCGCGCGGCGTTCGCCGGCGTGCGACGCAATCAGCAGCGCGAGTGTAGAAGGAGATTCGGCCTGCACGATGTCTTCCCGCATTCGCGCCGGCAGCGCCACCGGATGCCCGTGTCTGCCTTGAAAGCTCGGAGAGACGATGCTGCCGGATTCGACGGCGGCGGCCAGGACCGCGGCGACCGTCGCGCTCGAGACGAACGGCATGTCGCCGGGCAGCACCAGAATCGGATCGCCGTCCGCCGCGGCAAGGCCGATCTGAATCGATGACAGCATTCCACGCGCCGGCTTGGGATTGATGACGCGCACTACGCGCGGGTCGTTCATGAGGAGGTCGACCGTCACGAAGGTCGCGCCCGGCGCCAGCACGACGACGATGTGCCCGACGCCGCCATCCAGCAGCGATCGCAGCGTGCGGTTGAGCAGCGGCTCGCCGCCGATGTCCGCGATCAGCTTGCCGCCGCCGAAGCGCTCGGCTCTGCCGGCCGCGGGAACGATGGCGATGGCTCCCACGGGCCTACTTGACGATGACGATGTCTTTGCCGGCGTCGTACTTCAGATCGGCTGGGCCGTCAGCGTAGCCATTGGCCTGGAGGATGTGCGCGATGACGTCCGCCGTGTCGCTTTCCGAGAGCACCGCCGATCCGTCGTTTGGCATCGTCAGCAGCGTCGTTTCCATGAGGCCGCCGAGCGTGCGGTCGAGCCACTCGCCCACGAACTTCTCACCGACAAGCGCGGGCCCAGGATCCTTTCCGGCCGCCGCCTTCGCGGGGTCGTGGCACGAGGCGCAGAGCTTCTCGTACGTCGCGGCGCCCCGCGCCGCCTGCGCCTTCGAATAGACCTTGTCGCGCGTCGTCTGTGGCGCCGTGCTTCCGCTCTGGGCCGCCGCGGCCACCGCGGCGCCCGCAATCACGCACGCAATCAGTTTCACGCCCATCGGAATCCGTGCTTCGACAGCGGCAGCGAGCGCACGCGCGTGCCCGTGGCGCTGAAGATGGCGTTGCAGACGGCGGGCAGAATCGGCGGCAGCGCCGGCTCGCCGAGGCCCGTCGGGTCGTTGTCGCTCGTCACGAAGTGCGCTTCGATCTCGCGCGGCGCCTGGCGCATGCGCACCGGCTGGTACTCGTCGAAATTGCGCTGCACGGCGCGGCCGCCCTCGATCGTGATCTCGAACGACATCAGGTGGCTCAGCCCGTCCATGATCGAGCCTTCGACCTGCGCCTCCGCTTTCAGCGGATTGACGATCTGGCGGCCGATGTCGCCGGCCACCCAGACCTTGTTGACCTTCACGCGCTTCGACGCGTCGACGGCCACCTCGGCGACTTCCGCGAAGTAGCCCGCGTGGCTGAAGTGGAACGCCACGCCCATGGCCGTGCCCTGCGGCAGCGTGCGCGTGCCCCAGCCCGACTTGTCGCGCACCAGCTCGAGGACGGCGCGCATGCGCGCTGGATTCCAGTCGCCGCGGCCAGGCGCGGCGCCGCCCGTGACCAGCGGCCCCGACAGCATCGCCAGCCGGAACGCCAGCGGATCCTGCTTCGCCGCGTGCGCGAGCTCGTCGATGAACGACTGGCTGACGAACGCGATGGCGTTGCTGCCCGGCGCGCGCATCGCGCCTGTGGGCACGCCGAACGGGATCATCGAGGTGAAGAGGCTGTAGTTCGGCACGAACCGCGCCGGGAATTCGCTGGCCGACATCCCCGAGGATGCCGTCGCGCGCTCGCCGTCGATCGTGAACGTGATGAAGTGGTTGCGCCACGCCGTCAGCTTGCCCGAGGCGTCGACGCCGGCCTTGAGGAAGTGGAAGCCGGCGGGCCTGAACAGGTCGTGGCCCATGTCGTCTTCGCGCGTCCATCGCACCTGCACCGGTGCGCCAATCTCCTTCGAGATCCACGCGGCTTCTACGATGTGATCGTTGTAGAGACGGCGGCCGAAGCTGCCGCCGATACGCACCATGTGGATGGCGACGTTCGCCGGCTCGACACCGAGCGTTCTGGCCACCAGCCCGCGCGCGCCGTCCGGCGTTTGCGTACCGGCCCAGATCTCGACCTTGCCGTCTTTGACGTGCGCCGTCGCGCTCATCGGCTCGATCTGCGCGTGGTTCAGGAAGGGATAGGCGTACGCGGCTTCGACGACCGTGGCCGCGCCCGCAAGCGCGGCCTCGGCGTCGCCGTCGGCGCGCGTCGGCGCCGTCGGGAACTTCGCGGCAAGCTGCGCAGCCGTCGTGTCGAACGACGCCGTGCTGTCGGCCGACGCCTTCCCCTCGTTCCACGTGACCTGCAGCTGCTCGCGTGCCGTCTGCGCCTGCCACCAGCTGTCGGCAACGATCGCCACGCCGCCGAGCAGCTGATTGCCGGGCGTCGCGCTGCCTTCCACGACGAAGGCGTGTTTCACGCCCGGCAGCGTCTTCACGTGATCGAGATTGGCCGTCGCCACCTTGCCCGCAAAGACGGGGCAGCGCTGGAAGACGGCGTAGAGCATGCCGGGCACGACGGTGTCGGTGCCATAGATCGGCTTGCCGGTGACGATGGCGTCGAGATCCACGCCCGGAATGCGCTGGCCGATGATCGTGAACGTCGATGGATCCTTCAGCGTGAGCGAGGCGGGATCGGGCGGCGTCAGGGCCGCGGCCTTGTCCGCCAGCTCGCCGTAGCCGAGCGAGCGGTTTGACGCGGCATGGATGACGCGCCCCGACGCGGTGGTGAGCTGCGAGGCCGGGACGCCCCACGTGGCGGCGGCCGCGGCCACGAGCATGTGGCGCGCGCCGGCGCCGACGCGGCGCAACACGTCGTAGTTGGCGGGCACGGCCGTGCTGCCGCCGGCAAATTGCTGGCCGTACTTCGCGTCGAGGTCGCCCTGTTCGACGATGACCGTGCTCCAGTCGACGTCGAGCTCCTCGGCAATCAGCATCGGCAGCGTGGTCTTGATGCCCTGGCCGATTTCCGGGTTCTTGCCGATGATGGTGACCTTGCCGTCGCGGGCAATCGTGATGAACGCGTTCGGCACGAGCGGCGGCGCGGGCTGGCGGCCCTGCGCGGCGAGGTCCGCGAGCGGCTCGAGATACGCGCTGATCATGAGCCCGCCGCCGGCGAGCGCGGAGACCTTGAGGAATGCGCGGCGATCGACCGCGAGGGGACTCATGGCGTCTCTCCCTGGCTACCGGTTGCCGCCAGCGCGGCCGCCTTGTGGATGCCGGCGCGAATGCGGTTGTAGGTGCCGCAGCGGCAGATGTTGCCGTTCATCGCGGCGTCGATCTGCGCGTCGGTCGGCTTCGGCGACAGCGACAGCAGCGCCGCCGCGCTCATGATCTGTCCGGCCTGGCAGTAGCCGCACTCGGGCACGTCCAGTTCCTTCCAGGTCACCTGGACGGGATGTGTGCCGGTGGGCGAGAGCCCTTCGATGGTGACGACCGGCGCCCCGGCCGCCGCCGACACCGGCACCTGGCACGAGCGCACGGCCCGGCCGCGCAGGTGCACCGTGCACGCGCCGCACTGGCCCGTGCCGCACCCGTATTTCGTCCCGCGCAGGTCGAGCATGTCGCGCAGCACCCAGAGCAGCGGCATGTCGGCCGGCGCGTCGACGGAGACGGCTCTTCCGTTAATGTTGAGGTTGAGAGTCATGGCGTTCCGGGCATCATAACGCCAAACCCGCGTTACGGCTTCGCTCCGACGAGCTTCTTCCCCGGCTCCGGAATCTGGTCTGCCGACCACACGCCTTCGCTGTGCGCGAGCCAGATCGTGGCGGTCAGGTCGCCGCACACGTTGACGGTCGTCCGCGACATGTCAAGGATGCGGTCGACGCCGAGCACGATGGCGATGCCTTCGCCGGGCACGCCGAACATCGTCAGGATCCCGACCAGCAGGGGAATCGATCCGCCGGGCACGCCGGCCGCGCCGATGGCGGTGACGACGCACATGACCATCACGATGGCCATCTGCCCGATCGACAGGCTGACGCCGAAGATCTCGGCCAGGAAGATGACCGTGATCCCCTCGAAGATCGCCGTGCCGTTCATGCACAGCGTCGCGCCGAGCGGCAGCACGAAGCCGGCGATGCGCTGCGGCACGCCGAGCTGTTCCTGCGCGACATCGAGGTTCGTGGGCAGCGTCGCGGCGCTCGAGCTCGTCGAGAAGGCGGTGATCAGCGACGCCCGCACGCGCGAGAAGAACATCACCGGCGACATGCGCACGAGGAACTTCACGATCGACGACAGCGTGAACGCGACGTGCACCGCCAGCGCCAGCAGGACGGTGACGACGAACGCCGCGACGGCAATCATCAGCTCGAATCCGAAACTCGACGACACCGTGAAGATCAGCGCCGCGACGCCTAAGGGCGCCAGCAGCATCGCGAAGTGGATGATCGCCGTCACGACGGCGTTGAGCGCGTCGAGCACGTCGATCATCGGTTTGGCCGTGGCCGCGGGAATCAGCGTGAGCGCGGCGCCGAAGAGCAGCGCGAAGAAGATCACGCCGAGCAGGTCGGTGCGCGCGGCCGAGTCGATGGGGTTGCGCGGCACGATGTTGATCAGCGTCTGGATGCCGAAGCGCTGCTGCTGGGACGTCTCGATCCGCGTCGCCGCGTCGCCGGCGAACTGCTCCATCAGCTCGACGCGCGTCTCGGGCGCGACGCGCTCCCACGGCCGCATCAGATTGACGATGACGAGGCCGAGCGTCGCCGCCATGGCCGTGGTGATGAAGAAGTAGGCGAGCGTCTTGCCGCCGATGCGGCCCGCCTTGCGGATGTCGCCGATGCTGGCCACGCCCAGCGCCACGCTCGCGAAGACGAGCGGGATGACGACCATGAACAGCATCCGCAGGAAAATCTGCCCCACGGGGACGGCCACCCATGCGTTGATTCGCTCGACCACCGGGTGGTCCGGCCCCACCGTGAGGTTCGTCGCGACGCCGGCGGCGAGACCCACGAGCAGGCCCAGCAGGATCTTGGTGTGCAGCTTCATGCGCGTGCGGGGGGCCGGGTCGCTCATGGGGCGTCACTATATAACGGCCGCGCTCGCCGCCGCCGCGGACAGCGCCCTGTGCCGGACGGGCGGAAACGGCAGCGCGGCATGAAGCGTATTCCCCAATTTCCATGCTCAATCTCGCGACGAGCCTGCTGCTGGGGTGGCTGGCAGGCGCCGGTGTCGATGCAGCCTCGCCCGGCAGACAGTTTCAGACCGGCCACCTCATTGAAAACGTCCTGTCCGAGTCGGCCGAGGGCCAGCGGTTTTCGTGAAATACGCGCGCAGCTCGCTGCAGGAAGTGCGCACGCGCCTGCCCGACGGTGTGGCCAAGGGGCACTACTTACAGACGGACATCGACGACTTGCTGAAGCTGGCCGAACGACTGGAGAGGGTCCTGGGCGGGTTGTACTTCAGTTTGCGAAGGCAGGCAGAAGCGAAGCGTCGCTCCGCCCGGCCCGACCAGCGCCCGCCCCGCGGCGCGCGCAGACGTCGCCGGCGCGACGAGGAGTAGCAGCGGTGAATGGGGCGAACCGTCCACCGTACCTACCCCAGCCACGTACCCACGTACCCACGCACCCACTTCGCCTCCGGCGGTAGGATGATGCCCGAATCCGCGAGCGCCGCGCACGGCGCCGGACCAGGAGCAGACACATGACGACCATCCTGACCGTCGGGGCCGCGCTGGCGATCGCCGCGGGCGTCATCGCCATCTACAACGGACTCGTTCAGCTGAAGGTCCGCGGCGACAACGCGTGGGCCGACATCGACGTGCAGCTCAAACGGCGGCACGATCTCATTCCCAACGTCGTCGAGACGGTGAAGGGATACGCGGCGCACGAGCGGCAGACGCTCGAGGCCGTGGTCGATGCGCGGTCGCGTGCCGTCTCGGTGCAGGGCGCCGGCCCCGCCGAACGCGGCCAGGCCGAAGGGGTGCTGACCTCGGCCCTGCGCGGCCTGTTCGCGCTGGCCGAGTCGTATCCGCAGCTGCGCGCGGCCGAGAACTTCTCGCAGCTGCAGACGGCCCTGACGCAGGTGGAGGACGCGATCCAGAACGCGCGCCGCTACTACAACGCGGTGGTGCGCGACCTCAATACCCGCATCCAGCAGTTCCCCTCCAACATCGTCGCGGGCCTGTTCGGCTTCCGGACCCGCGAGTTCTTCCAGATTCCGGACGCGGACGCGCAGGTGCCGGAGGTGAAGTTCTAATGCCTCGCCGGGTCGCCTGGCTCGCCGTGCTGCTCCTGCTGGCGGCGGCGCCGGCCGCGGCCGAGCGCACGCTCGTCATCGAGAGCTTCGACGCGAGGATCGCCGTCGCGGCAGACGGCACGATTGTCGTCGAGGAGACGATCCGCCCGCGGTACACGGGCTCGTGGAACGGACTCTACCGGACCATTCCCGTCCAGTACAAGTCGCCGCAGGGCCTGAACTACACACTGCGCCTCGACGTGGAGTCGGTGACCGACGAGGCCGGCCGCGCGCTGCGGTATGAGAGCAGCCACGAGCGCCATTATCGCAAGCTGAAAATCTGGGTGCCGGGCGCGGTCGACGCGACGAAGACGGTGAAGGTGCGCTACCGCGTCACGAACGGCCTGCGGTTCTTCGAGGAGCACGACGAGCTGTACTGGAATGTGACCGGCGACGAGTGGGACGTGCCGATCGAGTCGGTCGCCGCCGACGTGCGGCTGCCGGACGGGGCGTCGGGCATACGCGCAACGGCCTTTCGCGGTGCCTATGGATCCACGGAGCAGGCCGGCACGTCCGTGGAGGCGGGCCGCGTGGAGGTCCGGACGACGCGCGGCCTGGCGTTTCGCGAGGGCCTGACCGTGGTCGTCGGATGGAATCCTGGCGTCGTGCATCGGCCGACGGCGGTCGACAAGGCGGCGGACGTGGTCTACGGCAACCTGCCGCTGGCGATCCCGCCATTCGTGTTTGCCGGGATGTGGTGGCTGTGGCGCGCGCGCGGCCGCGATCCGGAGCTGGCGCCCATCGTCACCAGGTACGAGCCGCCCGGCCATCTGACGCCGGCGGAACTGGGGACGCTCGTCGACGGCAAGCCCGACATGCGCGACATCACCGCGACGATCGTTGACCTTGCCGTGCGCGGATATCTGCACATCGAAGAGACGAAGAACGAGTCGCTCTTCGGGCTGCTTTCGAACAAGGATTATCGGTTCTCGCTGAAGAAGCCGCGCGAGTCGTGGGCGGGCCTCGGGGCGCACGAGCGGGATTTGCTGGCGGCGATGTTCGGGGGCACGCTCGAGTCCGTCGAGTTGTCGGATCTGAAGGACAAGTTCTACAAGCATCTGCCGGGTCTGCGCGAAGACCTGTACACGATGCTGGTCACGAGGGGCTTCTACACGGGGCGGCCGGATCGCGTCCGCGTGCTCTATGGCGCCGCCGGCGTGATGATCGGGCTGGCGATCGCGGGGGCCGGTGCCGGCACCATGGCGGCCTGGGGCATGCAGCCGGTGGCCGGCATCGTCGCCGGCATTCTGTCGGGACTCATCATTGTTGTGTTCGGGTGGTTCATGCCGTCGCGCACGATCCGTGGCACGCGGGAAGTGGAGCACGTGCTCGGGTTCCAGGAGTTCCTGTCGCGGGTCGAGGCCGATCGCATGGAGCGCACGATCAGGACACCGGAAATGTTCGAGCGGTACCTGCCGTACGCGATGGCGCTGAATGTCGCCGACACCTGGGCGAAGGCGTTCGAGGGCATCTACCATCAGTCGCCCAGTTGGTACACCGGCTCCGAGGGCGCGCCGGCGTTCCGGCCCACCGTGTTCGCAGGCAGTCTCGGGCGCATGTCGACGCAGGCGGCGAGCGCGATGGCGTCGGCCACCCGGAGCAGCGGCGGCTCCGGCTTCAGCGGCGGGTCGAGCGGCGGCGGATCGGGCGGCGGTGGCGGCGGGGGGTTTTAGATCGAAGCGCACGTGGTGGGTACGTGGGTAGGTGGGTGGGGTGGTTAAGGTGAACGGTGGGGGCGTGGGGACGTTAGCGCGGTTTTCACAGGTCTGTAGTCACGCACACCTCGTCGCGGCGGCCGCGGCGAGCGAGACGTCGGCACACGGTGCGGGGTTGCTGAGCGCGTCCGAGGTGCGGGCGCGCCACAGAGCGGTCGCGCCTTTAGCGGGGACAGGTCTTGCAGTTCAAGACCTGTCCCCGGTACCCTCACCAGCCCCGCACCGTGCGCCTCCGCGCCGAGGCAGACGGCCGCCCTCACGCTCGCGTCAGGCGCCGGGTCGTCGAGCGGGCGGCGTGCCGTGTTCCAGCGCGACGGCGTAACAAGGACGTCGGAGCGACCGGGCAGCTCCAGCGGGGCGCGACTCGCCCC
>DATKDT010000159.1:0-27921 GCA_035512575.1 Vicinamibacterales bacterium | reverse complement strand
CCCTCTGCCCTTTGCCCTTTCTCAGTCTCGCTCAGCAAGCGCGAGGAGGGAACTGCCGAAAGGCATGTCGACAAGACGAAGGAGCTGCGCTTCGATTGCGAGCGCGGCGGTGAGCGCCGCGTTGACGGGGGCCGCCGGCGTCTGGATGTCGCGCGCGCGATCGCCGCTGCCGCGCATCAGGCCGCGCCGCTGCAGCGTGCGCACCGCCGCCACGATCGGAAACGTCGCCGCATTGGTGTAGGTGGCGCGCAGCGTCGTGAAGCCGGCGCGGTCGAGCGCGGCCACCAGACTCGCGCGGGTGTACCGGCGCACTTCGTGCGTGAGCTCGGCATGCTCGCCGGCAAGACGCGGATTCGCGGCCACGTTGATGACGATGCGCCCGCCCGGCTTCAGCACGCGCCGCATCTCGTCGAGCGCGGCGCGCTCGGCGGCGTCGGGCAGGCAGTACAGGACGTCGAACGACGTCGCGAGATCGATCGACGCGGTCCCGAGCGGCAGCGCCGTCACCGTGCCGCAGATCATGCGCCGCTCGCCGCGCGCGCGCGCGACGAGCGCGCCGGTGCGATTGATCTCCACGCCAAGGACGGACCCGAACGGCTCGAGCAGCTGGAGGTTGTGGCCGGTGCCCGCGCCGCAGTCGGCGATGACGAGATCGCGCCGGCCGCGCGCCGCGGCCTCCAGCATCGGCGTGACGAACCGGCGGAAGCCGCGGAACCAGAAATGGGCGCGTTCGACCTCCGCGGTGGCCGCCAGCAGCGCCGACATCCGGCCATCGTCGGGCGGCAGATGTGGGGCGGCGGTCACGCGGGGATCATAACAGCCGTATAATCGCAGCTCATCAGGAGGAATGTGTGAAAAGGTTCAGACAGCTGCAGGTTTTCGGGGCGGCCGCACTCGCGGCCGGGATCATCGCCGGCGGGTGCGCCAAAAAGACGCCCGTGCCGGCGCCCCCACCGCCGCCCCCGGTCGTTCAGGAGGCGCCTCCTCCCGCGCCGCCGCCGGCCCCCGCGCCGCCGGCCGTCGCTCCAGAGCCGCCGCGCGTGCCCACCGAAGACGAGATCTTCGCGTCGAAGACGCTCGAGGCGCTCAATCAGGAGCAGCCGCTCGCGCATGTCGCCTACGACTACGACAGCTACGCGCTGACCGACGCGGCGCGCGCCGCGCTCGACGGCAATGCGGCGTGGCTGCGGCGCTGGTCTTCGACCAGGATCACGATCGAAGGCCACGCCGATTCGCGCGGCACGAACGAGTACAACCTGGCGCTCGGCGATCGCCGCGCCGCCGCCGCGCGCGATTATCTCGTGTCGCTCGGCATTGCCGCCGATCGCCTTGCGGCCATCAGCAAGGGTGAGGAGCAGCCGTTCTGCAGTGAGGAAACGGAGAGCTGCTGGGCGCAGAACCGCCGCGGGTACTTCGTGATTACAGGGAAGTAGCGATTGCCTCCGCGATGCGATCCGCCGCTTCACCCGGATCGCTCGCGGCGGTGATCGGCCTTCCAATCACCAGGTAGTCGGCGCCCTCGCGGATCGCGCCTTCCGGCGTGGCCGTCCTGACCTGATCGCCTTTCGCATCGCCCGCGCCGCGGATGCCGGGCGTCACAATCAGGAAATCGGCCCCGCACGCCTGCCGCACGAGCGCGATCTCCTGCGGCGAGCACACGACGCCGTCGAGACCCGCCTCGCGCGCAAGACGTGCCAGGCGCACGACGTGATCCGCCGGCTCGGCGTCGACGCCCGTTTCGCGCAGCGCCGCGGCGTCGAGGCTCGTGAGCACCGTCACGCCAATCACCAGCGCCCGCGAGCCGGAATGCTCTGCGGCGGCCTCGGCCGCCTCGCGCGCCGCCGTCATCATGGCGCGCCCGCCCGAGGCGTGGACGTTGACCATCCAGACGCCGAGCGCGGCCGCGCTCGCCACCGCGCCGGCCACCGTGTTCGGGATGTCGTGAAACTTCAGATCGAGGAAGACGCGATCGCCGCGGCTGGTGAGCTGCCGCACCAGCGGCGGCCCTTCGGCGGTGAACAGCTGCTTGCCAATCTTGAACCCGCCGACGCGGCCCCGCAGCGCGCCGGCTATGGAGAGGGCCGCGGCCGCATCCGGAACATCGAGGGCGGCGAGAATCCGATCGCTCATCGCTTATCCGCTGGTCGCCGACGCCTTCGCCGGCGCGGAAGGCCTGCGCGACGCGACGGTGCCGACGAGATCACCCGCGGTCGCTATCCCGTGACGCGCCATGTAGGACGAAATGCCGTCGATGACGCCCGTCCAGAGGAACGGCTGCGTGAAGTTCGCGGTGCCGATCTGCACGGCGTTGGCGCCCGCGATCATGAACTCGAGCGCGTCCTCCGCTGACGCGATGCCGCCCATGCCGATGATGGGAATCTTCACCATCTGGCGGCACTCATAGACCATGCGCACGGCAATCGGCCGGATCGCCGGGCCGCTGAGGCCGCCCATCACGTTGGTGAGCTTTGGCAGCCGCGTCTCGACGTCGATGGCCATCGCCAGGAACGTGTTGACCAGCGAGATTGCGTCGGCGCCTGCGTCTTCCGCCGCGCGCGCGAACGAGGCGACGTCGGTGACGTTCGGCGTCAGCTTGGGGATCACGGGCAGGCGCGTGACCTTGCGGACGGCGTCCACCACATCGTGCGTGCCGCCCAGGCTGCACCCGAACTGGATGCCGCCTTCCTTGATGTTCGGACACGAGATGTTCAGCTCGAGCGCGCCCACGCCCTCCGCGTCCGACAGCACGCGCGCCACCTCGACGTACTCGTCGAGCGTCGATCCGCAGATGTTGACGATGACGGTGGCGCCGAGGCGCCGCAGCTCCGGCAGCTTCTCGCGCACGAACCGGTGCACGCCGATGCCCTGCAGACCGATCGCATTGAGCATGCCCGACGGCGTCTCGACGATGCGCGGCGGCGCGTGGCCGTCGCGCTCTTCGAGAAACAGGCCTTTCACGGCGACGCCCCCGAGCGACGCCAGGTCGATCGCGGGCGCGTACTCGACGCCGTACCCGAAGCATCCGCTCGCGGCGATCACCGGATTCGCGAGCGTCAGCGATCCGATCTTCACTCGAAGGTCCGGCGTCAATGCGTCAGCTCCTCCCAGATCACGGATGTGGCGTCGAAGACCGGCCCGTCGATGCAGGATCGCACGTAGCGCGGGCGATCGGGCTGGCGCACCTTGACGACGCAGCTGTAGCAGCCGCCCATGCCGCAGCCCATCACCTGTTCCAGAGAGACGACGCAGCGGCAATCGAACCGGGTGGCGAGATCGGCCACGGCGCGCATCATCGGCGTCGGGCCGCAGGCGTACAGCGTGACGCCGGCGCCGGGCTCGCGCTCGCCCTGAGCCTGTCGAAGCGCGCGCTCGAGCGGCGCCGTGATGCGTTCCCGATCGCCGCGCGTGCCGTCCTCGGTGGCGGCCACGAGCTCCGCGCCGAGCGGCGGGAACAGGTCGGCGCAGTGCAGGTCGGCCGCGGTGCGCGCGCCATAGAACAGCGTGGCGGGCGTGCCCGCGTCGCGCAGCGCCTCGGCGAGCGTGACGAACGGCCCGAGGCCGACGCCGCCCGCCACCATCCACGCCTCGCCCGACGCGGGCGGCACGAACGGGCGGCCGAGCGGGCCGAGCACGGGCAGGACCGCGTCGACGCGTGCCTCGTAGATCTGCGACGTGCCGGTGCCAATCTTCTTGTTGAGGATCGAAATGCCCGCGGGCGCGCCCGAGCCGTCGCGCAGGACCTGAAAGATCGAGAAAGGCCGCCTGAGCAGCGGCGCGCCGCCCGCTCCGGCCGTTCTGATCATCACGAACTGTCCGGGCGCGGCCGCGGCCGCGATCGACGGCGCGTGAAACTCGAGGACGTTGTAGTCGGACGACAGCCGCCGGTTCTCGATCACGCGAGCATCGACATCGGCCGGCATATCGCGCAGTATACCTCTCGGCCTTGCTCCATGCGGTACCTGCGGATGTTGACCAACGCCATCGCGGCCGGCGCGCTCGCGGCGACCTATGTCACCGTGCTGCTGCTGCAGCTGAATCCGCAGGTGCCGGCGGCGTCGGCGGAAACCGCCGCATGGTTCGGCGTCATGCTGTCGTTCTACGGTCTTCATCTGTCGCTCGGCATCTTCGTGCTGCTCATCGCGCGGGATCTGATCGCGGCGCGCGCGCTGGCGCCCGCATGGATCAGCGTGCGGCTGCTCGCGTGGATGGCCGCGCTGCTGGCCGGCGGCGCCGCCGCCGGGTCGTGGCTCAATCTGCGGGGGTTCCGCGCCGTGCTGAGCGAGCCGGCGGCGCGCGCGATGGCCGAGGGCGCGGCGGCGCTGACGGCGGCCGCGCTGCTGCTGCTGGCGGTCGCGATCGCGCGCTATTCGTTCGCGCGGCGCGGCGGGCGCACGGCCGCCGCCGTGCTCGTGGTGATCATCGCGGCGTCGATTGCCGCGCCGCTGACCGTGCGCGCTTCGCTCGTCGATCCGCCGCCCGCCGTGGCGGGGCGGCGTCCGGCGGCGGTCGGCGCGCCGGCGGGCCGCGGCACGCTGCGCATGGTGCTGCTCGACGGCGCGTCGCTCGGCTTCATCCGCGAGCGCGTCGGCCTCGGCCGCCTGCCGAATTTCGCGCGGCTGCTCGAGCGGGGCGCGACGCTCGACCTCGCCACGCTCAAGCCGACGCAGCCCGAGCCCGTCTGGGCGGCCGCCGCGACAGGGAAGTATCCGCCGTCGAACGGGGTACGGTCGTCGGCCCGCTACCGCGCCGGGGGCGCCGCGGCGCGCGTCGACATCCTGCCCGACTATTGTTTCGCGCACGCGCTCGTGCACCTCGGCTACGTCGAGGCCGAGCCGGTCGAGTCCACCGACCTCACGGCGCGGCCGCTCTGGGAGGTGCTCTCGGCCCTCGACGTCCGCGCTGGCATCGTCCGCTGGCCGGTGTCGTTCCCGGTGTCGCCGACCGAAGGGTTCCTGATCTCCGACCGCTTCCACCTGACCACCAGCTCGCCGCTGCGCACCGATCACGCGCGGGCGGCGTGGCCGCGCGCGGCCGCGGATGCGACCGGTGCCGTGTTCGACGCATCGCTGTTCACCCCCTGGCCCGAGGTGCTGCCGGCCGCGCTGCCGGCCGACGCGCCGGCGGGCGGCGTCACGCCCGTGCGGTGGGACCGCATCTATGCGGAGGCGGGGCGCGCGCTCGACGCGGCGGCGCCCGTGCGCGTGTGGGCCGTGCGCTACCAGGGCCTCGACACGGTCGCCCACACGTTCCTGCGCTATGCGGATCCGCATCTGTTCGGCGGCGCGACGCCGTCGGAGATCGCGCAGTTCGGCGCGGTGCTCGATCGGTATTACGCGTTCATCGACGCCGAGCTCGGACGCGAGATCGCGCGGCTCGCCCCCGGCGATCTGCTGCTCGTGGTGTCGGGCTTCGGCATGGAGCCGGTCACGCTGCCCAAGCGCGCGCTCGCCCGCGTGCTCGGCGAGCCGAACTTGTCGGGCACCCACGAGGGGGCGCCCGACGGCTTCCTTCTCGCCTACGGATCGGATGTCGCCGCGGGCGTGCTGCCGCGCGGCTCGGTCGTCGATCTGGCGCCCACTGCGCTCTATTTCCTCGGCCTTCCCATCGCGCGCGACATGGACGGCTACGCCCGCACCGACCTCTTCACAAAAGCGTTCACTTCGGCACGGCCGGTCACGTACATCCGGTCCTACGAGTGAGGCCGGTGTGCTACGATCGGCCAGTTTCTCTTTAACGCGATCCCGAGAGATCGCGAAGAGGTGGTCACATGCCCCCGGTCATCGCGCTGGATGCCGAACGCATCTCGCGCAGCCTCATGCGCATCGCGCATGAGATTCTCGAACGCAACCTCGCCGCCTCGTCGGCCGGCGGTCTCGCCCTCGTCGGCATCCGCCAGCGCGGCGTGCCGCTCGCGCGGCGCATCGCCGCCAACATCCAGGAAATAACGGGCCGTCCCATCGAGGCCGGCGCGCTCGACATCACGCTCTATCGCGACGACCTGATGCGCCAGCCCGTCGGCCACCAGCCCATCGTCCGCAGCACGGAGATCCCGTTTTCCATCGACGACAAGCGCATCGTGCTGGTCGACGATGTGCTCTATACGGGACGGACGATTCGGGCGGCCATCGACGCGCTGATCGACTTCGGACGGCCGAGCGCGATTCAGCTCGTGGTGCTCGTCGACCGCGGGCATCGCGAGCTGCCCATCAAGCCCGACTACGTGGGCAAGAACCTGCCGACGTCGCACGACGAGAGCGTGCAGGTGCGGCTGCAGGAAATCGACGGCAGGGACGAGGTGGTCATTGAACATATCGCCTGACGCGCCCGCCAGCCTGCTCGGACGCCACCTGCTGGGCATCGCCGACCTTTCGCCCGGGGAGATCGCGCTCGTCCTCGACACGGCCGATGCGATGAAGGAAATCGGCGGCCGCGCGATCAAGAAAGTGCCCGCGCTGCGCGGACGCACGGTGGTCAACCTCTTCTTCGAGCCCTCCACGCGCACGCGCATGTCGTTCGAGATTGCCGAAAAGCGGCTGAGCGCCGACACGCTGAACTTCGCGGCGTCGACGTCGAGCGTGTCGAAAGGCGAGACGCTCGCCGACACCGCCCGCAACCTCGAAGCCATGCAGCCCGACATCATCGTGGTGCGCCACGCCTCGTCGGGCGCGGCGCACCTGCTGTCGCGCGTCTGCCGCGCGCGCGTGGTCAACGCCGGCGACGGCACGCACGAACATCCGACGCAGGCGCTGCTCGACGCGTACACCATTCGCGAGCGCAAGGGCCGGCTCGAGGGCCTCAAGGTGGCCATCATCGGCGACCTCCTGCACAGCCGCGTGCTGCGCTCGAACCTGCTGCTGCTCACGAAGATGGGCGCGGAGGTCTGGGCCTGCGGCCCGGCGACGCTGCTGCCGCCCGGACTCGCGCAGTACGGCGCGCGCGTGACGGTGTCGATGGACGAAGCCCTGGAGGGCGCCGACGCCGTGATGATGCTGCGCGTGCAGCACGAGCGCATGAAAGGGATGTTCCTGCCGTCACTGCGCGAGTACTTCACGCTGTTCGGGCTCACCGAAGAGCGGCTGCGGCGGGCGAAGGAGGATGTGATCGTCATGCATCCGGGCCCGATGAACCGCGGCGTCGAGATCGATTCGGCGGTTGCGGACGGCCGGTGGTCGGTGATTCTCGACCAGGTGTCGAACGGCGTCGCGGTGCGGATGGCCGTGCTGTATCTCATGGCGGGCGGGAGCGAGGAAGCGGAGCGATGAAGTTTCTTCTCAAGGGCGGCACGGTCGTGGATCCGGCGTCGGGCCTCAACGGCGCACGCGATCTGCTCGTCGACAACGGACGCATCGTGAAGGTTGGGCAGGATCTGCCCGCCGATGGGGCGCGCGTGCTCGAGGTGCCGCGCGGCGCCGTCGTCGTGCCCGGCCTCATCGACATGCACGTGCACCTGCGCGAGCCGGGCCACGAGCACAAGGAGACGATCGCCACCGGCACCGCGTCGGCCGTCGCCGGCGGCTTCACGGCCGTCGCCTGCATGCCCAACACCGACCCGGTCAACGATCAGGCGGGCATCACCGGCTACATCCTCGCGAAGGCGGCCGAAGCCGGCCTCGCACGCGTGTATCCGATTGGCGCCGTCTCGATTGGATCGAAAGGCGAGCAGCTGGCCGAGATCGGCGACCTGCACCGCGCCGGCTGTGTGGCGATCTCGGATGATGGGCGGCCCGTGGCCAGCGCGCTGCTCATGCGGCGCGCGCTCGAATACGCCGGCATGTTCGACATGCCGGTCATCGACCACTGCGAGGACGCCTCACTCAAGAGCGACGGCGTCGCGCACGAAGGCGCGCGCTCCTCCATGCTCGGCCTCAAGGGGCTGCCGGCCGTCGCCGAGACGCTGATCGTCGATCGCGGCATCCTGCTGTCGGAGCTCACCGGCTCGCGCTTCCACGTCGCCCACATGAGCGTCGCGAGCGCCCTGCGCTCCGTCCGCGAGGGCAAGGCGCGCGGCGTTACGGTCACCTGCGAAGTCGCGCCGCATCACTTCACGCTGACCGACGATGCGCTCGAGGGATACGACACGAATACGAAGATGAATCCGCCGCTGCGCGAGCAGGCCGACGTCGACGCGATGCTGTCGGGGCTCGCCGACGGGTCGATCGACGTCATCGCGACCGACCACGCGCCGCACCACGCCGACGAGAAGGCGCTCGAGTTCGACCGCGCGCCGTTCGGCATCGTCGGCCTCGAGACGGCCGTGCCCCTCTGTTTCGATCGTCTGGTCCACCGCGGCGTTGTCACGCTGTCGCGGTTGGTGGAGCTGCTGTCGGTGAACCCGGCGCGCATCCTCAAGGTCGGCGGCGGCACGCTCGCCGAGGGCGCGGTGGCGGACATCACGCTGCTCGCGCCCGACCTGGCCGTGCGCGTTGACGCGCAGGCGCTCGTCTCGAAATCGAAGAACACGCCGTTCGACGGGTGGGACCTCAAGGGCGCGGCCGCCGCCACAATCGTCGGAGGGCGTATCGTGTATGTGAACGGCGCCGTGAGCTGGAGCGGAGCCTGGAAGGATCATGTCTAGAAAAGACGAAGTGCGGCGCCAGGCGCTCGACAACCTGAAGCAGTTTCACGTGCTCATGCTCGACGGGCACTTCGACTACGGCAACGGCTTCCACGGCAGGCTGTATCTGAACGCGCACCAGCTGTTCCGGCATCCCTCCACGATCTGGCGATTCGCGCAGGACCTGCTCGACGTGCTGCCCGACAGTCTCGCGACACAGACCGAAGTCGTCGCCGGCCCCGTCATGGGCGGCGCGCTGCTGGCGCACACGATCGCGGGACTGCTCGACGGCCGGCGCAGCCTCAGTCATCCTCCGTGCAGCTTCGCGCCGTTCACCGAGGATCAGGGCGAGCTCGGCCTGCGCAGCTTCTACGCCGACGTGATGGGCGGCAAGCGCGTGCTGCTGGCTGACGATGTGCGGAACACGGGGACGACGCTGGAGCGGTGCAAGGCGCTGGTCGAGAAGGCGGGCGGGCAGGTGATCGCCAGCGTGGTGATCTACGACCGGATGGAGGCCGCCGGCGATCCGTCGGTGCCGAACATCGCGCTGGCCGAGTACAAATCGCCGGAGAATTTTCCGGCCGACGCGTGTCCTATGTGCCGGGCGGGCGAACCCATCACGGTTTTCTGAGGCGGCATTGTAAATGGTAAATCGACCCCGGTCCCTGAAGACGGCGCTCGATCGGCTCTACGATTCGTTCAACGCGCCTGATTCCGCGTTCGATCCGGTGCAGGTCGTGCGCAGATATCCGCGCGTCGAGGATCGCGAGATCATCGGCTTCATTGCGTCGGCCGTGGCGTTCGGCCGCGTGGCCGGCGTCGTCAATTCCACGAACGCCATCTGCGACGTGCTCGGCAGCCGGCCGGCGCGGTTTCTGGCGCGCTTCGATCCGGACGAGCACGGCGGGCCGCTGCGGCCGCTCGTGCATCGCTGGACGCGCGGCGACGACTTCGTCGCGCTGCTGTGGATCCTGCGGACGTTCATCCGCGAGTTCGGGTCGCTGGAGAAGGCGTTCGCGGCCGGGATGCGCGACGAAGACGTCGATGTGGGCCCTGCCATCGAGCGATTCAGCGCGCGGGCGAGGGAAGTCGATCTGCGGCCGGTCTACGGGCGCGCCGGGTTCACGCCAACGCCCGCGCGCCCGGGCGCGTATTATTTTTTTCCCCGCCCGTCCTCCGGCTCGGCCTGCAAGCGGATGAACCTCTATCTGCGCTGGATGTCGCGTAATGATGGCGTTGATCCGGGCGGATGGACGTCGGTGCCGCCGTCGAAGCTGGTGATTCCGCTCGACACGCACATCATCCGCGTCGGCCGGTGTCTGAAGCTCACGAAGTTTCAAAGCCCGGGCTGGAAGATGGCAGCCGACATCACGGCGTCGCTGCGCAAGCTCGATCCGGCCGATCCCGTGAAGTACGACTTCAGCCTCTGCCATCTCGGCATGATGGGCGGTTGTCGCTTCCCGCCTTCGCGAAGCGCTTCGGCGGGCAAGCGGATGATCTGTCAGCTGGCGGGTGTATGTCACCCGAAGCAGCGTTCCAAACGAAAGGCTGCCTGAGTGTCGAACCGAATCCTGGCGTTCCTGGTCTGCCTGCCAATCGCCGGCGTCATCGGATTTGCCGCGGGCCGCGCCACTGCGCCGGTCGGCACGGTGATCCGCGCCGATGCGCCGGGCGGATCGGGCGCGCACGTTCGCGTCGATCGCCGGTTCTCACTCGGGCCGCTCGACGAGCGCCTGATGATCGCGTCGGGCGGCGAGGAGATCGAGCTGTGGCGGCTCGACGAGGCCACCGGCCGCGTGCACGAGATCGCGTGGGCGCCCGACGGCTCGATTGCCGGCGTCCTGGTGAACGGCGAGAAGCTCGTCGTGATCGATGCCGCGGCGCGGCACGTGCTCTACGAGCTGCCGCTGGTCGAGAAGACGGACGGCTCGCGCGCGGCGCGCGGTGTCGGGTTTTCGGCCAACGCGATGGCCGTGACCTTCGACGACTGCCCGCGCGCCGGCGCCGGCTGCCGCCCGAGATTCATGGCGCTGCCACGAAAATAGGGACAGACCCGAATTATTCAGGCACCCTGGAACGAATAATTCGGGTCTGTCCCCATTTTCGTGACCCGCTCGTACGCGTCGAGCGTGTCGGCGACCATCCGCTCGACCGAGAACTTCTCCTCCACACGCGCGCGGCCGGCCTCGCCCATGCGGCGGCGCGCCGGCTCGTCGCCGAGCAGCGTGATGATCGCCCGCGCCAGCGCAGGCTCGTCGTGCGGCTCCACCAGCAGGCCGGTGCGATCCTCGTCCACGGCCTCGTCGACGCCGCCGGTGCGCGTCGCGACGACCGCGCGCCGGCACGCCATGGCGTCGAGCAGCGCCGTGCCGAGCCCTTCGGTCACCGAGCTGAGCACGAACAGATCGAACGCCTTGTGCACCGACAGCACGTCGGGCCGCCACCCCGCGAGAATGACGTGCTTCTCGAGCTTCAGCTGCCGGATCTGCGCCTCGAGCGCCGGCCGCTCGTCCCCTTCGCCGACGATGAGGAAGCGCGCGTCGGGCACTTTACGGAGGACGCGCGCCGCGGCCGCGACGAAATGGCGGTGCCCCTTGTGCGGCACGAGCGCACCCACGGTGCCGACGATCGGCGCGCCGTGCGGCAGCCAGAGCTCGGCGTGCAGATCCACCGGCGGCGACGCGTCGACGTGGCGCAGGTCGATGCCGTCATGCACTGTTGTCGTGAGGCGTGCCGGGATGCCGTCGGCGATCAGGTGCTGCCGCACGACCTCGGACGCGCACAGGAACAGGTTCACCTGGTGGTATTTCCACAGCGAGAACGCGTTGCGTTTGATGCGGAAGGCGACGCGGCGCGAGGCGACGAGCGGAGGGCAGGGAGGCGGGTAGGCCATCGAGACGGCCATCGACGCCATCGCCACCGCGTGCGGATCGTGCGCGTGCAGGATGTCGGGGCGCAGCTGGCGCAGCGCGCGCGACAGCCGCCAGCCCGAGGCGAAGTCCATCTCGCTGCGCGGCGCGATCGGCAGCAGCTCGAGGCCTTCCTCGGCGTGCCGCTTCAGCTCGCCTTCGGGATTGGCGGCCAGCCACGTGCGGTGGCCGAGCGCTCTGAGCCCGAGCACCGTGAGCAGGGTCTGGTTCTGCACGCCATGCCACGCGCGCGACGTGTCGACATGGACCGAGAACATGGTTAATCAGGACGATTCTGCGTTCTGCGTTCTGCGTTCTGTGTTCTCAGATACGCGAACTTCAGGTAGACGTAGTAGGCCTGCAGCGCCGAGACGCGGAGTCCCGCGCGGCCGTCGAGGAATCCGCGCCGCAGCACGTAGCTGCGCAGAAACGCGGCCGGCGGATGGAGGAGCAGCGCGAGCGCGCCGCCGCGCCGGCCGGCGCGGTGCATCTCGCCTGCCGACAGTCTCGCGTAGTGGCGCAGTTTCGTCTTGCGCTCGGCGATCGTCTCGTCGCCTTCGTGCAGCAGATCGTGGCGGAGCGTGCCGACGGGGCCGTCAGCGGCGACCGACTCGTGCACCTGCAGCGGCTTCCAGCGCGCGCGGCGGCGGTCGTAGAGCCGCACCTGATAGTCGGGATACGCGTCGGTGGTGCGCATCCACCGGCCGAAATGCCGCGTCATGCGTGGAATCCTGAATGCCGCCTCGCGCGGCTCCCGTTCCAGAACCCCGCGGATCTCGGCCGCCAGCTCCGGACTCACGCGCTCGTCGGCGTCAATCGACAGAATCCAGTCGTTGGCCGCCAGCGACGCCGCGTGCTCCTTCTGCGCGGCATAGCCGGGCCACTCGCGGACGACGACCCTGCCGGTGAAGCGCCGCGCGATGTCCACCGTGCCGTCCGTGCTGCCCGAATCGACCACGACGATCTCATCCGCCCAGGCGACCGACTGCAGCGCCGATTCGATGTGCGCAGCCTCATTCACGCAAATGAGGGTGACCGACACCTTTGCCACGGCGGCAATATACCTGTTAAGGGCAAAGGGCAAAGGGCAGAGGGCAAAGGAACGAATAGGGAAGAGGGAAAAGGTAGAGGGGCAAGGGACGAAAGCGGCGGCGGGGCGGGGCCGGCCCTTTGGGCCTCTACCCTCACCCTTTTCCCTCTGCCCTATCTTTTCCTCTGCCCTTTGCCCTCTGCCCTTTGCCCTTCCGAGGCGGGTTAGAACCCGCCGAGGGGAGCAACCTGCACGAGCTGGAAGTCGACCAGCGCCTGGTTGTAGGCGATGACGGCGTTCAGCTCGCTGTTGCGCTGCTGCACGACGTCGCGCTGGGCCTGCGTGAGCTCGAAGAGCGTGGAGAGGCCGACGTCGAAGCGCTTCTGCTGCGCCTCGAGCCGCTTTTCGGCGAGCTCGCGGGCCACGCGCGTCGACTGCACGCGCTGGAAATTGGACTGAACGGCGCGCGCGGCCTGGCGCACCTGCTGCACGATCGACAGCTCGAGCCCCTTGAGGTTCGCGTCCTGCTGCTGGCGCTGGAGCTTCGCACGCGCGTAGCTCGCCGCGGCCGCTTCCTTGCCGAGGGGATACGCATACGTGACGCCCACGCTCCAGCGCGGATATGTGAAGCCGAAGGCGTCGCCGAGCGCGTCCGAAAAAGGCCGCTCGGCCGGAGGCCGTTCCTCGATGACAGTGCCCGGGAGGAAGAAGAAGCGGGTGCCGCCGGAGCCCGATCCGCTGATCTGCGCGTTCAGCGTGAGATCAGGCAGCGTCTGGTTCTTGGCGAGCTTGAGACTCAGGTCGTCGATTTGCAGCTGCCGCCGCTGGCTCACGATGTCGGTGCGCGATTCCAGTGCCGCCGCGATCGCCGCGTCCGTGTCCACCTGCAGCGCTTCCATCACCGGGGCGTTGCTCGGCTGGATGCGCGCCGTCCAGAAGTCCGGCTGGCTCGGGTCGAAAATCAGCATGCGCAGCTGATCCTCGCGCGTCTGGATGTCCGCTTCGGCCACGATGACGGCCTCTTCATTGCCGGCGACCTCCGCCTCCGCCGCGATGATGTCGATGGGCGCCATCGTGCCCACCTCGACGCGCACGCGGTTGTTCTTGAGCTGCTCGTTCGACAGCGCGAGGTTCTGCCGGGCGACGTTCAGCCGCTCGATCGCGCCGACCAGGTTCCAGTAGGCCTGACGCACGCTGCGCTCGGTGCCGACGACGCGCTGGCGAAGGCTGATATCGGCAATCTGCCGCGACAGCACGGCCTGCTCGATGTTCGTCTTGACCGGGTTGATGACGAGATCGCGCCAGAGCGGCTGGCCCGCGCTGAGGCTGAACTGTGAGTTCAGGTTCGGATTGAACGCCGCGCCCAGACGGCCCGTCGTGCTGCGCGCGCTGTTCCAGCTCGCCTGAATGCTCGTGTTGAGTTTCGGCACGGAGGGCTGGATGAATGTGAACTGCGACGACACGGAGTCGTTCGAGTACACATCGCTGCCTTCCGTGAAGTCCTGCGGTTCGATCGTGCTGGCGCTCGTGCCGAACGTCGCGCGAAGGCTGGGCAGATACCCCGCCCGCGCCTGCGCGATCGACTCCTGCTGGATCTGCGGATTCAGCCGCTCGATCTGCAGCCCCAGGTTGTTCCTGAGCGCGAGCTCGACGGCCTCCTCGATCGACAGCGTCCTGACCGGACCGGCAGGCTCGGCCTGCGGCGCCACGGCCGCCGGCGGAGGCGGCGTCTGCTGCTGGGCAGACACCGGGGTGACCGCCGCGAACAGGAGACCGGAAAGACAAACAAGCGTGTAGCGCACCAACCGCATGGCGAATTGCTCCAGAAAAAGAAATGGGGAAGACCGGCAGCTTCCGATTGTGCAAGAACCGGGGCACCCCGGACTCGATATACTACCCCTTCATTTACAGAGGTTTAACGCATGTCACGACGGAATGTTTCAACGACCGCCGCTCTCGCCCTCCTGCTGTTCGCGTCCGTGCACGCGCAGCGTCCCAGTTCTGCAACTCCCGCCTTCGCGCTTCGCGCTTCGGCGGGCAAGCCCGGTCCGGCCCAGACCGCCGCGAAATCCGTTTTCCCGCTCACGGTCGACAGCATCATGCGCGGCCCCGATCTGGTCGGCAGCGCGCCGTCGGCGATCCGCTGGTCGGGCGACTCGCGCCGGATCTACTTCAGCTGGCAGAAACCGGGCGAGAAGGAGGCCTCCACGTACGTCGTCGCCCGCGAGGGCGGCGAGCCCCGGAAGCTTTCCGATGAGGAAGCCCGGACGGCCCCGCCCGCCGGTGGCCGCTGGGATGCCGCCCGCCGGCGCCTCCTGGCCACCGACCGCGGCGACATCGTCCTCTACGATCGTGCCTCCGGCACGCGGAGCCAGATCACCAGGACGGAGGGCAACGAAAGCAACCCGCGATGGACGCGCAACGACACCGCGATCACGTTCGTCCAGGGCGGCAACCTGTTCGTGGTGTCGGTCAACGGCAGCGACACGCTGCTGACGCAGCTCACCAATATCGGCCCGCGCCGCCCCGATCCGCCGCTCACCGAGAGCCAGCGCGTGCTGCGCGACGAGGAGCAGCAGCTGCTCGACATCGTCCGGCAGCGCGCCGAGCGCCGCAAGCAGGCCGAGGCCGAGCGCGACAAGGAGGCGCTGCCGCGTCTCGAGATCAGCGCGCGCCAATCGGTCGGCGACATCCAGCTCTCGCCCGATGGCCGCTACGCCTGGGTGACGGTGACCGAACGGCCCGCGCAGCAGGGACGCACGGCCGACGTGCCGAACTACGTCACCGACTCCGCCTACGCCGAGATGATCCCCACGCGCACCAACGTCGGCGACGCGCAGTCGCACAGCCGGCTCGCCATCATCGATCTGCAGGACAAGAAGGCCGTGTGGGCCGAGCCGCTCGAGCCCAAGCGCGGCATGTCGTGGTCGATGCCCGAGCTCTCCGGCGACGGGACGTTCGCCGGCGCGGGCGTGCGCTCGGCCGACAACAAGGACCGCTGGATCGTCGTGGTCGATCCGGCGACCGGCAAGTCCCGCATCATCGATCACCTCCACGACGAGGCGTGGGTGCGCGGCGGCGGCGTCGCCGGCCGCAGCGGCGCCGGCGGATTCGGATCGGGCGTGGCCTTCCTCAACGACAACCGCCGCGTCGTGTTTCTCTCGGAGCGCGACGGCTGGATGCACCTGTACGCGATCGACGTGGCGCAGGACGGCGCGAAGCCGGTGCAGCTCACCTCCGGCCAATGGGAAATCGCCCAGGCGCGGCTGAGCGGCGACGGCACGAAGTTCTATCTCACCACCACCGAAGCGCACCCCGGCGAGCGCCATGTCTACGTGATGAGCGCCGACGGCGGGGCGCGCACGCCGCTCACCACGGCCACCGGCGCCCACGACCTGACGATCTCGCCCGACGAGACGGCCGCGGCCGACGTCTTCAGCTACGTGACGAAGCCGCCCGAGCTGTACGTGATGCCCACGCTCGCCCCCGGCGCCGACATCACGCAGGTGACGACGACGCCGACGGAGGAATGGCGGTCGTTCAAATGGATCGATCCGAAGCTGGTGACGTACAAGACGCGCGACGGCAAGGACGTCTATGCGCGGCTCTACACGCCCGAGATGATCGGCGCGAAGCGCGATCCGCGAAAGCCGGCGGTCGTGTTCGTCCATGGCGCCGGCTACCTGCAGAACGCGCACAAATACTGGAGCAGCTACTACCGCGAGTACATGTTCCACAACCTGCTGGCGTCGCGCGGCTACGTCGTGCTCGACCCCGACTACCGCGCGAGCGCCGGCTACGGGCGCGACTGGCGCACGGCCATCTACCGCTTCATGGGCGGCAAGGACCTGGAGGATGTCGTCGACGGCGCGAAGTACCTCGTGTCAGCCGAGAAGGTCGACCCGAAGCGCATCGGCGTCTACGGCGGCAGCTACGGCGGCTTCATCGCGCTGATGGCGATGTTCACGACGCCCGATGTGTTCGCCGCGGGCGCGGCGCTGCGGCCGGTGACCGACTGGGCGCACTACAACCACGGCTACACGTCGAACATTCTCAACATCCCGCAGTCCGACATCGAGGCGTACCGCAAGAGCTCGCCGATCTACCACGCGGCGGGCCTGAAGGGCGCGCTGCTGATCATGCACGGCATGGTCGACACCAACGTGCACTTCCAGGATTCGGTGCGCCTCGCGCAGCGGCTGATCGAGTTGCGGAAGGAGAACTGGGAGCTGGCGGTCTATCCGGTCGAGAACCACGGCTTCGTCGAGGAGACGAGCTGGGCCGACGAGTACAAGCGCATCCTGAAGCTGTTCGAAGACAACCTGCGCCGACGATGACGAACGTGCTCGATCTGTTTCGGGAAAGCGGCGCGCTGCTCGAAGGGCACTTCCGGCTCTCGTCGGGCCTGCACAGCAGCGGCTATCTGCAGTCGGCGCTCGTGCTGCAGCACCCGGCGCATGCCGAAGCGCTCGGCCAGGCGCTGGCCGCGCTCGTGGCCCCGCACGCGCCGACCGCGGTGCTCTCGCCGGCGCTCGGCGGCATCGTGATCGGCCATGAGGTCGCGCGCGCACTCGGCGTGCGGGCCGTGTTTGCCGAGCGGCAGGAGGGCGCGCTCACGCTGCGCCGCGGCTTCACGCTCGGCCCCGAGGATCGCCTCCTCGTCATCGAGGATGTCGTAACGACGGGCGGATCGACGCGCGAAACGATTGACGTCGCGAAGGCGCACGGGGCCGAGGTGGTCGTGGCCGGGTCGATCATCGATCGGTCCGGCGGCCAGTCCTCGCTCGCGGTGCCGTATCACGCGCTCGTCACGCTCGCGCTGCCGGTCTGGCAGGAAGGCGAGTGCCCGCTCTGCCAACAGGGGCTGCCGGCCGTGAAGCCCGGGTCGCGGCCGCGCGCCTGATCTTTCCGTATGTGCGGGATCTTCGGTTTCGTCTGTCCGCCTGGCACCGCCCCCGAGCACGCGCGCCTGCAGCGCGCCATCCGCTCGTTCGTCGCGCTGTCGGAGGCGCGGGGCCGCGACGCCACCGGCGTGGCGCTGGTACTGCCGCGCGAGATTGCGGTGTACCGCCGCCCGATGGCGCCCTCCCTCGTGCTCGAGCATCCTGAGTTCCGGCGCTTTCTCGACGAGGGCCTGCCTGCGGACGCGGAACCTGGGCCGGGCGAGCTGGCGGGTCTCGGGCACTGCCGGCTCGTGACCAACGGCACGCAGATTCTCGAGCACAACAATCAGCCCGTGCTGCTCGACGAGGTCGTCGGCGTGCACAACGGCATCGTCACCAACCCGGACGCGATGATCGAGGCGCGCGCGGGCGCGGACGGCCGGCGGCGCGATGAGGACGAGGACGCCGCGCTCGATTCGGCGGTGCTGTTCCGCACCATCGGCGCCGAGCTCGCGGCGGGCGCCGGCATGCCGGACGCCCTGCGGCGGACGTACGGCCTGCTCGAAGGCGAAGCGTCGATCGCTATGTTCGCGCGGCAGCGCAACGCGCTCGCGCTTGCCACCAACACGGGGTCGATCTTTTACACGGGAGGCGGCGAGGGCGGCGCGTTTCTGTTCGCCTCAGAGGCGCACATCCTGCGCGAGGTGCTGCGCGCGGGCGATCTCGGCGATGCGCATGCGCCGATGACGCAGCTCACCCCCGGCCGCGCCGTGACGATCGACATCGCCACGGGGCGTGTCGAGCAGATCGACCTCCGCGCACCTGGCACCGAGCGCATAGCACTTGGCACCCAGCACGCAGCACATAGCACCTCTCAGGCCGCGCCTGTCGTCCGTCCCGTCGTCGATCGCACGCACGATCCGGCGCCCGTGCGCCGGTGCACGCGGTGCATCCTGCCGGCGACGTATCCCTTCATCACGTTCGATCGCGACGGCGTCTGCAATCACTGCCACGAGCACGTCACGCAGGTCGTCGCGGGTCGCGACGCCCTCGTCGACGCGCTTGCGCCGTTCAGGAGCCGCGACGGCTCGCCCGACTGCATCGTGGGCTTCAGCGGCGGGCGCGACAGCTCGTACGGCCTGCACCTGCTCAAGACCGAGCTCGGCATGACGCCGCTGGCGTTCACCTACGACTGGGGTCTGGTGACCGATCTCGCGCGCCGCAACCAGGCGCGCATCTGCGGCAAGCTCGGCATCGAGCACGTGATTCGCGCGGCCGACATCGCGGCGCAGCGCCGCTACATCCGCCGCAACATCGAGGCGTGGCTGGCGCGGCCACGGCTCGGGATGGTGCCGCTCATCATGGCGGGCGACAAGTTCTTCTACAGCCACGCGCGCGCGCTGAAACGCGAAACGGGCATCCGGCTCGTCGTCTTCTGCGCGGGCAACGATCTCGAGCGCACGCCGTTCAAGGCGGGCTTCGCGGGCGTGAAGGAGAACAACTACAACAACCGGCTCTTCGGGCTCGCCACCGCGAAGAAGGCGCGGCTCGCGATGTACTACGCGGCGCAGTTCGCGGCCAACCCGCGCTATCTGAACGAGTCGCTCGTCAACAGCCTGAAGTCGTTCTACGAGACATTCGTGGGCGTCGACGACTTCCTGTACCTCTACACGTACGAGCCGTGGGACGAGGCGACGATCGATCGCACGCTCCGCGACGAGTACGCGTGGGAGACGTCGCCCGAGTCGAACAACACGTGGCGCATCGGCGACGGCTATACGGCCTTCATCAACTACATTTATTACCGCCTTGCCGGGTTCAGCGAGTTCGACGTCTTCCGCAGCCACCAGATCCGCGACGGGGTGATCGATCGCGCGACGGGCGAGGCGCTGGCCGCCGTCGACAACGTGCCGAGGCTCGGCGAGCTGCGCGAGTTCGCGCGCGTCATCGGCTTCAACCTCGAGGAGGTGCTGTCGCGCATCGATCGGATTCCGAGGATCGCGCCGCGCGCATGAGCGCCGCGCCGCCCGCTCCGCGCATGCGCCGCGACATCGCCTGGAACTTCGGCGCGCTCGCGGCCACGGCGGGCGCCGGCGGCATCATCACGATGATGATTGCCGCGGGCATGGGCGCCGCCGCGCTCGGCGTCTTCGCCCAGCTCTATGCCGTCCACGTGATTGCCGCGCAGGCCGCCGCGTTCGGCATCCACGACTCGACGCAGAAGCATGTCGCAGGACGCGAGGGCGCGCCCGACGCGCCGATCCTGGCGGGCGCGCTCGTCATGGTCGCGCTCGCCGGCGTGCTCGCCGCGGCGCTGCTCGCCGCGGGCGCGGCGCGGCTGGGATCGCTCGCAGGCAGCGCCGACGTGCGCGCCGGCCTGTACCTCGTCGCTCCCGGCATCCTCTTCTTCGCCCTCAACAAGGTGCTGTTCGGCGCCATCAACGGGCGCGGCCAGCTGCGCCGCTATGCGCTGATGCAGCTGCTGCGCGCGGGCCTGGTGCTGGCGGCCGCCGCGGCCATCGTCCTGCCCGGCCTGCCGGTGTACACCGTCGGCGGCATCTTCACCGCCGCGGAGCTCGTCCTGCTGCCGTGCCTCCTGCTGGCGGTACGCCCCGGGCGGGCTGCGCCGCGTGAGTGCCGCGCCTGGGCGCGCCGTCATGTGGCGTTCGGCGGCCGCGGGCTGGTCAACGGCATCCTGCTCGAAACGCACCTGCGCGTGGACGTGCTGGCGCTGAGCTATTTCGCCGCCGACCGCGCGATCGGCATTTACGCGTTCGCGATGCTGTTCGCCGAAGCGGTGTATCAGGTTCCGGTGGTCATCCGGACGGTCGCGTATCCCACGCTGGTGCAGCTCGCCGGACGGGGAGACAGGGCCGCGACGGCAAGCCGGATCCGGCGGTTTTCGCTGGCCGGGGGCGCTGCCTGCGCCATGGCTGCGCTGGCGGTTGCGATGAGCTATCCTCTCATTGCCTCGCGGTTCGATGCCGCCTTCCTGCAGGGTGTGGCGGCACTGCAGATCCTGCTGGCGGGCATGACGGTGTACGCCTTCTTCGTGCCGTTCGACCAGCTGCTGCTGCAGAGCGGGCTGCCCGGCCGTCAGAGCGTGCTGATGGCGCTGTACGTCGGCATCAATGTGGTTTTGAACATCATGCTCATTCCCCAGCATGGGCTTGTCGGCGCGGCTCTGGCCACGGCCCTGGCGCTCGTCTCGGCCGCCGCGCTGCTGCTTGCCGCGTCGTGGATCTGGCTGGGCTACCGGGGCACCGTGCTGTTCTACCGGGCACCGGCCGCATGACCGGCGACCCGTTTCCGGTCGGTCGCGCCCTCCAGTCGGAGCAACAGGCCTGGCGCGTCGCCGTGGTCATCCCGTGCCATCGCGTCCGGCGCCACATTCTGGACGTCATCGCGGCCATCGGCCCCGAGTGCGCGGCGATCTATGTCGTGGACGACGCGTGTCCGGAGGGGAGCGGACGTCTCGTCGAGGAGCAGTGCGCCGATCCGCGCGTGCGCGTGATCGTTCACGACGTCAATCGCGGCGTGGGCGCGGCCGTGATCACCGGCTACCGGGCGGCCATCGCCGAGGACGCGACGGTCATCGTCAAGATCGACGGCGACGGGCAGATGGATCCGGCGGAGGTGCCGCGGCTGGTCGGCCCGATCCTGCGCGGCGAAGCCGACTATACGAAGGGCAACCGCTTCCACAGCCTGGCCAACATCCACCGGATGCCGCGCGCGCGCATCGTGGGAAACGCCGCGCTGTCGTTCGTCACGAAATTCTCGACGGGCTACTGGGACATCTTCGATCCAACGAACGGCTACACCGCCATCCACGCGTCGGTCGCGGAGCAGCTGCCGCTCGAGCGCGTCGCGCACGGGTACTTCTTCGAGTCGGACATGCTGCATCAGCTCGGGCTGGTCAGCGCCGTCGTGCGCGACGTGCCGATCGACGCCCGGTATGCCGGCGAGCACAGCGGCATCAGGCTGAAGAGCGTGATTGCGCGCTTCAGCATCGCGCACGCGCGCAACACCGTGCGGCGCCTGTTCTACCATTACTTCCTTCGCGACTTTTCCGCCGCCTCGGTGGAGCTGCTGCTCGGCGCCGGCCTGCTGGCGTTCGGCGGCATCTACGGCAGCCTGCAGTGGCTCGAGTGGCGCGACCGCGGCGTCGGCGCCTACTCCGGCACGGTGATGCTCGCCGCGCTGCCGGTCATTCTCGGCACCCAGCTGCTGCTCGCGTTTCTCGGCTATGACGTGGCGCGCGTGCCGCGCACGCCCCTGCATCCGCAGCTTCTGCGCGGACGGCGGACGGAAAGGCTGATTCAGCGGCAGCATCGTTCGGCCTGATGAGCGGCGTGACGTTCGCGGCGGCCATCCTTCTATGGGGCCTCGCGCCGGGGCTGCTGCTGCTGTGGGCCGCCGGGGCGGGGTGGAGCCGCGTCGAGCGCGCCGCGGCCGCCGGCGGACTCTCGCTGGCCCTCGTCGCGTGCGCCGCGTATGCCGCCGAAGTCATCGGCCTTCCCGTCAGGCCTCTTCCTGTAGCCGCCGTCACTCTCGTCTTCTGCGGCGGCGTCTTCATGGCGCGCAGGTGGAGGACATCCGGCCCCGCCACGGAGGAGCGCGCCTGGCCCGCGGATCTTCCGCGAGGCTTTCGCTGGGTGGCGTGGCTGGTCTGGCTGGCCCCGCTTGCCGTCATCGCGCAGCTCGGCACGGTGACGGCCGAAGCGCTGCTGCCGCCCAGCCTGCACGACGGCCTCGATCACGCCAACTGGTTCCGGCTGATCTACGAGCTGGGATCGCTCGATCCGCACGTCGTGCTCGCGCCTCCGCTGACGCCGGCGGGCGAGCCCACCTATTACCCGTGGGGCATGCACGCGTGGACCGCCCTGCTCGCGCAGACGACAACCGTCGATCCGGCGGTGGTCCTGATGCGCGCGATGGCGGCCATCAGCGCCGCGCTGCCGCTGTCGGTGTACGTCTTCACTGCGTATTTCACCGGGCGCGGATGGGTGGCGATGGCCGCGGCGCTCCTGAGTCTCGTGTTCTGGTGGCTGCCGTATCAAGTCTGGGGCTGGGGCGGCTATCCGCTGCTCGCGGGCGCGATTGCGGCGCTGCCGGCGGCCAGGCTCGCGCTCTCGGCCGTCGAGCGCCGTGCGCCCGCCGCGATTGCCGCCGCCGCGCTGTGCCTGGCGGGCCTGCTCGTCATTCACCCTTCGCAGCTGTTCGCCGCGCTGCTTATCGCGGCGGTGGTGAGCGGCACGCTCGCGGCGGGGGGCGTGGTGCCGTGGCGCGCGGCCGCGTCGTTCGCGGCGCTGTTCATGGCCGCCGGCGCCGCGCTGATGGCCGGCGCCGCGGTCTGGCAGCCGCTGGCGGACTTCCTTCAGAAGGCCCGCGACGTGAGTGTCGTCAGCGCCGTCGATCCGCGCTATCGCTGGCCGATTGCCACGTTCTTCGACACGCAGTTTCCGCTGCCGCCGGCGGCGCGCACGTGGCTCGCCGCGCTTGCCGCCGCCGGCGCGGCCGTGGCCGTCGTGAACGCGCGCATCCGCCCGCTGTTGGCGCTTCATCTCGTGTTCGGCGCGCTGGTGCTGCTCGCGCGGCACCAGACGTGGGCGACGAGCCTCTGGTACCACCTGCCCGAGCGGATTTGGTACGCGCAGGCGGCAAGCCTTCCGGCCCTCGCCGCCGTGGGCGTGGGGGGAGGCCTGCAGCTGCTCGCGCGCGCCGCGCGGCGCTGGATCGACCTGCGGCGGTGGGCGCTGGTCGTCTGGCCGGTCGCGCTGTTCGCGGTGTTCTCGCCAGTTCACGAGACGTTCGTTCCGTGGGCGAAGTGGCGGCTGTATCAGGCCGTGCATCGCAATCCGCAGCTGGCCATCACCGATCGGCGTGTGCTGCCCGACTTCGCGTGGATGCGAGCCAACATCCCGGGCGGGGAAGTGATCTTCAACGCTCCCGCCGACTGGGGCGTGTCGCTGCCGTTCACCGGCCATCGCACGGTCTACTGGTCGGGCGGCTTCGCCATCGATCCGTCGACGCCGTGGAACGAGTTGCTCGCGCTGCTGCGCCGGGGGGATCCCTACACGTCGCACGCCGGGGCCGAGCTGTCGGCCCGCGGCATCCACTACGTCTATGCCGCGCGGCTCAGCCCCGCGCTCGAGCGGCGCGGCCGCGACCCGCTCGAGGGTGACAAGCTGCGCGAAGCCGCGCGTCTGGAGACGCTGTACGAATCGCCCACGGCGTTGATCCTCAGGATCGACGACGTGCGGCCGGCGCTGGTGGGGCTGCAGGACTCGCCGCGTGTGCGCTTCGAAGGGTTCTATGGGCTCGAGCAGCAGGGCAAGCGGCGGTGGCGATGGACGGCCGGGCACGGGCGCGTGTTCCTCGCCGTCCCCGCAGAAGGCGCGCGCGAGTGCTTCGTGCGCGTGCTCGGGCCCGCGCCAGGCACGTTCGAGGTCCGGCAGAACGGCGCGCCGCTCGAGCTGACCGGCCCGGGCTACGCCGTCCATCACGGCGCGCGCACGGGCGAGACGATCGAGGTGGAGATCGTGTCGACGGCGTCTTCGCCGCGCGATCCGGCGGTCGACGATCGCGTACTCGGCGTCAGCGTGACGGACATCGCGTTCAGATGCGTGCCCTGACGCCCGATCTCGCGGGGGCGTAGACTGGCTGGCTCCATGCGCACTCTGCGTTTCACGCTCGCATACGAAGGCACCGAGTACATCGGCTGGCAGCGCCAGGCGGCCGCGGCGGGCACGTCGGTGCAGGGGCTCGTCGAGGAAGCGCACGCGCAGTTCGCCGGGCACGCGTCGGTGGCCGGCGCGAGCCGCACGGACGCCGGCGTGCACGCGCTCGGGCAGGCGGCGAGCGTGACGTCGAACGCGGAGCAGCCGGTGGACGTCATCCGCCGGGCGATGAACGCCACGCTGCCGCAGGACGTGCGCGTGCTCGAGGTGAGGGAGATGCCGCGCGGCTTTCACGCGCGCTACCACGCAAAGCGCAAGTCCTATCGGTACCGCGTCGATCCCTCGCCCGTGCAGATGCCGTTTCAGCGGCGGTACGCGTGGCACCTGCCGTATCCGTACGATCTCGAGGCCATGCGCGACGCGGCGGCGCGGTTCGTCGGCCGTCACGACTTCGCGTCGCTGCAGGCGGCCGGGTCGGACGTGCTGGGGACCGTGCGCACGCTGACGCGGGTCGACGTTGCCGAGCATCGCGACGGCACGCTTGTGATCGAGGTGGAAGGCGACGGCTTCCTGCGGCACATGGTGCGTGCCGTCGCAGGCACGTTGATGGACGTGGGACACGGCCGGCGGCCCGCGCATGCGATTGACGCGATGCTGGCCGCGCGCGACCGCGCTCAGGCGGGCCGGACCGCCCCCGCGCACGGGCTCTTTCTCGTGAAGGTATCATTCTAGGAATGGCATTCAGTGCGAAGGAGCGGCGCGGGGCGACTGGGGCCCCGCAAGCGACTGAGCCAGGCGGGGTGCAGGGGCCCCCGCCGGAGAGACTAGAGGCTTTGCTGGAGGTCGTGCCGCCCGGATCCGACGAGGCGGCGCTGGTGCGCCAGCTCGACCCCGGCCGGCTGCCCGCGCACGTCGCCATCATCATGGACGGCAACGGCCGCTGGGCCGCGCAGCGCCACCTGCCCCGCGTCGAGGGCCACCGCGCAGGCATCGACTCGGTGCGCGACACGGTGGAGACCGGCGCGCGCCTCGGGCTGAAGGTCCTGACCCTGTACGCCTTTTCGATCGAGAACTGGAAACGCCCGGCCAGCGAAGTGTCGACGCTGATGATGCTGCTCAAGCGCTACCTGCGGCTCGAGCTCAAGACGCTGCTCGGCAATAACATCCGCTTCAACGTGATCGGCCGGCCGGACGATCTCGCGCCCGACGTGCGCGAAGAGCTCGACGCCGCCGAGGCGCGGACGGCCGGCAACACCGGCATGCTCTTCAACATCGCGCTCAACTACGGCGGCCGCGCCGAGATCGTCGACGCCGCGCGCCGCGCCATCCGCGAGGGGATCGCGGCCGACGCGCTCGACGAGGCGCGCTTCGCCGATCTGCTCTACACGGCCGGCCAGCCGGATCCCGATCTGCTGATCCGAACGAGCGGCGAGATGCGCGTGAGCAACTTCCTGCTGTGGCAGATCGCCTACGCGGAGATCTGGGTCACCGACACGCTCTGGCCCGACTTCCGCCGCCGCCACCTGCTCGAGGCGATTGCCGACTTCCAGAAGCGCGACCGGCGGTACGGCGGGATCACCGAGCCCGCAGGCGTTCGGTAACCCCTAATCGCAGATCGCAGATCCCTAATCATGCTCCTGAGGGTCCTTTCCGCGCTCGTCATGCTGCCGCTGCTGCTGGCGGTGCTGTTCCTGCTGCCGCCGTGGGGCACGCTCGTGCTCGCGCTCGTCGCGGTCGCGGCGGCGGTGTGGGAGTACGCGGCGCTGTCGGCGGCCCTGAGTGTCCCGATCCCGCGCGCGGCCGCCGTGGCCGGCGCGATGGCCGCGTGCGCGGCGTTTGCCGTCGACGAGCCGCCGCTGACGATCGTGCTCAGCGCGATTGTCGTGGCGACGGCCGGCCTCGCGGTGGCCGGCGGACGCCCGACGCGCGACATGCTCGCCGCGGTGGCGTCGGCCTGCTTCGCCGCGCTGTGGATCGGCATCCCGCTGGGCACGATCGTCGCCATCCGCCGCTTCGGCGGCGCCGAGCTCGTCCTCCCGCTCATCTTCACCATCGTCGTCAGCGACTCCGCGCAGTACTACGTGGGTCACGCGTTCGGCCGGCGCCCGCTGTCGCCGCTCATCAGCCCGAAGAAGACGGTCGAGGGCGCGATTGGCGGGATGGTGTTCGGCGTGCCGGCGATGGTGTGGTCGGGCTCGTGGTTCCTGCCGGGCGTGGGCTGGGAGTGGCTGGCGCTGCTCGGCGCCGCGATTGCCGTGCTCGGCATGACGGGCGACCTCTTCGAGTCGGCAATCAAGCGCGCCGCCGATGTCAAAGACAGCTCGACGCTGATCCCCGGCCATGGCGGCGTGCTCGATCGGCTCGACGGCTGGTTCTTCGCCGCGCCGGTGTACTACGCCTTCCTGAGGTCGTGGTGATGAGGCAACGCCTGACGTCGACTGACGCGTTGCCGGGACAGAGCCCGAGTCAGCCGCCGTCGAGGGCGGCCAGGTGATGACGCGGCTCGCGATTCTCGGCTCGACGGGGTCGATCGGCACGAGCGCGCTGTCGGTCGTCGACACGCACGCGGATCGGCTCGAGGTCGCCGCGCTTGCCGCGGCGAACAACGTCGACGCGTTCGTCGATCAGGTCGTGCGCTACCGTCCGCGCGCGATCTCGATGGCCACGCGCGAGGCGCTCGACGCCGCGGTGGCGGCGCTCGGTGCGCGCGGCGCGGCCGTGCCGCCCGTGGCGGTGTGGGGCGTCGAGGGTCTCGTTACCCTCTCGGAGCTCGATGACGTCGATGTCGTGTTGTGCGCGACGTCGGGCACCGCCGGACTCGACGCCACCCTGGCGGCGTTGAAACGCGGCCGCACGGTCGCGCTGGCGAACAAGGAAGTGCTGGTGCTGGCCGGCGGCCTGATGATCGAGGCGGCGCGGCAGAGCGGCGGCAGCATCCTGCCGGTCGACAGCGAGCACAACGCCATTCATCAGTGCCTGCACGCGCGCCGGCCGGACGAGGTCAGGCGGCTGGTGCTCACGGCATCGGGCGGCCCGTTCCGCACCTGGAGCGCCGAAGACATCGGCAGGGCCAGGCCGGAAGACGCGCTTCGCCATCCGACGTGGCGCATGGGACAGAAGATCACCGTCGACTCGGCGACGCTCATGAACAAGGGCCTCGAGGTGATCGAAGCGCGCTGGCTGTTCGACGTCGACGCTTCGCGGATCGATGTCGTCATCCACCCGCAGTCGATCGTCCACTCGATGGTGGAGCTCATAGACGGCTCGGTCATCGCGCAGATGGGCGTCACCGACATGCGGCTGCCGATTCAGTACGCCTTCTCGTACCCCGAACGCTGGCCGGCCCCGGTGGCGCCGCTCGATCTCGGCACGGCCATGACGTTCGAGTTTCACCCGCCCGACCGCGACCGGTTTCCGTGTCTGGGCCTGGCATACCGGGCGCTCGAAGCCGGCGGCGCGATGCCCGCGGTGCTCAACGCGGCGAACGAGGTTGCCGTTGCGGCGTTCCTCGACGGCCGCCTCCCGTTTCCCGGCATTGCCGCGGTCATCGAGTCGGCGCTCGACACATGGGCGCGCGAACCGAGGGCGTCCGGGGATAGTCTTAAGGACATCAGAACGGCTGATGCGTGGGCCAGAGCCCATGCGTCGGCTCAGATTCCGGCGTTTCAATGATCATCAATATTCTTGCGTTCGTGTTCGTGCTCGGCATCGTGGTGTTCGTTCACGAGCTCGGCCATTTCCTTGCCGCCCGCCGCGTCGGCGTGCGCGTCATCACCTTTTCGCTCGGCTTCGGCCCGAAGCTCGCGAAGTTCACGCGCGGCGACACCGAATACGCCATCAGCGCCATTCCGCTCGGCGGCTACGT
>DATKDT010000158.1:0-23347 GCA_035512575.1 Vicinamibacterales bacterium | reverse complement strand
CTCCGCTTCGGACTCCTTCGGCTCCGGCACCTCGGCCTTCGGCTCCGACGCTTCCGCCTTCGGCTCCGGCACCTCGGCCTTCGGCTCCGCGGCCTTCGCCGAAGCGTCCTCGGCCGGCGCCGGCGCCGGTGCGGAGGGCCGCGGCTTGACCACCCGAGGCTCGACCGGCCGGGTCGTCTCGGCCGCCGAAGCCTCCTTCTCCTTCATCGCCCGCTCCTCCTGGTGGCGACCAGCGCCCGCCAGGTAGGCATCGCCGATTCTGCTGGAGAACAGACGGATCGTGCGGATCGCGTCGTCGTTGCCCGGGATCACGAACTCGATCTCTTCCGGATCGCAGTTCGTGTCGACGATGGCGATGACCGGAATCCCGAGCTTGTTCGCCTCGGACACGGCGATCGCCTCCCGTTTCGGGTCGACGACGAAGAGCGCATCGGGCCGGCTGTCGAGAAGTCGGATCCCTTCGAGGTTGCGATGCATGCGGATCCGCTCGCGGTCCAGCCGCAGCAGATCCTTCTTCGTCAGCAGCGTGTTCTCCTCGTCGAGGCGCTGCTCGACCTCCTGCAGGCGCTGCACGGAGTTGCGGATCGTGACCCAGTTGGTCAGCGTCCCTCCGAGCCAGCGGTGGGTCATCCAGTACTGACCACAGCGCTGCGCCTCTTCGGCCACCGCATCCTGGGCCTGCCGCTTCGTGCCGACGAAGAGCAGCTTTCCTCCCTGAGCGCCGAGATGGTAGACGAAATCCGCCGCCTCCCGGAACATCCGCAGAGTCTTCTGCAGATCGATGATGTAGATCCCGTTGCGCTTCCCGAAGATGTATCGACGCATCTTCGGATTCCAGCGTCGGGTCTGATGGCCGAAGTGGACGCCAGCCTCCAGGAGATCCTTCATGACGGTCGCACTCAAATTGCCCTCACTGACTCTAGCGTTTGGAGAACTGGAACCGCTTGCGCGCTCCGGCCAGGCCGTACTTCTTGCGCTCCTTCGCCCGCGCGTCGCGCGTCAGGAACCCTTCCTGCCGCAGCTTCGACCGGAACTCCTCGTTGTACGCGACCAGCGCGCGCGAGATGCCCAGGCGCAGCGCGCCGGCCTGTCCCGCGACGCCTCCGCCCGCGGTGGTCGCGAGCACGTCGAACTTGTCGACGGTCTCGGTGAGCACGAGCGGGTTGCGGATGACGAGCCGCAGCACCTCGGTGGGGAAGTGGTGCTCGACGGGCTGGCGGTTGACGACGATCTGCCCGGTGCCGGGCCGGAGGAAGACGCGGGCGGTCGACGTCTTGCGCCGGCCGGTCCCGTAATACTGCGTCGATGCCATAAACCTACGCGACCTCTCGCTTGCTCGGCTTCTGCGCGGCGTGCGGATGATCCGCGCGCGCGTAGACCTTCAACTTCCGGTACATCGCATTGCCCATCTTCGTCTTGGGCAGCATGCCGCGCACGGCTTCCTCGACGATGCGGGCGGGCCTGGTCTGGCGCACGACCTTCACGCGGTCGGTGCGGACGCCGCCCTCGTAGCCGCTGTGCGTGCGATAGACCTTCTGCTCTTCCTTGCGGCCGGTCAGCTTCACCTTCGCCGCGTTGATGATGACGACATGGTCGCCGGTATCGATGAAGGGCGTGTAAATGCCCTTGTGCTTGCCCTGCAGCAGCCGGGCCGCAACCGTCGCGATCCGCCCGAGGACCTGGCCCTCGGCGTCGATGACGTGCCACTGCCTCTCAATCGAGGAGGCAGATGGGATGAACGTGCCCATGAATTCCTCTTTCAGCCTTTTCGTACCAACGGCAAACCAAAAGGATAAAGGTACCCTCGAAAACTGTCAACTCTAACGTGTTGTGGGAGTTCCGGCGATCCGGCGACCACGCCCGCCGGCCCGCCGCCCCGGCCCTCGATCCCGCTTACAAAACTGTCGGGCACCGATCAAATGTGTCAGGAACTACAGCCCGCGGCCGCTCGAGCCGATTCCATTTCTGCACGTACTTGAGGCGGTTTGCTGGAACGACGAGCTGGCATCACGCTTGCGCTAGGCGCGCTGTCAGCTTCTCAACCGTTTTCTGAAAATTGGGCCATGTCATTACTCACTCGGTTCAGCCGGGCGCATCCCGTCGTCGGTCTCGACATCGGCTCGAGCGCCGTCAAGGCCGTCGAGCTTCGTCAGGCCGGCAAGGTCTGGAAGGTCGTCGGCTGGGGCGTCGAGCCCGTGCCGCCCGACAGCATCGTTGACGGCGCCATCATCGACGGCACGGCCGTCGCCGACGCCATCCGCCGGCTGTTCGACGGCAAGCGCGTCGAGGCGAAGGAAGTGGCCGCGTCGCTGTCGGGCAACGCCGTCATCGTCAAGAAGATCTCGGTGCCGGCCATGACCGGGGCCGAGCTCGCCGACTCCATCGTGTGGGAGGCCGAGCAGTACATCCCGTTCGACATCCAGGACGTCAATCTCGACTATCAGGTGCTGGCGCCGGCCGGCGAGGCCGCGGCCGGCGGCCAGATGGACGTGCTGCTCGTGGCGGCCAAGAAGGAAAAGATCGTCGACTACACGGGCGTCATCACGCAGGCGGGCCGCACGCCGGTCATTGTCGACATCGACGCGTTTGCGCTGCAGAACGCCTACGAGGTGAACTACGGGTTCACGCCGGGCGAGGTCGTCGCGCTCATCAACGCGGGCGCGAGCGCCACGAACATCAACATCGTGCAGGGCGAGCAGTCCGTCTTCACGCGCGACGTCTCGATCGGCGGGCACGCCTACACCGAGGCGCTGCAGAAGGAAATGGGCCTGCCGCGCCAGGCGGCCGAGGCGCTCAAGAAGGGCGGCGAGCCGGGCGCCGACTACGGGGGCATGACGTACGAGGACGCGCGGCCGATACTGCGCGCCGTGTCGGAAAGCGTGCTGCTCGAGATTCAGAAGACGTTCGACTTCTACAAGGCCACGGCCGCCTCCGACCGCATCGACCGCATCGCGGTGTCGGGCGGCGCGTCGCGGGCCGAAGGCTTCATGGAGATGCTCGGTGATCGCTTCGGCGCGCCCGTCGAGCCGTTCGATCCGTTCCGCCGCGTGAAGTTCGACGCGGTGAAATTCGGCGACCTCGCGTCGGCGGGGTCGATGGCGGCGGTGGCCGTGGGCCTCGCGCTCCGCCGGGCGGGTGACCGATGATTCGCATCAACCTTCTCGGCACCGAGCGGGCGCGCGTCAGCTCGCGCGCGGGCATCACCGACGCGCAGAAGATCACCGCCGCCGGGCTGCTGATCCTGCTGCTGACGGCCGGCTACATCGGCTGGACGTACTGGAGCATGCGCCAGGAAGACGCGCGTCTGGACCAGGAGATCGCGGCCGGCGAGCTCGAGGCCGAGCGCCTGCGCGGCGTGCTGTCGGAGGTCGAGCGGTTCGAGAACTACCGCGCGGCGCTGGCGCAGCGCGTCGCGCTCATCGAGCAGCTGCGGCGAAGCCAGACGGGTCCCGTGCACTTGCTCGACGAAATCAGCCGCGCGCTGCCCGACCGGCTCTGGCTCGTCGAGCTGACCCAGAAGGGCGACGAAGTCTCGATCGACGGCCGCACCAGCACGCTCAGCGCGCTGACCGACTTCGTCGCGAACCTGCAGAATTCCCAGTATTTCCGCCGGCCAGTGGAGATTGTGTCGAGCGTGACCGAAATAGACCCGCAGGGCGAGCTCGAGAAATTCGTCGTGCGCGCGATCTTCGTGCCGGGCGGCAACGCGCTGGCGCCGGCCGTCGCCGCGCCGGCGCCGCCGGCGGGGCAGGGACGGAACTGATGGCTCTCAGCCTGAACAACCTTCCGTGGTATGGCCAGATCGGCGCCTTCGTCGTGGTCTGCGGCGCCGCCGTGTGGGGCTTTCACAACTATTACGCGAACGGCGTCGAGGCCGGGCTCGCGGCGAAGCGGACGCGCCTGGCGACGCTGCGCTCCGACATCGACCGCGGCGTCGCCACCGCGCGACGGCTGCCCGAATTCCGCGCCGAGATCGCGGGCCTCGAGCGCACGCTCCAGGAGCTCAGGTCGATTCTGCCCGAGCAGAAGGACGCGCAGGAGATCCTGCGCCGCGTGCACAACCTCGCCGTGCAGTCGAACCTGGCCATCCGGTCGTTCACGCCGCGCACGTCGACGAAGCGGCAGATGCACGAGGAATGGCCGATCGAGATGCAGGTCGAGGGCACGTATCACGACCTCGGGTTCTTCTTCGACCGGATCGCGCGCTTCCCGCGCATCATCAACGTCGGCGACGTGCAGGTCCGCGCGCGCGACCAGCAGACGCCGGGCGCGACGATCAGGGCGCGCTACACGGCGACGACGTTCGTGCTGGTCGACGCGCCGGTGCCGGCCGCCCCTGGCGCCGCTGGCGCCCCGGCCGCGCGGCCGGCAGGAGCGCCGCGATGATCGCGACGCTCGTCTTCGCGACCCTCGTGCTCGCCGGCCAGTCGCAGCCGCCCGCTGCGCCGCCGCCCGCCTCCGCCCAGGCTGCGGCGGGCAGGCAGACGCCGGCCTGGACCTACGACCCGCAGGGCCGCCGCGACCCGTTCATCAGCCTGCGCGACCGCTCCGCCAACGCGGGCACGCCGCAGAACCGCCCGCCCGGCCTGGCCGGCGTGACGGTGAACGAGATCGTCATCCGCGGCATCGTCCGCAGCGGCAACGAGTTCATCGCGCTGGCGCAGGCGCCCGACGGGCGCTCGTTCCAGCTGCGGCGCAACGCGCGCCTGTTCGACGGCGTCGTCAGGCAGATCACGTTCGACGCCGTGGTGTTCACGCAGGAAGTCAACGATCCACTCTCGCTCGTCAAGCAGCGGGAAGTCAGGAAGACCATGAGGACCGGGGATAGGGAGGAGGAGCTGTGAGACGCCATCGAATCGGCTTGCTCGGGCTGATGCTCGCGGCCGCGGCGGCCGCGGCCCAGCCGTCGGCAAGCGGACTGTCGTTCGGGGCAGCGCGGCTGCTGTCGATCGGCGAGGACGCGGCTGGCGCGCACGCCGTCATCATCGAGGCCTCCGAGCCGGTGGCCTATGCCGTGTCACGGCCCGACCCGTTCACCGTGCTCGTCGACCTGCGCGACGTGCGCGCCGGCGACGCGAAGAACCGCTTCCGCCCGTCGCCGGCCGCGCCGGTGTCGGCTATCGTCATCGACGAGATGCGCGCGCCGGACGGCGTGCCGCTGACCCGCGTGATGATGCAGCTGAAACAGCCGCTGCAGCACACGGCCACGGCGAACAAGGGGAAGATCCGCATCGCCTTCGAAGGCGTCATGGGTTCCACGGGTTCCACGGGTTCCACGCGTTCCACGGGTTCGGTTCCGGCGGCCACGGTTCTCGGTTCGCTGAGCGCCGCCGGTTCCGGTTCGCTGACGCGCGTCACGCTGAGCGGCAACGGCTGGGTGGCCCCGTCGGGGCTCGACGAGCTCGCGGACGGCAGCATCGTGATCGACCTGCCGGGCGTCACGTCGGCGCCCGCGCTCGGCGGCGCGGCCCAGGGCATCGTTGCCGGCGTGCGCGCCGATCTGCAGTCGCGCGAGCCGCTCGTCACACGCGTCACCATCGATCTCGTGAAGCGCGCGGCGTTCCGCGTCGAGCGGGCGGGCCGGGACGGCGCCGACTATGTCGTCGTGTTCGACGAGCGCGCGCCGCTCGCGCCCGGCGCCGACCATCCGTTCGGCCCCGACGAAATCGAGGATCCGGACGCCGCCGCGAAGACCAGCGACTTCGCGGCCGCCGCGGGCTCCGCGGCCATCGATCCGATGTCGGCGCTGCGCATGCAGCAGGCCGCCGCGCCGCCCGTCCGGCAGACGCCGCCCGAGCCGCCGGCCGTGCAGGCGCCCGCGCTGCCCACGCAGCCGGCCCCGCGGCAGTATCAGGGCATTCCCATCTCGCTCGACCTGCAGGGGTCGCCGCTGCGCGACGTGCTGCGGCTCTTCGCGAACATCAGCGGCCTCAACATGGTCATCGACGCGGCCATCGAAGGCTCGGTCGACATCATCCTCACGGACGTGCCGTGGGATCAGGCGCTCGAGATCATCCTGCGCGCGCACAATCTCGACTACACGCTCGACGGCACCGTGGTGCGCATCGCCAAGCGCGACACGCTCCGCCAGGAAGAGGAGCAGCGCGCCAGCCTCGAGAAGGCCCGCGCGGAGGCGGGCGAGCTGATCGTGAAGACCTACGCGCTCAGCTACGCGAGCGCCGCGACGATTTCGGAGATGCTCAAGGCGGGCGACATCATTTCGGACCGCGGGCAGACGGTCGTCGACGAGCGCACCAACACGCTGATCATCACGGACCTCGGCGCGCGCCACCAGACGGCCGAGCAGCTGATTCGCGGGCTCGATCGTCCCGAGCCGCAGGTCGAGATCGAGGCGCGCATCGTGCAGACGACGCGCGACTTCGCGCGCTCGATCGGCATCCAGTGGGGCCTGAACGGCCGCGTGTCGCCCGACATCGGCAACACCACCGGCCTCGCGTTCCCCAACAACGGATCGCTCGGCGGGCGTGTCGGCGGGCTGCAGGGGCCGATCGACGTGCGGGGCAATCCCTCGGCCGACACGGGCACCGCGGTCGACCTCCGCGTGCCGGGCGCCACCAACGCCATCGGCATCTCGCTCGGCGCCATCAACGGCGCGTTCAACCTCGACGTGGCGCTCTCGGCGCTCGAGCGGTCGGGCAAGGGCCGCATCCTCTCGACGCCGCGCGTGACGACGCAGAACAACAACCCGGCCGAGATGTATCAGGGCATCCAGATTCCGATTCAGACGATCGCGAACAACACCGTGACCGTGACGTTCAAGGACGCCGCGCTCTCGCTGCGCGTGACGCCGCAGGTCACCACGGCCGGCACCGTCATCATGCAGATTCAGCTCGAGAACGCGACGGCCGACTTCAGCCGCCAGGTCAACGGCATCCCGCCGATCGACACGCAGCGCGCGATGACCCGCGTGCAGATCGACGACGGCGCGACGACCGTCATCGGCGGCATCTTCGTGAGCCGCGAGCAGTCGACGCAGGGCCGCACGCCGGTGCTGCACCGCATCCCGCTGTTCGGCTGGCTGTTCAAGCGCGACGAAATCCAGGACGAGAGCCGCGAGCTGCTGATCTTCATCACGCCGCGCGTCCTGCGGAGCTAGGGGCAGGTCATGAAGGCACACATCATCAACGCCACCATAGTGGTCGCGCTCGCGGCGGGGGCCGCCGGCGCCGCCGCGTGCACGAGCACGGTGCGGCAGGGCACCGGCAATTCGTACCTGATCATCGACTCGCTGCGAGGGTTTTCCGGAGCCACCGGGGCTGACACCGGCACTCGCCTGAATTCGGACGTCATCACGAAAGACGGTGTCATCGCCGACGGCGGGCTCGTGGCCTTCCGGGTCGGGCTCAAGGACCCCCTGGCGCCGACCTCCACGAACAACTCCGTCACGGTGAACCGGTATACCGTCAGGTACATCCGCGCGGACGGCCGTAACACCCCCGGTGTCGATGTGCCGTTTCCATTCGACGGCGCCTTGACCATGACGGTGGCGCCCGACGGGACCGCCGAGGGAACGTTCCTGCTCGTGCGGCTCCAGGCCAAACTCGAGTCACCGCTGTTCGCCCTGCGGAACCAGGGCGGCGCCAAGGTGATTTCCACCATCGCCGAAGTGACGTTCTTCGGGCAGGACCAGACAGGCCGTGCCGTCAGTGCGACCGGCCGGATCTCCATTGAGTTCGCAGATTTCCCTGATTAGCCAGGACCATGGCCATGAAAAGCTTGAGCCGTCTCTTCATCGTTTCCGCCGGTTTGACCGCGGTTGTCGCGGCGGGGTGCACCCTCGAGTCGCCCAACGCGCCGCCGCTGACCGGTCCGTCGACCCTCGCGCTCTCGCTGACGGCCGCGGCGTCGCCCGACATCCTGCCGGAGGATGGCGTTTCGCAGTCGGTGATCAGGATCACGGCGCGCGACCAGTTCGGCCAGCCGCTGCCGAACGTGGCGCTGCGCGTGGACATCGTGGTGGGGTCGACGGTCGTCGATTTCGGCGTGCTCTCGGCGCGCAACGTCACCACGAACGCGAGCGGCGAGGCCACGGTGATCTACACGGCGCCGCGGGCGCCGCAGCAGGGGATCGACACCGGCTCGATCGTGACCATCGCGGTCCGGCCCGTGGGCACCAACTTCCTGGGCTCGGCGGCCGGCACCAGCACGTCGATCCGGCTGGTGCCAGAGACGACCGCGCTGATCCCGGGCGCGCCCGAGCCGAGCTTCTACTTCTCGCCCACGGACCCGGCGGTCGGCGTCCGCGTGTACTTCGACGCCACTGCCTCGCGCGATCCCGACGGCACGATCGTCCGGTATCGCTGGAACTACGGCGACGGGGAGTTCGAGGAAGGGCCGGTCAACCACAAGGATTACGTCGAGCCGGGCACGTTCATCGTGACGCTCACCGTCACCGACAACGACGGCAAGAGCGCGTCGCAGAGCAAACCGATTACGATTTCAGGATCCTAGCTCCCCTCTCGGAGGCCCTTGCCTTCTCGCATCGAGGATCTGGAGCGGCGGGTCCGACAGGACCCGTCGTCCATTGCCTTTGGCGCCCTCGCGGAGGAGTACCGCCGCGCGGGCCGGCTCGACGAGGCCGTTGCCGCCTGCCGCGCGGGACTCGCGCGTCATCCCTCGTACCTCTCGGCCCGCGTGACGCTCGGGCGCGCCCTCCAGGAGATCGGCGACGCGAACCAGGCGCGCGCCGAATTCACCCACGTCCTCTCGCTCGCTCCCGACAACCTTGCCGCGATTCGCGGGCTCGCCGAGCTGCATGGCGACGATGGGGATGCCGGTGCGCCGCTTGCCGCGCCCGCACCCGCCTTCGCGCCGGCGCCCGAGCTCGCGCCGGAGCCGGCGCCGGTACCGGAGCCGGTGCCTGACGCAGACCCCCCGCCGGAACCGGATTTCACCGCGCTCGATGCGTCCATGGAACGCCCGGACGCCTCATCGTCGGCCGCCGCCGAGCGTGAGGCGCAGATCGAGCGTCTGGAAATCTGGCTCGCGCGCCTCGACCAGGCGCGGGAAGCCTGATCGGCCGCCAACATCTTGTGTGTCAGAGAGTTCGGGCCGTGGCGGGCGCCCTGCGTGCCCCCCGCGGTCGGCTTTACATCACAGCCGACTTTCGTTACAGTCGGACGGTTCGGGCCTGGCCGGCGCCTGGCCAGACGGCTCCCAAATGATTGAAAGATCAGGGAGTTACGAGCGAGCCCCGGCGCCCCGCACCACCGAACTGAGCAAAATCACCTTGAGCCGCATGAACGTCGACGACATCAAACAGATTCTCGAGCTCGTACGCGAGCACGACCTGGCCGAATTCGAGCTCGAGCGCGAGGGACTGAAGCTCCGCGTCAAGAAAGCCAACGACGTCGTGCTGACCCAGGCCGCGCCCGTGCCGGCCGCGCCGGCGCCCGCGCCACTGCCGCCGCTCGCGCCGCTGGCCGCCGTGCCGGCCGCCGCCGCGGCGGCCGCCGAGGACACCGGCGTCGAGCTGGCGATGATCAAATCGCCGATCGTGGGCACCTTCTACCGCTCGCCCGAGCCGGGCGCCGCGTCGTTCGTCGAGGTCGGCGACACGGTGCGCAAGGGACAGGTGCTCTGCATCATCGAGGCGATGAAGCTGATGAACGAGATCGAGAGCGAGTTCGACGGCGTCATCGAAAAGGCGTACGTCGAGAACGGGCAGGCCGTGCAGTTCGGCGACCGGCTCTTCGCCATCCGCAAGCCCTGAGGCGCCTGTGTTCAAGAAGATCCTGATCGCGAACCGGGGAGAGATTGCGCTGCGCGTGATCTGCGCGGCGCGCGAGCTCGGCATCAAGACCGTCGCCGTGTACTCGCAGGCCGACGAGAACTCGCTGCACGTCCGGTTCGCCGACGAGGACGTCTGCATCGGGCCGGCCCGCAGCGCCGACAGCTACCTGAACGTGCCGGCCATCATCAGCGCGGCCGAGATCACCGGCGCCGACGCGATCCATCCCGGCTACGGCTTCCTCTCCGAGAGCGCGTACCTCGCGGAGGTCTGCGAGGCCTGCCACATCAGGTTCATCGGTCCCGATCCGAACGTCATCCGCCTGATGGGCGACAAGGCGCGCGCCCGCCGCGCGATGAAGAAGGCCGGCGTGCCGGTGCTGCCCGGCAGCGACGGCCCGGTCGAGAGCGAAGAGAAGGCCATCAAGGTCGCGACGGAGCTCGGCTACCCGGTCATCATCAAGGCGGTGGCCGGCGGCGGCGGCCGCGGCATGCGCGTCGTGCGCTCGCAGGACGAGCTCGCGAAGGCGCTGAAGACGGCGCAGCGCGAGGCCGAGGCGGCCTTCGGCGTCGGCGACGTGTATCTCGAGAAATACGTCGAACACCCGCGCCACATCGAGATTCAGGTGCTCGGCGATCACCACGGCAACGTGATCCACCTCGGCGAGCGCGAGTGCTCCATCCAGCGCCGCCACCAGAAGCTGATTGAAGAGGCCCCGTCGATGGCGCTCACCGAGAAGCAGCGCCGCAAGATGGGCTCGACGGTCGTCGACGCCGCGCGCGCCGTGCAGTACACGAATGCCGGCACGTTCGAGTTCCTGATGGCGCCCGACGGCGCGATGTACTTCCTCGAGGCCAACACGCGCCTGCAGGTCGAGCATCCCGTCACCGAGTTCGTCACCGGCATCGACATCGTCAAGGAGCAGATTCGCATCGCGGCCGGCGAGAGGCTCGCGTTCAAGCAGAGCGACATCACGATCAGCGGCCACTCCATCGAGTGCCGCATCAACGCCGAGGATCCCGACACGTTCACGCCCAGCCCCGGCGTCATCCACGCCTGGAGCGTGCCGGGCGGCCCCGGCGTGCGCGTCGACACGTTCGTGCACGCCGAGTGCACGGTGTCGCCCTACTACGACTCGCTCATCGCCAAGATCATCGTCCACGGCCGCGATCGCACCGAGGCCATCGCCCGCATGCGCCGCACGCTCGAAATGACCGTCGTCGAAGGCATCAAGACGTCGATTCCGCTGCATCTCAAGGTGCTGGCGGATCCCGACTTCGTGGCCGGACGCCTGAGCACGTCGTTCATGGAGCGCTACATGCCCCAGAAGCCGGCAGACGCCGCCGCCGAGAGGCAGGCGTCGGCATAAGAGGACACAGAACACAGGACGCAGAACACAGAGTCCTGTGTATTCTGTGTTCTACATTCTGTGTTCTTTCCTCTGTACGTCATCCTCGACACCACCCTCGCCCTCGAGCGCGGGCACGACCCGGTCGATCTCGCGCGCCGGTTCTTCGACGGCGGCGCCCGGCTGCTGCAGCTGCGCGCGAAAGACGCGCCGTCGGGTCAACTGCTCGCCTGGGCCGATGCGGTCTGTGCGGCCGCCGCGTCGCGCGGCGCGCGCGTCATCGTCAACGACCGCGCCGACATCGCGCGCATGGCCGGCGCCCATGGCGTGCATGTGGGGCAGGAGGACCTGCCGCCCGCGGCGGTGAGAGAAGCCGCGGCCGGTGTGCCGCTCGCGGTTGGCCTGTCGACGCACACGGCCGCGCAGGTTGCCGCCGCGGCGCGCGAGCCTGTCGATTACATCGCCATCGGCCCCGTCTTCGGCACGGGCACCAAGGAGACCGGATACGAGCCCGTGGGCCTGGGAATGGTGGAGGCGGCCGTGCGGGGCAGCGCCGGCAGGCCGGTCGTCGCCATCGGCGGGATCACGCTGGAGACGGCGCCCTCGGTCATTGCCGCCGGCGCGACGTCGGTGGCGGTGATTTCGGATCTGCTGGCGACGGGGGATCCGGCGGCGCGGGTGCGCGCCTATCTGACAGCGCTCGGCGCGCCGTAGGCTCCAGACCCCAGACCCCAGACCCAGTCAAAACAAAAGCCGGCGGCGCGTTGTCGCCGCCGGCTCATGCCTGAAGCCTGGAGCCTGGGGTCTGGAGCCTGTTTTAGTACGAGATCCTCGCCCCCGTGATCGGGCTGTTCGCCACCGCGAATTCGCGCCCGTCCTTCTTGAAGTAGTCCACCGTGATGCGCTTCACCGTGCCGGCCAGGAACAGCAGGCCGATCAGGTTGGGGAACGCCATGAAGCCGTTGAGCAGCGTGCCGATGGCCCACACGAGCGGCACCGACGCCACCGCACCGACCATGATGAACACGATGAACACCGCACGATAGGGCACCACCACGCGCGATCCGAAGAGGAACTCGAAGCACTTCTCCCCGTAGTAGCACCAGCCGATCAGCGTCGAGAACCCGAACAGGAACGAGCAGACCGCGACGATGAGCGACGCGAAGGGGATGGTGGTCGACATGGCCGCCGCGGTCAGGTCGCCGCTGGCGTTGGTGTAGGCCGCGTCGGTCCACATGCCCGACGCCAGGATCATGAAGGCGGTCATCGAGCAGACGATGATCGTGTCGATGAAGACTTCGACCAGGCCGACGACGCCCTGTTCGGCCGGATGCTTGACGTCGGCGATGCCGTGGGCGATCGGCGCCGAGCCGAGCCCGGCCTCGTTCGACAACACGCCGCGGCTGACGCCGGCCGCAATCGTCTGCGCCACCGACGCGCCGATGAAGCCGCCCACCGCCGCGGTCGGCGTGAAGGCCTCCGTGAAGATCAGGGCGAAGACCGTCGGCAGCGCGCCGGCGTTGATGACGATGAACGCGAGCGCCGCCACCACGTAGAGCACGATCATCGACGGCACCAGTTTCTCGGCGACGTGGGCGATGCGCCTGATGCCGCCCAGCAGCACGAGGCCGACCGCCACGGTGATGAACAGGCCCGGCATCCACATCGGCATGTCGTAGCCGAAAATCGTGCGCGCCGCTTCGGTGGCCGTGCGCGCCACCGTGTTCGACTGCGCCATGTTGCCCGTGCCGAACATGGCCGTGGCGGCGCCGAAGAAGGCGAACATCATCGCCAGCGCCTTGCCCAGCCCCTTCGACGGCAGGCCGCGGGTGATGTAGTACATCGGGCCGCTCGCGAGCTCGCCGCTCTCGCGGGTCACGCGGTAGTGCACGCCGAGCACGGCCTCCGAATACTTGGTGGCCATCCCGAGCAGGGCGGTCATCCACATCCAGAAGATCGCCCCGGGACCGCCGATGAGGATCGCCGTGGCCACGCCGCCGATGTTGCCGTTGCCGACCGTCGAGGCCAGCGCCGTCGACAGCGCCTGGAACGGCGTGATGGTCTTCGCTCCCCGGTCGTCCGCCGTGGGCGCCTTGCGCGTGAGCATCTTCAGCCCGAAGCCGAAGCGGCGGACCTGCACGAAGCCGGTCATGATCGACAGCAGGACGCCGACGATCACGAGGATCAGCGGCATCACGAACGGCTGCCATACGAATGAATCGAGAGAGAGGATGCGTCCGGTGAGTTCAGTCAGATTCATGGCTCGATGAATGCTTCGGTTGGTGGTGCTGGTTGTTGGTTGTTGAGCGCTGGCAGCGCACGGCTCACATCAGATCGCGAATCGTGAAAACGATGATCAGGCCGATCGCGAGCGGGCAGACCCACCGCACGAGAAAGGCCCACAGGCCGGCCAGCGGCATCGGCCGGCCCTCGTGCTCGAGCTCCGCGAACGCCTCCTTGATGCCCATGACGTGGCCGACGAAGATCGCCAGCAGGAAGCCGCCGATGGGCAGCGCGAAGTTGTTCCAGATGACCGCCATCAGCGACAGGAAGTCCATTCCGACGCCCGGCAGCGCGCTGAAGAACGGCGACGCGCCGTTGGCGAGCGCCGACGGGACGGCCAGCGCCATCGTGATGGCCGTCAGCGTCCAGACGGCCTTCTTGCGCGACCAGCCGTGCGAGTCGATCAGGTGCGACGTCGGCACTTCGAGCAGCGAGATCATCGACGTGAGCGCCGCCAGCATCAGCATGACGAAGAACGCGCCGCCGAACAGGTCGCCGCCCGGCATCGTCGCGAACAGGCGCGGCAGCACCGTGAAGATCAGCCCCGGGCCGCCGGCCGCCGGGTCGAACCCGGCAATCGAGAAGCCCGCGGGAAAGATGATGAAGCCGGCGATCAGCGCGACGCACGTGTCGAGCACCACCACCCACGCCGCCGCGCCCGCCAGGTTCGTGCTCTTGGGCAGGTAGCTGCCGTAGGTGATCATCGCGCCCATGCCGAGGCTGAGCGAGAAGAAGGCCTGCCCGAGCGCGGCGTTGATGACCGGCAGGTGCAGCGTCTTCGACATGTCGGGGCGCAGATAGAACGCCAGCCCCTCGCCGGCGCCCGGCAGCGTGACCGCGCGCACCACGAGCATCAGCAGCAGCACGAACAGCGCGGGCATCATGATCTTGGTCATGCGCTCGATGCCGTCGCGCACGCCGCCGGCAATGATCACCGCGGTGATGATCAGCACCGAAGCGGTCAGGCCGACGTTGAGCGGGGCGTTGGCCGTGAACTGGCCGAAGAAGGTGCCGAACGCGTCGGGACTGCCCGACACCGCGCCCGTGGCGGTGTACCAGATGTAGGCCACCGTCCAGCCGGCGATGACCGAATAGAACGACAGGATGCCGACGCCGGCCAGCACGCCGAGCGCGCCGGTGACCCACCACGCCGTGCCCGGCCGGATGACCCTGAACGACCCGACCGGGTCCTTCTGGCCGCGCCGCCCGACGACCAGCTCGCCGATCATGATCGGCGCGCAGATGAGGAACACGCACAGCAGGTAGACGAGCACGAACGCCGCGCCGCCGCCCGCGCCGACCTGCATGGGGAAGCCCCAGATGTTGCCCAGGCCCACGGCCGAACCGGCCGCCGCCAGGATGAACCCAATGCGTGATCCGAATGCTCCACGTCCGGCTAGCGCCATCAATCAATGCTCCAGGGTGCCGAGTGACGGTGCATCATACCCGCTTCGGCCCTCCCGCAAAACCCGCGCTGTATAATCCGGCCTCATGGCCGGCAAACACACCATGTTCCGCACCAAGTCCATCGACCGGCTCCTGACCGAGTCGCGGGCTACCGGCGAGGGCACCCTCAAGCGCACCCTCGGCCCCTGGCAGCTGGTGGCGCTCGGCATCGGCGCCATCATCGGCGCGGGCCTCTTCGTCCGCACCGCGGCCGCTATCGCCGATCGGGCCGGCCCATCGGTCACCCTCGCGTTCATCGTCGCCGGCATCGGCTGCGCCTTCGCGGGCCTCTGCTACGCCGAGTTCGCGTCGATGATCCCGGTCGCGGGCAGCGCCTACACCTATTCCTACGCGACGATGGGCGAACTCGTCGCGTGGATTATCGGCTGGGACCTCGTGCTCGAATACGCCGTGGGCGCGGCCACCGTTGCCATCGCGTGGAGCGAATACTTCAACCGCGTGCTCGAGTGGTTCGGCATGCGGATCCCCTACGAGTGGACCCACGGGCCGTTCGAGGCGGCCGGCGGCGCCGAGGGCATGATGAACCTGCCCGCGGTCTTCATCCTGGGCGTCCTGTCGCTGCTGCTCGTCCGCGGCACGCAGGAATCGGCCTTCGTGAACAGCATCATCGTCGTCATCAAGGTCGCGATCGTGCTGCTGGTGATTGCCATCGGCTGGGGCTTCATCAACCCGGCCAACCACACGCCCTTCATTCCCGAGGCGACGACGTACACCGCGCCGACGGGCGTGACGCACGCCTACGGCGGCATCATGGGTATCCTCGGCGCCGCCGGCGTGGTCTTTTTCGCCTACATCGGCTTCGACGCCGTGTCGACTGCCGCGCAGGAGGCGAAGAACCCGACGCGCGACATGCCGATCGGTATTCTCGGGTCGCTGGTGATCTGCACGGTGCTCTACGTGCTGTTCGCCTACGTGTTGAGCGGCGTGGCCACCGTCGAGGACTTCCGCGATCCGACCCTCGGCCGCGAGGCTTCGGTCGCGTTCGCGATCTCGAAGTACATGACCGGCTATGAATGGCTGTCGCGCGCGGTGACCGTGGCGATTCTCGCGGGCTTCTCGTCGGTCATCCTGGTCATGCTGATGGGCCAGTCGCGCGTGTTCTATTCGATGAGCCACGACGGCCTGGTGCCGAAGGTGTTCTCGGACGTCCACCCGAAGTACCGCACGCCCTGGAAGTCGAACATGCTGTTCTTCGTGTTCACCGCCGCCTTCGCCGCCTTCGTCCCCGGCGACATCGTCGGCGAGATGACGAGCATCGGCACGCTGTTCGCCTTTATCCTGGTCTCGGCCGGCGTGTGGATCATGCGCGTCAGGCGGCCCGACATCGAGCGCGGCTTCCGCGTGCCGGCGCTGCCGTTCGTGTCGCTGGCCGGCATCTTCGTCTGCGCCGCGATGATTTACGGGCTGGGCTGGACCAACTGGCTGCGGCTGGCCGCGTGGCTGGCCATCGGGTTCCTGTTCTATTTCACGTACGGCATCAGGCATAGCCGGCTTCGGGCAGAAAGCGCCTAGGGTGCCATCCGCCCGCAGACTTGACGGCGCCGCCCTGGCGGCGCAAATCCGCGAAGAGCTCAAGCCCGCCGCCGCGGCATTTGCGGCACGGGCGGGACGGCCGCCCGGCCTGGCGCTCGTGCTGGTGGGCGACGACCCGGCCTCGGCCATCTACGTGCGCAGCAAGGAAGCGTCGGCGGCCGAGTCGGGGATTGCCGTGCAGGTGCACCGCCTGCCGGCCTCGACGCCGCTCGACGATCTGCTGGACCTCGTCGCGCGGCTGAACCAGGACGATGCCATCGACGGCATGCTGGTGCAGGATCCGCTGCCGCCCTCGATGGGGAAGGGCGCGTCGACACGGGTCTTCGACACGATCGCGCCCGCGAAGGACGTCGACGGCTTCCATCCCGAAAACGCCGGCCGGCTCTCGCAGGGCCGCGTCACGCTGGCGCCGTGCACGCCCTCCGGCGTGATCGAGCTGCTCGGCCGATCCGACATCGCCATGGCCGGCGCCGACGCCGTCGTCATCGGCCGCAGCGACATTGTCGGCAAGCCGATGGCGATGCTGCTGCTCGCCGAGGACGCGACGGTCACGATCTGCCACTCGAGGACGAAGGACCTCGCGGCGCACACGCGGCGGGCCGACATCGTGGTGGCCGCGGTCGGGCGTCCCGCGTTCGTGACGCCGCACATGGTGAAGCCGGGGGCGGCCGTGGTGGACGTCGGCATCAACCGCGTGACCGACCGCGCGAGGATGGCGGAATGGTTCGGCGAGGGCTCGCCGCGGCTGGCCGGCTTCGATCGGAGGGGCAGCGCCGTGGTGGGCGACGTGCACCCGCGCGTCGAGGAGGTCGCCGGAGCGCTCACGCCCGTGCCGGGCGGCGTCGGGCCGCTCACGATTGCGATGCTGCTTCGGAACACGCTCACCGCCGCAGCGCTTCGAGCAGGCTTCTGACCTGATTCTCCGTTTCTTCCAGCGTTCCGCTCGTGTCGATCACGTGGTCCGCCTTCGCGGCTTTCGCGTCGATCGGCAGCTGCGCCGCGAGGCGCGCCTCGGCCTCGGCGCGCGAGAGGCCGCTGCGCTGCATCAGGCGCGCGATCTGCATCGCCGGCGGGCACGAGGCCACGATGACGGTGTCGTAATCGATGTCGCGCCCGGTTTCATACAGCAGGGGGATGTCGGCGATGCCCAGGGGCTCGCCGCGGTCGCCGAGCGCGCCGAACCAGTCGCCGATGCCGCGGTACACGCGCGGATGGACGATGGCCTCGAGGTCGCGCCGGGCCGCGGCGTCGCCGAAGACAATGGCGGCCAGGGCGGGACGGTCGATCGCGCCGCCCTCCGTGACGATCTGCCGTCCGAAGCGCTCGACGACGGCGGCATGGCCGGGCGTGCCGGGCGCGATGGCTTCGTGCGCGAGCCGGTCGGCATCGATGGTGGGGACGCCCGCGGCGGTAAACAGCTGCAGGCAGTGTGACTTGCCGGTGGCGATGCCGCCGGTGAGCGCGACCCTCAACGTGGCCACGGCTAGTGCATCAGGCCCGTGGGCACTTCGTCCGCCTCGCGCGCCGGCGAGATGCGCTCCTCGACGAAGGTGTTCCAGTCGTGGCAGTGCGGGCACTGCCACAGCAGCTCGGTGCTGCGGTACCGGCAGCGCATGCAGACGTGCGGATCGAGGTAGAAAACCGACTCGCGCGTGATGTCGACGTAGCGCCCCACGAGATCCTGCGAGAGCCCGAGCGCCGAGAGTGTGTTCCAGATCGTCTGGTGGATCGCGAGCCCGTGCGGATTGTGCACGAGGGCCTCGAACAGCAGGTCGAGCGCCTCGCGCGATCGGCCCTGCCGGCTCAGATGGCTGGCCAGCGCCACACGCGCGCGCCACTCGAGCGGCTGCGCCTCGATGATGCGCCGGCACAGGGCGGGGAAGCGCTCGGGCGCGTTCATCTTCGGGTAGGTGGCCTCGAGCCGCTGAAACGCGAGATAGGCGCGATCGGGCGCGGCCTTGATCATCTCTTCCCACATTGCGGCGGCGCCCGCGCAGTCGTCCTGCAGCACCTTGACGTCGCCGAGATTCAGGTACGCCGGCACCGCCGCGTGGTCGAGGGCGATCGCCGCCTCGAACCGGCGCGCCGCCTCGGGGTAGTCGCCCTGCTTCAGCGCCTGCAGTCCGAGCTCGTTCTCCAGGAAGGCGAGGATCAGGTTCGACCGCTCGTGCCCTTTACCCTCGACGAGCGTGTTGAGGCGCTTGCGCGTGACGTAGGCCTCCTGCCACTGGTGCTGTTCTTCCTGCAGCTTTTCGAGGTTGAGCAGCGCCGCCTCGTTCTGCGGGTCGAGCCGCAGCACCTCCGAGAAGGCCTCGACCGCCCGGTCGACGAAGCCTCCCTTGCGGTAGTCGAGGCCGAGGCACAGCAGGACGTTCGCGTGCTCGAGCGGCCGCAGGCGCGGGCGCTGCAGCAGGCTCTGGTGCTCCTGGATGGCGCGGCCCACCTGGCCCTTCTCGCGGTACAGGTTGCCGAGCACCAGTCTGATCTCGAGCGCCTCGGGATCCATCTGCGCGGCTTTCTCGAGCTGATCGATGGCCATGTCGATCTGCTGGGCCACGAGATGATTCAGCCCGAGAATGAAATGCGGCGACTGGCGCGCGCGGCGCCGGTCGAACAGCCGGCCGTCTCGCAGCTTGTAGCGCTCCCAGGCCTTGCCGATGGCCAGGCCCGCCAGCAGCGCCACGAGAATGGCGGGAAGCAGAAGATATTCTGGCATCGCGTCAGATCATCTGCGTGCGCCACAGGTCGTGCAGGTGCACCACGCCTTCGATGACGCCGCCGGCGCCCGTCACCACGAGCGACGTGATGCGCCGCTCCTCCATGATGCGCAGCGCGTCGACGGCCAGGCATTCGTGCTGGATGGTCGCGGGGCTCTTCGTCATCACGTGGGCCGCGGTCAGCGCGAGCAGATCCTGATTGGCGGTCATGTGGCGGCGCAGGTCGCCGTCGGTGACGATGCCGGCGAGCACGCCGCCGGCGTCGGCCACGCAGGTCATCCCGAGGCGCTTGCTCGACATTTCGTGAATCACGTCGGCCATGGGCGTCGCCTCGGTGACGACCGGCACCTGCTCGCCCGTGTGCATGGCGGCAGCCACGCGCAGCAGCCGCCGGCCCAGCTTGCCGCCGGGATGCAGCCGCGCGAACTCTTCCTCCCGGAATCCCTTGCGCTCGAGCAGCGTCATCGCAATGGCGTCGCCCATGGCGAGCGCCGCGGTCGTGCTGGCCGTCGGCACGAGATTCATGGGGCACGCTTCCTCGGCGATGCCGCAGTCAATGGCGACGTCGGCCGCCTTCGCGAGCGTGGACGACGGCGTGCCGGTCAGCGCGATCAGCTTGGCGCCGATCCGCCGGATGGCCTCGAGCAGCCGGACGAGCTCCTCGGTTTCGCCGCTGTGCGACAGCGCAATCACCACGTCATCGTCGCGCACCATGCCGAGGTCGCCGTGGATGGCTTCGGCCGGATGCAGGAAGAACGACGAGGTGCCGGTGCTCGAGAGGGTCGCGGCAATCTTGCGGCAGATGATGCCCGACTTGCCCATGCCGGTGACGATGACGCGGCCCCTGCAGGAAAGGAGCAGGTCGATCGCCTTCTCGAAATCGCCGTTGAGGCGGTCGGTGAGCGCGCGGATGGCGTCGGCTTCCGTGGTGAGCACGCGCCGCGCGATGTCGAGCGTCGGCTTCACGCGCGCACGACCTCGTCGATCTTCTGCAGGCGCACGAGCAGCGGCTCGAGCGCCGCGAGCGCGAGCGCGTTCTGGGCGTCGCTTTTCGCCTGCTTCGGGTTCTCGTGCACTTCGACGAAGACGCCGTCGACGCCCGCGCCGACGCCGGCCGAGGCGAGCGGCACGATGTATTCGGCCAGCCCGGCGGTGACCCCCTGGCCGCCGCCCGGCAGCTGCAGGCTGTGCGTGACGTCGAAGACCACGGGCACGCCAAGGGCGCGCATCATCGGGAACGCCCGCATGTCGACCACAAGGTTGTTATACCCGAAAGAGAACCCGCGCTCCGTAACGAAAACCTTGTCGTTTCCCGACGCGGTGACCTTGTCGATGGCGTGTTTCACGTCGAGCGGCGCCAGGAACTGGCCTTTTTTGATGTTGACCGTGCGTCCGGTCTTCGCCGCCGCGACGAGCAGATCCGTCTGCCGCGAGAGAAACGCCGGGATCTGCAGGACGTCGGCCACCTCGGCCGCCCGCTCGCACTGCCAGGGCTCGTGCACGTCGGTCAGCACCGGTGCGCCGATGGCCGCCTTCACGGCCGCCAGCACGCGCAGACCCTCGTCGAGGCCCGGCCCGCGGAACGACCCGAGCGAGGTGCGGTTGGCCTTGTCGAACGATGCCTTGAAGACGTAGGGCATGCCCGCGCGCTTCGCGATGGCCGCGATCTCGCGGGCGAGCCCGACCGCGTGCGCGTCGGACTCGATGACGCACGGCCCGGCGATGAGCACGAGTTCGGGCCCGCCAAGATTCACCCCTGGCGCGATCTCAACCGGAAAAATGGGGACAGACCCCATTTATTGGTTCCCGGCGCTGGCGCGCGCCAATAAATGGGGTCTGTCCCCTTTTTTCCGCGCATATGACGCTTCCACGAACCCCGCAAACAGCGGGTGCGGCGCCAGCGGCTTCGACTTGAACTCGGGGTGGAACTGCACCGCCACGTACCACGGGTGCGACGGCAGCTCGATGATTTCGACGAACTTGCCGTCGAGCGAGCGGCCGACGATCTTCAGGCCTTTGTCGATCAGCGCCTGCTCGTAGAGGCAGTTGAACTCGTAGCGGTGGCGATGCCGCTCGTGAATCACGTCCTGGCCGTACAGCCGATGCGCCAGCGACCCGGGCGTCAACTGGCACGCGTAGCTGCCGAGCCGCATCGTGCCGCCCAGGTCGTCGACGCCCAGAAGATCCCGCAGCTTGTAGATGACGTTCTGCGGCGTGTCGGGCACCACCTCGGTCGAGTCGGCCTGGGCGAGGCCGCAGACGTTGCGCGCGTATTCGACCGCCGCCCACTGGAAGCCGTAGCAGATGCCGAAGTAGGGGATGCCCTTCGTGCGCGCGTACTCGGCCGCCTTCATCATGCCGCGGCTGCCGCGGTCGCCGAAGCCGCCCGGCACCAGAATCCCCGCCGCGTCGTCGAGCAGCTGCATGCCGTCGGGCTGCTCGAGCGCCTCCGCCTCGATCCAGCGGATGTTGATCTTGAGCCGGTGCCTGAAGCCGCCGTGGTACAGCGCCTCGTTCAGGCTCTTGTACGAGTCCTCGTAGCCGACGTACTTGCCCACGACATGGATCGTCAGCTCGTCGTCGGGCTTGCGGATGCGCTGCTGCAGGTCTTCCCAGGCCGCCATCTTCGCTTCCGTCTCGGGCAGCGACAGGCGCCTGAGGATGATGTCGTCGAGATTCTCGGACGCCAGCGCGAGCGGCACTTCGTAGATGCTCGAGACGTCGCGCGCCGTGATGACCGCTTCCTCGTCGACGTCGCAGAACAGGGCGATCTTGCGCTTGATGTCCTGATCGAGCAGCCGGTCGGTGCGGCAGAGCAGGATGTCGGGCTGGATGCCGATGGCGCGCAGATCGCGCACGCTGTGCTGCGTCGGCTTGGTCTTCAGCTCGCCGGCGCTGCCGATGTAGGGCACCAGCGTCAGATGGATGTAGAGCGTGTTGTCGCGGCCCACGTCCTGACGGAGCTGCCGGATGGCCTCGAGGTAGGGCTGGCTCTCGATGTCGCCCACGGTGCCGCCGATCTCGACCAGCACCACGTCGACGCCCTGCGCCACCGCGCGAATGCAGTCCTTGATCTCGTTGGTGATGTGGGGGATGACCTGTACCGTCCGGCCGAGGTAGTCGCCGCGCCTCTCTTTATTAATGACCGACAGGTAGATCTTGCCCGTGGTCCAGTTGTGGTTGCGCGTGATGGGGCTGTTCGTGAAGCGCTCGTAATGGCCCAGGTCGAGGTCCGTCTCGGCCCCGTCGTCCGTCACGTAGACCTCGCCGTGCTGGTACGGGCTCATCGTGCCGGGGTCGACGTTGATGTAGGGGTCGAACTTCTGCAGGGCGACCTTGTAGCCGTGGCCCTCCAGCAGCGCCCCGATCGACGCCGCCGCCAGGCCCTTGCCCAGCGACGACACCACGCCGCCGGTCACGAAGATGAATTTCACGGGCCGCTCGTTCTGCATTGCTGTCCTCAGGAAACGCCGCTCATGAGCCGCCGCACCCGCTCGAGATCCTCCGGGGTGTCGACGCCAATCGTGTCGTACGTGGTCTCGCGTGTCTGAATGATGAAGCCGTGCTCGAGCGCGCGCAGCTGCTCGAGCGATTCGGTTTGCTCGAGCGGCGCCGGCGGCAGTGCCGCCAGCGTCAGCAGCGCCTCGCGCCGGTAGGCATAGATGCCGATGTGGCGCCATGCCGGCCCGGTGCGCCGTCCGTCGCGAGCATACGGGATCGGCGCGCGCGAAAAATAGAGGGCGCGCCCGTCCGGGGCGGCCGCGACCTTCACGACGTTGGGATTCGCCAGGTCGGCGTTGTCGTCGATCGCCTTCCGCAGCGTGCCGATCGCCACCTCCGCCGAGGCGCCCAGCGCCGCCACCGCCTCGTCGATCATGGCCGGTTCGATCAGCGGCTCGTCGGCCTGGACGTTGACGATGATGTCGGCCTCGAGGAACCTGATGGCCTCGGCCAGCCGATCGGTGCCGCTCTGATGCCGCTCGCTCGTCATCAGGGCCCTGCCGCCGAACCCTTCCACCACATCGCGCACCCGCTCATCGTCGGTGGCCACGACGACGGCAGACGCCCCGGCCTGCGACGCGCGGCGGTACACGCGCTCGATCATCGGCTGGCCGGCGATATCAGAGAGAACTTTCCCAGGAAGCCGGGTCGAGTGATATCGAGCCGGAATGACGATGATGGTGCTGAGCGCGGACGCGCGTGTGCCGGGTACGGAAAGAGGGGGCACGGACAATCCTAGCACCATTT
>DATKDT010000157.1:0-8571 GCA_035512575.1 Vicinamibacterales bacterium | reverse complement strand
GAAGCATGACGATGGCCGGCTCGAGGAGGAAGTGTACCGGGAGGGGGGCCGCTACGGCGACGCCATCGCGCGCATCATCGGCCACCTGGAAGACGCGACGGCCTACGCGACGCCCGCGATGCGCCGCGCGCTCGAGGCGCTCGTCAGGTTTTACCGCAGCGGTGAAGACGCCGACCGCGCCGCGTACGACATCGCGTGGGTCGAGGACAAGGACTCGCCGGTCGACACCATCAACGGCTTCGTCGAGGTCTACATGGACGCGCGCGGCGTCAAGGGCGCATGGGAGGCGCTCGTCTTCTATGTGAATCCGGAGAAGACCGCGGGCATTCAGCGTCTGGCGGCCGCGGCGCCCTGGTTCGAGGAGCGCATGCCCTGGGATCCGCGCTGGCGCCGCCCCGATGTGCGCGGCGTCACCGCCCGCGCCATCGACGTCGTCGTCGAAACGGGGGACTCGGGACCGGTGACGCCGATCGGCATCAATCTGCCCAACGACCAGGCGACGCGCGAGACGTACGGCAGCAAGTCGGTGTCGCTGTCGAACGTGGCCGAGGCGTACGATAAGTCGACGCCCGAGTCGTTCCGGCGCGAGTTTGCGTGGTCGGACGAGGAGGCCGCGCGCGCCGAGCGGTGGGCCAGCTTTGCGTCGGAGTTGACGACGAACATTCACGAAGTGCTGGGTCACGGGTCGGGCCGGATGGCCGAGGGCATCCAGCCGCACCTGGCGCTGAAGGAGCTCTATTCGACGCTGGAGGAAGCGCGGGCGGATCTGGTGGCGCTGTACTTCGTCGCGGATCCGAAAATGGTGGCGCTCGAGCTGGTGCCGGCCGCCGATCATGCCGAAATCGTGCTGGCCGAGTACGAGTCCTACGCGCGCAACGCGCTGGTGCAGCTGCGCCGCGTGCGCGAGGGATCGACGATCGAGGAAGACCACATGCGCAACCGGCAGCTGATCGTGCACTGGCTGCTGGCCAACACCGGCGCGATCGAGATCCGGAAGCGCGAGGGGAAGACGTACCACGTGGTCGTCGACGTCGAGGCGTTCCGCGACGGCGTGGGCCGGCTGCTGGCGGACGTGCAGCGCATCAAGTCGGAGGGCGACTACGAGGCCGGCCGGCAGCTGGTGGAGACGTACGCCGTGCATTTCGATCCGGCGCTGCGCGACGAGATCGTGGCGCGCGTGGCAAAGCTGAACATGCCGTCGTACACGGGCTTCGTGATGCCCGAGCTCGCGCCCGTGCGCGATAAGAACGGCGAGATCGTCGACGTCGAGATCTCGTATCCGCTGGATCTCGAAAAGCAGATGTTGAAATGGTCCCAACCCTGACAAGGCCACTGGCGATCGGCGTGACACTGCTGCTGGCAGCGTGCGCACCGACAACCGGTTACCGGTTACCGGCTACCGATCCTGTTCCCGCGCGAGCGGAGCGAGCCATCGGGACGCTGTTGGACGGCTTCGATCGCGACGCGGCGATGGGGCACGTCGAGTTCATGAGCCGGTACTGGCGCCTGGCGGGCAACGAGGGGTTTGACCGATCCATCGATCACATCCACGAGCGGCTGATCGAAGGCGGCTTCACGATGGACGGGCGCACGCGTGGAGGCGCCGACGGCCCGCCGGTCGCCCCCGCGCGCATTCACAGCTATCCGAATCAGGGTCACGGATGGGACCACAGCGAGGGCACGCTTGCGCTCATCGAGCCGGATGGCGGCGAGACGCCCGTGCTCTCGAAGGCGCGCGAACGGCTGGCGCTCTGCATCAACTCGTTTTCGACGCCGCCCGGCGGCCGCGTGCTGCGCGTCGTCGACGTAGGCCGTGGCGATCGCGCGGAAGACTACGAAGGCAGGGATGTGAAGGACGCGCTCGTGCTGGGCGACGCTGATGCCGGGCGCCTCTGGCGTGAGGCGACCAATCGCGGCGCCGCGGGTGTCGTGTCCACCGCGCTGCCGTCCTACATCCGTCCCACCCCGCCTGGCGCTCCCGAACCGCCGCGCGAGGAGTGGGACATCCTGCAGTGGGGGTCGATTCCCTACGACAAGGCGAAGCAGTCGTTCGGCTTCAAGGCGTCGCCGCGCGCGGCGGCGGCGATGCGCAAGCGCCTTGCGGCAGGGCCGCTGCAGGCACGCGTGACGATCGCGAGCACGTTCACGGAGCGTCCGGCCCGCATGGTGATTGCGGAGCTGCCGGGCGTCTCACGGCCGTCCGAGCGCATCGTCATTGCCGCGCATGTGCAGGAACCGGGCGCGAACGACAATGCCAGCGGTGTCGCGACGCTCGCGGAAATGGCGGTGGCGATGCACCGCGCCATCGCGCGCGGCGAGCTGCCGCGGCCGGAGCGCACCCTCACGTTTCTCTTCATCGACGAGATCTCGGGCAGCCGCCAGTGGATCAAGGATCATCCCGAGCAGGCGAAGCAGGTCATGTGGATGTTCTCGCTCGACATGACGGGGGAGGACGTCGCGAAGACCGGCGGATCGTTTCTGGTCGAGCGATGGCCAGACCCCGGCGCGGTGTACGACCGCGCGTGGGATCCGCACAGCGAGTGGGGCCGCAGCGAAGTGGATCCGAAGACGCTGAAGGGCGACCTCATCAACGATCTGCATCTGGCGGTCGCGCGCCGCGTCGGTGCGCGTACAGGTTGGGTCGTGCGATCGAACCCGTATGAAGGCGGCAGCGACCACACCGTGTTTGGATCGCAGGGCGTGCCGTCGCTGCTCGACTGGCACTTCACCGATCGCTACTATCACACCAACTTCGACACGCCCGACAAGGTGAGCGCGGACGAGATGCGCAACGTCGCCGCCGCCGTCGGCGCGACGGCGTGGCTGATGGCGTCGGCCACCGCTGACGAGGCGCGCGAGGTCGCGCTGCTCGTGGCCAGGGCCGGCCGCGTGAGGATTGACCGCGAGCGGCGCGAGACCGCGAAGGACCGCGACGCGGCCGTCGCCGCGTGGACGAAGTGGTACGAAGAGGCGGTCGCCAGCGCCGCCCGTTTAATTAGGGACAGACCCGAATTATGAGAGTTTCTGCGCTGTTGACGCTTGCACTCGCCTTCGGCGTCGCAGAGCCGCAGCGCCCCGCCGAGATCGCGCTCGAAACGCTGATCATCGCGGAGGATCGGCGCGCGTCGCGCCAGGGCGACTACGAGCTGATCGCGGCGGTGGCGGGCTCGCATCCGAGCGCGGTGATGCGCGCGAAAGGCGTGCGCGCGCTCGGCCGGCTCGAGCAGCGGCTCGCGCCGGCGCGCCAGCCCGCGGATCTCATCGAAAAGGCGCTTGGCGATCCGGACCCGCTCGTGCGGCGCGGCGCCGCGTACGCGCTCGCCCAGTCGGTGAGCACGCTCGATGCCGCGGCAAAGGGGCCGCGACGGGCTGCGCTCCTGGCGCGGCTCGCGCACGAGGAAGACGATCAGACCGCGGGCGCCATGCTCGAGAGCGCGGCGCGGCTGGCGGATCCGTCGTCGATCGCCGAAGTGGAGGCCGCCGTGCTCGCGCAGACGGGGCTGACCGCGCGGCGCGCGGCCATGGCGAGCGCGCTGGAGATCCTCGCGCGGCGCGCGGGCAAGCCCGGTGTGCTGTCGGCGCGCGCCGCGGACTGGCTGCGCGCGGAGGTCGTCGATTCCAGGCTGCCGCCGGCGGCGCGAAGGGAAGCGCTGCTGGCTCTGGTCACGGCCCGTTCGGTCGACGCGGGGCTCGCCGCACAGGTTTTCGAGGACGCCGACTGGCAGCTCCGGCGTCTGGCCGTCGGCGCCGCGGCTCCGAGAGTCGTGGATGCCGCGCTCGGTGATGCGGATCCGCATGTGCGGTACGAGGCCGTGCGCGCTGTGGCGCGGCGGGGTGCGGAGGGCTGCGCCGCGCTGCCCGGCGCCGTGAGAGATCCCGACTCGCACGTCGCGCTCGCGGCGATCGACGCGCTCGGCCGATGTGCCGATCCGGCGCACATCACGGTGCTTGCCGCACTTGCCGCCACGCCGGGCGGCGTGGGCTGGCATCGCGCGTCGCATGCGCTCGTCGCGCTGGCGGCGGCCGATCCTGCCCGCGCACACGGGCTCGTGGCCTCGCACGCCGAGGAGACGGCGTGGCCGGTCCGGATGTACGCCGCGCACGCCGCCGCACGCGTGGCGGACGACTCAGCGCTCGCGCGTCTCGCGGCAGACGCGCATCCCAACGTCCGCGAAGCCGCGATTGCCGGTTTCGTCGCGCGCGCGAAGGACGCCGCGAGTGCGGGCGTCGTCCGCCCGATGCTGAAGACGGCCGTGCTTGCCGCGCTGGCCGAACGCCGCGATCCGCAGCTGCTTCGGACCGCGGCGCACGCCGCGAATGCGACTGGAGACGCGCCGGCGTTCAAGGACGCCCTGCTCGACGCGCTCGACGCGATCGATGGCGCCGGCGGCGAGACGACGCGCGATGCGCGGGCGGCGATTGTCGAGGCGCTGAAGATCGCCGCGCCGGGAATGGCGCCCCCCGCGCCGTCCAGGCCGCGCGAGCCGATGACGCCGTCGGCGCAGGAGCTGCGCAGCCTGCCGTCGCGCGCCCGCATTCAGATGGTCCGGGGAGGCGTCATCGAGCTCGAGCTGCTGTGGGATGAAGCGCCGGCCAGCGTGGCGCGCTTCGCGCGGCTGGCGCGGGCCCGCTACTACGACGGCCTGACCTTCCATCGCGTGGTGCCGAACTTCGTGGTGCAGGGCGGAAGTCCCTGGGCCAACGAGTACGCGGGCGCGCCGCGGTTTCAGCGCGACGAGCTCGGCTTCGCGCGGCACGAGCGCGGTGCGGTCGGCATTTCCACCCGCGGCCGCGACACCGGCGACGCGCAGATCTTCATCGATCTGGTCGATCTGCCACGCCTCAACCACGACTACACGGTGTTCGCGCGAGTCGTCTCGGGGATGGACGTCGTCGACGGCATCCTCGAGGCCGACGTCATTCAGCGGATTTCGATCCTGAAGTGATACGACGAGATGTGCTCGCGAATCATCGCACCGCGGGCTCCAGCAGGCGGATGGTGCCCGCCGAGGCGTCGATCGCGACCTCCGCGCCGACAGGCAGCGTCCACTGCGGCATGCCATGGCCGATCATCGCGCCCGACCACGCGGGGATGTCGAGCGGCGCAATGTGATCGGCCCAGAGCTCTTCGAACGTGAGCGCGCCGAAGCCGCTGCCCGGATCGCACTCGCTGCACGTGCCGAAGATGAAGCCGCGAATGCGGCCGAGGATCCCCGCGAGCTTCAGCGTGGTCAGCATGCGGTCCACGCGGTAGATGGCTTCCCCGACGTCCTCGAGAAACAGAATGGCGTCGTCCCAGTCCGGCACGTAGGGCGATCCCACGATGCCCGCGAGCACGCTCAGATTGCCGCCGAGCAGCCGGCCGCGCGCCGTGCCCGGCCGGATTGTCTGCGTGCGGTACCGCACGGGCGTCAGGACGTTCGTCTCCGAGAACATCGGCGTGTTCGTGAACGTGACGGCCTCGCCCTCGAACAGCACGCGCCTGAAGAAGTCGAGGGAGTACTGATCCCAGCGGCCCATCCCATTCGCGCCGTGGAACGTCACGAGTCCGGTGCGCGCGTGAATCGCCGTCAGCAGCGCGGTGACGTCGCTGTAACCGACGACGACCTTGGGATTGCGCCGGATTATGTCGTAGTCGAGATACGGCAGCAGGCGCGCGCTGCCCCACCCGCCGCGAATCGGCAGCACGGCCGACACGGACGAGTCATTGAAGAAGCCGTTGATGTCGGCGGCCCGGTCGCGATCCTGGCCGGCAAGATAGCCGTGCCGATCGCGCAGATGCTCGCCGACGCGCACCTCGAGGCCGAGCGCCGCAAGTGAATCGCGCGCGATGTCGAGCTCGTAGCTGTTGAACGTCGCGTTGGCCGGCGCGACGAGGCCGACCGTGGCGCCTGCCTTGAGCCGCGCGGGCCTGATGGCCGCCGGCGGGCGCTGCTGCGCGCTCATCGGGCGCGTACTTGCGGAGAGGACGGCGGCCGCGGCGACGGGCGCGGCAGCGGCTGCGGTCAGGAAATCTCGGCGCTGCATGCAGGCAAGTATAAGCAGCCCGGCGGGTTCGCGGCGCGGCGCTAGGCCGACGCGCGCGAATAGCGGACGAGCAGTGCCGCGGCAAGCGCGGCGATCGCGACGAAGCCGGCCAGCCACAACGCGAGCAGGCCTCCTTTTGCGGCAGCGACCGACGATCCGGTCCAGAGCCGCTCCGCCTCGTACTCGGCCGCCCGCAGTTCGTCGACGCCGAGAAACGGGCATTTGTCGGCAAACAGCGCCTGCGCCTCGGATGTGCAGGTGAATCCTTTCACCCATCGCTCTTTCGTCGTAGGAGTCTCGTAGGTGAAAAGCGAAATCGCAATCGGATAGACGCAGGCGACGATGAGCAGCACGAGGCTCGCCGTGAAAGTCGCGCGCCGCAGGGACCGCGCCGCGACCTCCTTCAGCAGCTGCAGCACCACGAGCAGCGACGCGACGACGACCAGTGTTGTCATCACGACGAGGCCCGGCGGCCACGGCGGCGCAAGCCTCGCAAGCCACAGCGCCAGCGGCATTGCCGCGACCGCCGCCATCACCGCGCCCCACACCGCATTTGCGCCGGCCGCGGGAACGATGCGCGCCGCATGCGGGCTCTCGCCGGTCAGCTCATCGATGCGCTGGATCAAGCGGTCGGTGTGATGGTGGAAGTCGCCGCCTGCATCGACACGCTGGGCGTTCAGATAGGAAACGCCGGTGAGCGTCTCGGGCAGCGCGGAGGCTGCCGGCATGACGGCGCCATCGACGAGCACCGGGATGACGTGCACCCCGCGCTGCAGCGCGAGCTCCGCTTCCACGCGCACGGGATCGTCCGGCTCCTGCAGGCGCGCCGGCAGCGAGTCGCGGGTTCCCATCCACTGCGGTCCTATGACGAGCAGGACCATGTCGGCACTCTCCATGAATTCACGGATGTGCGACCTGAAGTCCTTCCCAAGTGGAATGTCGTCGACGTCGATGAACACGGACTGACGGCCGTAGCGGGCCACGAGACGATCGAAGATGCGGCCGGTGGTGCCGGCGCTGTCGGCGCGGCGATACGAGATCAGGAGTTTCATCAGCCGGTCAGCGCGGCTTCGCGAGGGTGACCGAGCTTGCCGACTCCTCGTCGAACGTCAGCTTCCCGCGCCGCACGATACCGTCGGCCCAGCGTGCGACGTAGTAATAATCGCCCGCCACACCGACCGGAGTTCCCTCCAGCGCCTCCCGCCATCGCTTGCAGCGCGCCGGATCGTCGGGATCGATGCGCCGGGCTTTGCACACGTCGTAGAAGAACGTCGGAATGAGCATTACCTGCGCGCCGCGCGGATCGCTGCTGAACCTGACGGGCACTTCTCCCGCCGCGCCGCAGCCGCCCTCGACGACCACCGTCGGGAGACGGAGCTGCGCCTGTCTTACGGCGGCATTGACCTGTGACGCGAGCCGTTTCAGGAACGCGGCGCGCTCCTGATCCTCGCCTTCAACTTCCACGTTCTGCGAGCCGGCCGCCGCTGATGCCAGCTCGTCGCGCTCGTAGCGGGCGACGTCGGAAGCCCACGCTTCTCGAGGGTATCGATCGAGAGCGGCAGTCCAATACGCGACCTCGGTGGCAATGTCGGCCTGCCGCCCAAGAGGGCCCTCGCTCATCGACTCGCCGACGAAGTCCGATCCGGTCAGGCAGCTGTACAGATCAACCGTCGGTCCTTCATCGCCCCAGGTATGCTCGCCAACGCGCCCCTGCGACTCCTGCTCGAGGCGCTCCGTGATCACGGTCTTCATCGCCTCGTATTCCGTTGGCGGCGGTGGCGGCGCTGGGGCCGCCTGCGGTGTCGGCCGCTGCCAGGACGCCGGCGCGGGCTCGTCCGCGCACGCCGCGGTCACGCATGCCGCAAACAGCCCGACGCAGACACTTCGGCGCACACACAAGATCCGATGCATGGAGCGGACTGGATTGTGGGAGCGCCGCCAACGTAAGTCAAGGGGTACCATCGAGCCATGATTCGGATCCGCGTTGTAGCGCTCACGGCGCTTGTCTTGGCCGGCAGCGGAGCTCGTCAGGCGCAGGTCCCGTTCTCACCCGCCGAACAACTCGCGCCGGGCATCCGCTACTACAAGCTGGATTCGCCTTCGTATCTGGGAACCGACACGCCTATCAGCGCGCGGATTCTGGAGATCGAGACACGCGCGGCGCAGCTCGATCTCGAATTGGGCAAAGACGGCACGCAGGGCCGCGACACCGTCCTCTCGATGGCCGCCCGCCGCGGCGCGCTCGCGGCCGTCAACGCCGGCTTCTTCGGCACCACCGGCGACCCCGCCGGCATCTTCAAGATCAACGGCCTGCTCGTCAGCGACATGTCGCGCCCCCGCGGCGCCGTCGGCTTCGCGCGGCCCGAGGGGCCGCCGCTGATCTTCGACAAGGTCACCGCCGCGGCGCGGCTCAGAGCCGGCGGCGTCACCGTGCCGGCCACCGGCATCGATACGGCCCGCGGCGCGCGCGCGCTGATCGTCTACACGCCGCGCTACGGCGCCGATACCCGCACGACCGGCGACGGCGTCGAGTGGACGCTCGCA
>DATKDT010000156.1:0-28285 GCA_035512575.1 Vicinamibacterales bacterium | reverse complement strand
CTCGAGCGCACGCCGCCGGAGCTCTCGGCCGACATCGTCGACCGCGGCATCGTGATGACCGGCGGCGGGTCGCTGCTCAAGAACCTCGACAAGCGCCTGCGCGAAGAGACGGGCCTGCCGGTCGCGATGGCCGAGGACCCGCTGTCGTCGGTGGTGCTCGGCGCCGGCAAGATGCTCAGCGACTTCAACCTGCTGCGAAAGATCGCGATCGATTAAGTGCTGGATATTCGGCGACGCACGGGCTATCTGTTCCTGGCCGTGATGCTCGGCCATGTGATCCTCATCTCGGCGCAGGTGCAGGATCGCGGCGGCGCGGCGCTGCTGTCGGCCGTGACGTTCGGCGTCGTCTCGCGCATCCAGCTCGCCACGGCGAGCGCCGTCGACTCGGTGCGCGGCGTGTTTCACAACTATGTGTGGCTGCGCGGCGCGCGCACCGAGAACGAGACGCTGCGCCGGCAGGCCGTCGAGCTCGGCGGACAGCTCGAGGAGCAGCGCGCCCGCGCCGCGCAGGTCGTGATGCTCGAAGAGGCGCTCGCCCTAAGGCAATCGCTCCCGATTGACACCATCGCCGCGCGCGTGATTGCGGGCGACCCGACGCCCGGCTTTCCGGCGGTCACCATCGACCGCGGATCGGCCGACGGCATTCGCGCCAACATGGCGGTGATCGCGCCGCGCGGCGTGGTGGGCCGCATCTACGGCGGGCTCGAGGAGCACGCGGCGCAGGTGCAGCTGATCGTCGGCCGCAGCGCCGGCGCCGCCGCGTATCTCGAACGCACGGGCGGAGGCGGCAACATCATCGGCGGCGCCCAGAATCCCCCGCTTCGTCTGGACGATGTGCCCAACCTCGTCGATGTGCAGATCGGCGATCTCGTGCTGACCTCCGGGCTGGACGGCATCTTCCCGCGCGGCTACACGCTCGGGCGCGTCGAGCGGGCCGAACGGGGCAGCGGCACGTATCGCGAGATCGCGGTGCGGCCCACCGTCGACTTCTCCAACCTGCAGTACGTGCTGGTGGTCACCTCGCCGCCGTCGCCGCGCTGGGCCGCCGAGGCGGACAAGCAGTGAGGGCGACCACCATCATCCTGGTCGTCGCGGCCGGCCTGGTGCTGCAGACGTCGCTGACCCGGTTCACCGTGGGCGGCGGATGGGCGCTCGATCTGGTGCTTGTCGCCGTGTTCTTCTGCGCGCTGAGCTGGGGTCCCGCCGCGGGCATGTTCGCCGGCACGCTGGGCGGCCTGGTGCAGGATGCGCTGTCGGGCGGGGTGCTCGGCGTGGGCGGGCTGTCGAAAACGCTGGTCGGCTTTCTCGCCGGCGCGGTCGGCGCCCAGTTCATCGTCGCCCAGTTCTTCCCCAGGCTCATGGTGTTCGTCGCGGGCACGTTCGTGCACCAGCTCTGCTTCTGGGGCGTGTATGCGCTGATCGACCAGCGCCCCACGGAGGTGCCCTGGGGCAGCGTGGCCCTGCAGGCGGTCATCAACGCCGCCATCGGCCTGCTGGCCTTCCAGATCGTCGAGCTGGCGCCGGGCTTCGCAGCCCGCCGCAGAGTCCGCCGCTCCCGGCTGAGAAGCGGGGGCAGGTGGTAACCTAAGGTCTCAGGGGCTTTATGACGTCGCCCGGACAGCACGAGGATCGCCGCACGTTTTCGATCCGCCTCACGCTCATGAAGGCGGTGGTCATCCTTGTCTTTTCGGCCCTCGCGGTTGCGTTCTGGTGGTTCCAGGTGGCGCGGCACGAGGAGTTCGCGGCGCGCGCCGACGCCAACCACCTCCGCACGATCAACCTGCGAGCGCCGCGCGGCGAGTTGCTCGACCGCGACGGGCAGATGATCGTCCAGAACCGAGAGATCCACCACATCTCCATTTCACGCGAGCAGACCCAAGACATCGACGCGACGCTGCAGATGCTGGCGCAGATCACCGGCGGGGATCTGGCGGCCATGCGCGAGGCCATCGAGCGCAGGAAGAAGGAGCCGGTCTTCCGGCCGATTCCGGTGATCGAGAACGCGTCGCGCGCGCAGGTCGCGAGAGTGAAGGCGCGGCTCATCGAGCTGCCGGGCGTCATCGTGCAGGACGTGCCGACGCGGCGCTATCCGGACGACTCCCTCGCCGCGCACGTGTTCGGGTATGTCGGCGAAGTCAACGAAGCGCAGCTGGCGCGCCCTGAGTTCGCCACGCTGTCGCCCGGCGACATCGTCGGCCATTCCGGCATCGAGCTGGCGCTCAACTCGCTGCTGATGGGCCACGACGGCGCGCGGTACGTGCGCGTCGACAGCCTGGGCCGCGAGATGTTCCCGGAAGGCGAGCAGGCGCCCGTCGATGGCCACCCGATCAAGCTCACCATCGACCTCGACATGCAGGAGGCGCTCGAGGATGCCTTCCGCCACTACGACTACTGGGGCGCGGCGGCGTTCATCGACCCGAACAACGGCGATGTGCTGGCGATGACGAGCCTGCCGGCCTACGACCCGAACGACTTTGCGGTCGGCATCGATCAGGCGACGTGGGACGGCCTGAACAAGGATCCGCTCAAGCCGCTGACCAACCGGCTGATTCAGGGCACGTATCCGCCGGGGTCCACGTTCAAGATCCTCATGGCGGTGGTCGGACTGCAGGAGAAGCTGATCACGCCGTCGACGCGCGTGCACTGCTCGGGCGGCGGATCGTTCTACGGCCGCTACTTCCAGTGCTGGCGCGCGGGCGGGCATGGCTCGATCGATCTGCGGCGGGCGATCGAGCAGTCGTGCAACGTGTACTTCTACACCATCGGCGCGAAGCTCGGAAACAAGATCGACATCGTCCATAAGTGGGGCGAGCGCCTGGGTCTCGTGGGGAAGACCGGCATCGATCTGCCGCATGAAGTCCCCGGGTTCATCGCGTCGAGCGAGTGGGCGAAGAAGACGCGCAAGGACGGCACGTGGTACCCCGGCGAGACCGTGTCGGTGGCGATCGGCCAGGGCGCCGTCGCCGTGACGCCGATGGGGCTCGCGATGTTCGCGTCCACGATTGCCAACGGCGGCACGCTGTTCGAGCCGAACCTCGTCAAGGAAGTCTTCGACGGCGAGCAGTGGAAGCCGGTGCCGCGGCCCGAGCCCAAGGCGACGACGCAGATGGATCCCGAACATGTCAAGGCGATCCACGAAGGCATGTGGATGGTCGTCAACGCGGCCGGCACCGGCGGGCGCGCCCGCATGGAAGGCTACAACGTCGCCGGCAAGACGGGCACGGCGCAGGCCAACATTTCGCTCGAGCGCCTCAGAACGCTGCGCGACGACGTGGCGAAGCGCTATCGCGACCACGGCTGGTGGATCTTCTACGCGCCGTCGGACAAGCCCGAGGTCGCCGGCGTGGTGTTCACCGAGAACTCCGAGCACGGCTACCTGGGCGCGCCGATCATGAAGCACGTGCTCGAGACGTACTTCGCGAAGAAGGAGAAGCGCCCGCTGCCGACACTCGTGCCCGCGGGCACGCCGGCGGCGCCCGCCGCCGAACTGCGAACTGGAACCGGAACTGGCGCGGGCGGCAGATGATTTTCGAGCGCCGCCTGGCGTTTCACATCGACTGGGCCCTGATCGGCGCCATCCTCGCGCTGGCCGGCATGGGCCTCGCGATGATCTACTCGACGACGTACGACCTGGGCGCCGAGCAGGCCGGCCGCGAGTTCTGGACGCAGATGCAGGCGATCGTGCTCGGCGTCGCGCTGATGGCGCTCTGCATGTCGATCGACTATCGCGCCATCACGCAGCGGTCGCTCCTGATCTACGGCGGCGTCATCCTGCTGCTCATCGCCGTCTTCTTCGTCGGCGTCGTCCGCGGCGGGTCGCGCCGCTGGATCCCGCTCGGGTTCTTCAATCTTCAGCCGTCCGAATTCGGCCGCATCGCGATCGCCCTCGTGCTCGCGATGTACTTCGGCGAAAACCGGCGCGGCGCCCGCTTGTCGTCCGATTTGCTCCTGGGCGCCGCCTTCACGCTCGTCCCGTTTCTCCTGATTGCCCGCCAGCCCGACCTCGGCACGGCCGTCACGCTGCTGCCGGTGTTCCTGGGCATCGTCTATCTCGCCGGCCTCCGCATGCGGCTGCTCGTCGTCGCGGCGGTGATCGGCGTCCTCCTGTCGCCACTGGCCTGGAACTACGCGCTCAAGCCGTATCAGAAGGAGCGCATCCAGACATTCCTCGATCCCGAGCGCGATTCTCGCGGCGCCGGGTATCAGCAGATTCAAGCGCGGGTCACCGTCGGGTCCGGAGGCCTGACCGGGAAGGGGTTCCAGAAGGGGACCCAGGGCGGCTACGGGTTCCTGCCCGTCGCCCACAACGACTTCGTGTTTTCGGTGCTGGCGGAGGAGCACGGCTTCCTCGGCGTGCTCGTGGCGCTCGGCCTGTACCTCTTCGTGATCCTTCGAAGCCTCGACGCGGCGCGGCTCGCCAAAGACAAGGTGGGGACCTACCTGGTCGTGGGCATTGTGTCGGGGTTTATGTTCCAGGTGATGTACAACATCACCATGTCGGCGGGGCTGGCGCCCGTCAAAGGGCTCACGCTGCCGCTCATGAGTTACGGCGGGTCGTCGCTGATCGCGACGTTCGCCGCGTTTGGTCTCATCCTGAACGTCCGGATGAGGAGATTCACCAACTAGGTTGCCGGAGCCCATGCTGCTTCTGCTGCTCGCCCTGAGTGCCGCGCTGATCGCCCTGACGGGTGTCGTGCGCGCGCGTCGCGAGCCGCGGGCCGCGATGCTCCGCCGGAGCTTCCCGCATGAACAAGGAGATGATCGTCTCCTCGACCCCCCACGAAACACGCGTGGCGATTCTCGAGGACGACCTGGTTGCCGAGATCTTCGTCGAGCGCGAGCATCAGCGCGGCGTGGTCGGCAACATCTACAAGGGCCGGGTGTCCAAAGTGCTGCCCGGCATGCAGTCGGCGTTCGTTGACATCGGTCTCGAGCGCGACGCCTTCCTCTACGTCACCGACGTCATCAGCCCGGCCGAGGCGGTCGAGCGGTTCGAGACCGACGACGAGGACGAGGCGCGCGACGAGCCGGCCGTCCCCGATCCGGCCGACGCGGCGCAGGCCGCGCAGGCCGCCCAGGCCGACGCCGACGACGCCGAGCAGGCGGAGGCGGAAGCCGAGGCCGATGTCACCGGCGACAGCGGCGGCGCGCCCGCGGCCCCGGTCGGCGGGCGCGGCCGCGCGCAGGCCGCGGCGCGGCCGCAGAACGGCGGACGGAGAGACCCGAAGGAGCGGCCCGCCGGGCGCGATCGGGGGGGCGAGCGCGATCGGGACAGGCCGCAGGCCAAGATCGAGGAGCTGCTCAAGGAAGGGCAGGAGATCCTCGTCCAGATCGTCAAGGAACCGCTCGGCACCAAGGGCGCGCGCATCACGTCGCATCTCAGTTTGCCCGGCCGCTTCCTCGTCTTCATGCCGACGGTCGACCACGTGGGCGTTTCGCGCAAGATCGAGTCGCGCGAGGAGCGCGGCCGGCTGCGCGGGCTGGTCAAGAGCTTCCGCCAGGAGCACGACTTCGGCGGCGGCGTCATCATCCGGACGGCGGCCGCAAGCCGTCCCGAGGCCGACATCAATTCGGACCTCGGCTACTTCCACGAGATCTGGAAAGAGATTCGCGTGAAGATGGAGAGCTCGCGCGCCCCGGCCGTCATCTTCCGCGAGCAGAGCCTCGTCGCGAAGCTGCTGCGCGACCTGCTCACCGAGCAGTACTCGGCCATCCGCATCGACAACGAACAGGAATACCGCCGCGTCGTCGCGCTCATCGAGCGCTTCATGCCGGCCATGCTGCCGCGCATCAAGCACTACACGCGCGACTTCCCGATCTTCGAGGAATACGGCGTCCAGGGCGAGATCGACAAGGCGCTGCGCAGCAAGGTCTGGCTCAAATCGGGCGGCTACATCGTCATCAACCAGACCGAGGCGCTGGTCGCCATCGACGTCAACACGGGCCGGTACGTCGGCAAGAAGACGGGGCGGCTCGAGGACACGATCCTCAAGACCAACCTCGAGGCGGCGAAGGAAATCGTGCGGCAGATCCGCCTGCGCGATCTGGGCGGCATCATCGTGCTCGACCTCATCGACATGGAGGAGAAGAAGAACCGCCAGAAGGTGTTTCAGGCGGTGGAGCAGGAGCTGCGCAAGGACCGCGCGCCGTCGAAGGCGATCCAGGTCTCGGACTTCGGCCTCGTGATCGTCACGCGCAAGCGCGTGAAGCAGAGCCTGGAGCGCCAGCTCACCGAGCCGTGTCCGTACTGCGCCGGCTCGGGCACGATCAAGGCGACGTCGATGATCTGCTACGAGATTCTCACCGAGGTGCGGAAGATGACGCCCGACCTCGACGGCCAGGGCCTCGTGCTGCGCGTCAACCCCGACATCGCGCGCGCGCTGCGCGAAGAGGAGCGCGTGCTGTTCCGCGAGCTGCAGGATGCCGTCGGGCGGTCAGTGACCCTCAAGGCCGACGGCCAGCTGCATCACGAGCAGTTCGATTTGATGGCCCTCTGAAGATCATTGAAAAATGTAAATTGTAAATTGTAGATTGCATTGAAGATTGTGCCATTGAGGCATTGAAAACGCCGGAAATGCGCGGGCATGGAAGATGCCTTACGCCCCGCATGACTCCAGAAGAACTCCGCGAGCGGATCACCGCCTGGGCTGTCGACGTCGGATATTTGATCAGGCCCCTCTTCCGAAGCTTTGAGACCCGAAACCGGGCCAGCCAGCTCAAACGGGCGGCTGATTCAACCGCAAGCAACTATCGCGCGGCATGTATCGCGCGGTCGCACAAGGAATTCCTCTCGAAGCTGTCGATTGCGCTCGAAGAGGCCGACGAAGCGGTGGGGTGGCTGGAGATGTCGCATCGCGACGGCTCGCTTCGCGGCGCCGGGACGGTGCGACTACTGGACGAGGGTCGACAGATCGCGAGAATTCTTGCGGCTTCGCGAAACACGGCTCAGGCGCGTGAGGATGTCAGTCGCAAACGCCGCCGCAATGACGCAATGCCCCAATGATCAATGCAACTTACAATTTACAATTTACATTTCTCAATTAAACGCAAAGGGCCGGGATAACCGGCCCTTTGCGTTTGTCCGTTCGTTCGAGCGTTGGCGCTAGTCGCCCTTGCCCTGATTGACCGGCACGAGGTGCACCAGGTAATGGTTGCCGTCGCGGTTGATCCAGACGCGGACGAACTCGTTGTTGCGCAGCATCTCGACCTTGCTGCGGTTGCGGCCCGGCGCGGGGTCGTTCGCCACGCCCGCGATTTCGGCGGCGGGGACGATGCTGACGACTTCCTTGCCCTTCACCGCGCCGCCCTGCGAGAACTCCACCCAGCGCGAGTAGACCTGCGTCTGTCCGACGACGTCGGGCACCGCCGTGGTCGGCGTGAGACGCACGCTGTAGGTGCCGGCCGGCAGCGCCTCGCCGTTGGCCGTCGTGTTGTGGCGGATGCGTACCGTGCCGAGCGCGAGCTCGCCCGTGGGAACCGGCGGAGCCTCCGGACCGTGCGAGCCGCCGATGCTGCCCGTGCGGGCCACGTTGCCCCCGGTCGTCTGCTGTGATGCTGCGAGAGCCGTCGTGGCTCCCAGGGTCGCAACGAGCGCTGCGACGATAAAGCGCGTTCTCATGTCGTCTGCCTCCTCAGAAGAATTTCTTCACTCCGACGGTGAGCGAAATCCCCGAAGGATCCGGCCGTCCGTCGTCCACGGCTACCCAGTCGTGCCGCCCCTCGAACTTCACCGTGGCCGCTCGAGTGACGAAGTAATCAATGCCGGCCCCGAACGTCAGGCCCGGTGTGTTCTCGCTGCCGTCGATAGTACTCCCAGAGGCCATTGACCACGGGGCCCTGCGCGGGGAGTCAAAGACACGACACCCGTGGCATCGAGGCCTGTTCTAGCAAACATCGCGCCGGGTATGGATGAACTTCGAAATGGAGCGGAGGGGGCCTAAGCTCGGCCGGAAAACAGGGACAGACCCGAATTTCCGACCCAAGCCAGACGGAAATTCGGGTCTGTCCCTATTTTCCGGCGTTGATGACGACGTCGCCGGAGAACGACCGGGCGGTGACACGTGCCCGCCCGTCGCCGTAGGTGCCGCGAATGGTCCGGTTGCGGCGTCCGAGCTCCCCCTGAATGCGCAGCTGGAGCCCCGACCGCACCTCGCCCGAGAACGTGGAGGCTTCGAGCTCGAATCCGGTGTCGCTGCCGAGCGTCAGCCGCACGTCGCCCGAATGCGTCCGGAACTCGTAGCGTCCGCCGCTGGTCAGCGATCCCGAGTATTCGACGTTGCCGCTGATCGTGTGCAGGCTGGCCTGGTCGGACTGCAGGTCGCGGCCGGCGACGCGGCCGCTGATCGAGCCGAGATCGATGCGGCGCAGACGGATGCCCCGCGCGGTGACGTTGCCGCTCGTGCTCGACAGCTCCACGACCGCATCGTCCTGGGCCGAGACGATCTCGACGTTGCCCGAGATCGACTGCCCCTTGATGAGCCGTCCGGCGTCGCGCACCAGGACGTTGCCGCTGATGGTATTGAGCGTCTGTTCGCCGCGGATGCCCGCCACGCTGATGCTGCCCGACACGCTGTCGGCCCTGACGCGCGCGCCGGCGGGCGCGGTCACGCGGTACTCCGTCGTGACGCTGAAATTGCGGCGGCTGTCGCGTCCGCGCCGGTCGGGATAGATCTCGCGCACCTCGAGCCGTCCAGCGCTCTCGGCGGCCTCGATGCGGACGAGCGCGAGCTGCTCGCGGGCGTCGGCATCGCTGGTGCCGCGCGCCGTCCTGATGATCTCGACGGTGGCCGTGTCGCCGCTTCCGGCCGTCACCGTGATGTCGCCGGCCACGTTGCGCAGGTCGAGGGTGCCGGCCGCGCCGATCTTCGCGCTGCGCGTCTGGCGGTCGGATTGCTCGACGCGCTGGCCGCGGTTGCCCTGATACCGGGTGACGGCGCGGGCGGCTTCGCGCGCGACCGCGGCCTGATCGGCAAATGCCGGGGCGGCCGACGCCTGCCCCAGGGCAGCCGCGAGAACGGGGATGAGCAACGCTCGTGTCCTGATCATCATGTGTCGCTGATTCCTCTAGGAGCCCGCCAGCCGCGACGCGCCCGCCTGATTGCCCCGGCTGACCTCGCTGACGAGCGAGATCGTGTTCTGCAGCAGGGCGACTTTCTTGCGCAGGGTGTCGAAGAGACTCTCCCGTGCCTCCACGCTCTGCGGCTGCGACCGCACCGCCGCCCGGCTCTCGACAATCGCCTCGTCAATCACTTCGAGGTTCTTGTCGAGCATCGCGGCGACTTCGGGCGCGAGCAGATCCTTCTGGCTTGCCGCCACCTGCTCCAGGACCGCGATCGCGCTGGTATACAGCTCGTCGGCCGCTTCGATGTCCTTCTGAGCGGTTTCGACGAGAACCGATGGCGCGACGTTGCCCGCACCGGCGGAGCGCTCGAGCAGGACTTCAGGATCGCCCGTTCCGGTCGCGCGCCACGCGATCCAGCCGCCGCCGATCGCGACGGCCAGCACCGCGGCGGCCGCGAGCACGTGGAATCCCGCGTACCCGCGCCGGGGCCGCGCAAGCGGCACGCGCGCGCCGGCGCCATGCTCGCGGCGCCAGCGGCCGGCGAGCTGCAGCCAGACATGATCGGGCGCCGCGATCGGCTCGAGCGCCGCGGCGGCATCCGACACGGCCGCGAGATCGGCCGCCAGGCCGCGGCACGACGCGCATCCGGCCAGGTGGCGATCGAGCTCGCGCACCGCGGCCGGATCGATGGTGCCGTCGATCTGATCCTGCAGCCGTTCCCGTGCCGCCTCACACGTCATACCTGTTACAACCCCGCCAGAAAGCGGCGCAGCTTCAGCCGCGCCTTGTGCACTTGTGACTTCGAGGTGCCTTCCGAGATGCCGAGCATCGACGCCACTTCGCGATGCTCGAATCCTTCCACGTCGTGCAGCAGGAACGCCGCGCGGCAGCCCTCGGGCAGCCGCGCCACGGCGCGCTCGAGGTCGATCTGCTGCACGGCCCCGACCGCCGGACCGGGCGCCGGCGACACCGGCTCCATCGCGTGATCCTCCTCGATCGAGGATGTCGCCTTCGCCATGCGCGCGGCTTTGCTGCGCAGATGATCGAGGCACAGATTCGTCGCCAGCCGGAACAGCCAGGTGCTCAGCCGCGCATCGCCCCTGTAGCTCGGCAGCTTGCGGTGCGCCGTCAGGAAGATCTCCTGAAGCAGGTCTTCCGCGTCGGGGCGGCTGCCCATCATCCTGACGGCAAGGCTGAACAGCCGCGCGGAATGCTGCCGGTACAGCGATTCGAACGCCTCGAAATCGCCATTGCGGCACCGCTCGGCCAGGGCCAGGTCCTGTTGATGAACCGCGCCCGCCTGGGTCGACATTCCGGACTGAATCTTAGACGGGATCATGGGGGGCCACGTTGCCGGGCCCGCACTGTCAGACGGAACGCGGGCCGGAAGGGTTCGCCCGGTAAGGGGAAAGGGACGCCCCCCGCGCCGGGGCCTTTGGCCCTTCCGCCTTTACCTTTTCCTTTTCCCCTTTGGGTCCCTGTGCCCTGTGCCCTCTGCCCTGTGCCCTTTCTCCCGCCAGCGCACCGTTGAGAATTCCCGGATGCGGCTGCGGGTCACGACCAGGCCTTCCAAGCGCAGGCGTTGCGCCTTGAGATCAGGCTGGCCGCCGAAGCCGCCGAGCCGACCGCCGGCGGCGATCACGCGGTGCGCCGGGAGGGACGGATCCTGCAGCGTGCGCAGCAGCGTGCCGACGGCGCGGTGGGCGCGCGGCCGGCCCGCCGCCGCGGCGATGTCGCCGTAGGTGGCCACGCGCCCGCGCGGGATGCGCCGCACCGCGGCGATCACCCGGCGGGCGAATGGCGACAGGCTCACGTCAGAAGAGGACGCGCACGCCGAGGCCGGCCTGGACGCCGCCCACCTCGACTTTGACCGAGCGGTCGGCCGGCGTGAAGGGCAGGTTCGCCTGCGAGTAGCGGACGACGCCGCCCACCCCGAACGATCGCGACAACCGCCAGGCGACGTCGAGGCTCGCATGGAGGCCGACACCCGAGGCCGACTCGTTGTCGCGCTCCACGCCGCGGAAGGTCGCGGTGTCGTACGGATACTCGTGGTCGTAGCGCACGTCGTTGACGAAGCTCTGCTCGGCCTGGAAGAACGTCGGGCCGCCGCCGATGATCGCCAGCACCTTCGCGTTCACGGGGAAGAAGTACAGCAGGCTGCCGTGAATGGCCGTTTCCTTCCGCTTCAGGCCCGCCTGGCCCGTGATCTCGCGGTGCCGGTTGAACTCGAACGGATGCGGAATGCGGGCGGTCACCTCGCCGCCGCCGGCCTGCGAGCCGGGCGCGTGGCTCGTGATGCCCACGCCGATGCCGAGGTTGCGCCACAGCCGGACGCCGGCCGACCCGTCGAGGCCGGCCGAGGGCTTCGTCGCGAAGCGCGTGTCGATCGAGCCGGTCTCGACGAACTCCTGGAACTCGAACCGCTCCGTGAACGTGCTCGCGGTGGTCTGGAACATTCCGTTGGCCGACAGGAAGCCGCGCACCGGCGGCGCCGGCTGGAACTGTGTCTGGGCCTCCGCGGGGATGCCCGCGATGCCGATCAGCGCCGCGATCGTCGCCGCGGCAGTCGTGAATCTCAAGGGGCACTCCTCGCGAAAACGTTCAAAGACCGACGGAGGACGCTCAGAACACGCCCACCGCGTCCCAGGCCTGGGCCATCGCGCGCTCCGGCGCGCTTCCGGCCCCATACAGATCGCGCGCGGCCTGCAGCGTGATCGCGCGGGCCTGCGAGAAGTTCGTGCTGGCCGGCATCAGCTGCGTCACGGCGCGATAGAAGATCTTCTCGATCTGCTCGCGGTTGGCGAACCCGACGCCCTGGACGGCCGCGCCGGTGCGCGGGTGCGCGCCGCCTTCGACCGCCAGGTAGAAGGCCAGGTTCGGAATGCCCGAGTTGATGTGCACGCCGCCGTTGTCGCCCGTGCCGGTGAACCGGACGGAGTAGTGGTCGGGATCGCCGTACGACGCGGGGTTCGACATGCTGCGCAGCCCGCCGGGCCGGATCACGTCTTCACCAATCAGCCAGTCGCCGCGCAGGTTGCCGGTGCCGCGCTCCTGGAAGAAGAACTCGGCCGCCGCGCCCATGATGTCCGAGAACGACTCATTCAGCGCGCCCGACTCGCCCTGATAGATCAGGTCTGACGTGAACTCCGTGACGCCGTGCGTGAGCTCGTGCGCGACGATGTCGAGCGCGCCCGCGAGGTAGTCCCAGTACTGCCCGCGCGACGTGAAGCCCGGCGGCAGTCCTTCGCCGTAGACCATCACGCCTCCGCCGAAGTACGCGGCATTGAGGTAGAACAGCCCGATGAGGAACGGGTCGGCCGTGCCAATGTCCTGCCGGCGCACGGGATGCACCAGCGACACGATCCGGCTGTTGTTGTCGTTCAGGCCGCGGCGGCCGAACCGCTTGAAGTAGTAGTCGTACGTGAAGCCGGCATAGGCGTGGGCGTCGACGGCGGCGCCGTCGGTCCACACGTTGTCGTCATCCGAGGCGAGGTCGGTGGTGTTGAGCGACACCTGACCGTTCAGAAACGCCAGCACCCGGTTGATGTTCCCCTTCATGTCGAACGTCAGCACGTCGGGCGGGCGCAGTTCGTCGCGCGTGAGGAAGCGGCCGCTGCTGGGCGACACGCTCATCTTCTTTTCGTCGCCGAGCACCCCCGTGCCGCGGCCGACCGCGCTCTGCGTCTTGAGCTCGCTGCGCGTCTTGAGCAGCGCGCCCGTGTCGGCGTCGATGAAATAGGCCATCAGCGTGCCGGCCGAGGGCGACAGCACGCGCTCGTGCCACGCCAGGGCGAAGCCGCCCGCGTCGAGCGGCAGCACGACGAGCTCGGGCTGCCGCGCTTCGCCGAGCGCCGCGCCGCCGAGCGCCTCGATGCGCCGCTTCGCGTCGGCCTGCGAGAGCGCCGGATCGGTGTCGACGTCGATGCCGTCGTAGATCGTGCCGAAGACCGAGACCGTCTGGCCGGCGGCGGTGCGCTGGCGGGCGATGTCGGCGCCATACACGCGGACGCCGCGGACGTACTGATCGAACCGCTCGTGCGAGCGGCCTGGGATGAGCGTGTCCTCGCGCACGCTGCGCCGCCGCAGATCGCCCGAGCGGACGTCGGCGGTGACGCGCCGATCCCACTCGCGGAGGGCGCCGAGGCCGCGCGGCGTGACCCGCGTCTCCTGGGCGGACGACACGCCCGCCACCGACGAGAACGCGAGCGTGAAAACGAACAGACGAACAGACGTGAGCCGCACAAACACCTCCGGCGGGGAGCCGCGATCTATTTGACGGCCGCGTCGAGGCTGCGGCCGTGCGGTCGATCCAGCGCGACGCCGGTCAGCCGCGACCACGTCGCGGCAATGTCGAGCGGCGAGGCCGGGCCCTCGAACGTCCCGGCCTTGAACGGGCTGCCAAACAGGATAACCGGGACGCGCCGATCGTAGTCGTAATACGTGCCGTGCGAGGCGGCGTCGGTCGAGGTCGTGAAGTGCTCATCCAGCAGGAGGACGAGGTCGCCCGAGCGCTCGGGGTGATAGCTCAACAGGACGGCCCGCAGGCCCGGATCGTCTGACGCGCGCGCCGCCGCCATGTCGGCCGCCGTCAGGACGTCATCGATGCCGGGCATGACGCGGAGCGCTGCCTTCACCGCGGCCTGCGCGCCCGCATCGTCGGCCAGGCGCGCCCGTGACGCGTCGCTCAGATACACGTCGGTGCCGATCATGGCGGCGACGTGCGCGGCGTCGCCCCACGCCGTGTCCAGCACGGCCTCCACATCGGCGATGACCGCGGCACGCGAGACGCGGCCGGCGTCGTCGCCGCGATCTTCGGGAATGTCGCCAACGCCATGGTCGGCGCTGAGGCCGACGACGTAGTTACCGGGGCCGACTCGCGCGTCGAGATGGGCGAGCAGGCGGCCGATGGCCTCGTCGAGCCGGATGAGCACGTCCTGCACTTCGTGGCTGGCCGGGCCGAACTTGTGGCCGACCAGATCGAGTGCGGAAAACCCCACGCCCAGATAGTCGGTGCCGCCGGGCCGTCCGAGCGCCATCCTGTCGATCGCGGCGATGGCGAGGTCGGCCAGGTACGCGTCGCTGTAGGGGCTGCGCTGCCAGCGATCGTAGAACACGGCGCCGGGCGCGTTCGCGTCCGACAGCGCGTGCGGGAAGCGCGCCGTCCACCCGGCCGGCGGTCGCGCGGCAGGGTCGTCATCGGTGCCGATGTAGGCGTCCGGCGGGCGCGCGCGCGTCCACGCGCCGGCGGCCAGCGGCTCGATGGGATGCGCGCGCAGATGCGCCTCGAGCCAGGCCGGCTTCGCGTAGGCCGACGAGGTCGCGAAGGTTCCCGCGCTGTCGAACCACACGACCACATCTCCCGTTTTTCCCGCAAGGCCGATGGCCGAGCGGGCCTTCACCGACAGCGCCACGACGCGGCCGGCACCGGGCGGCTGGGAGGCGGCGAGCCGCTCGGCGAACGTCTCCGACAGCAGCGCGCGGCCGCTGGAGCGGGCCGTGATCGGCTTCGTGAAGCCGATGGGCGTCACGAGCGGATCGCTCGGACACGCCACCCGCGCGCGCCGCTCGCGATCCCACCACTCGTTGAGCACCATGCCGTGCACGGCCGGCACGGCGCCGGTGCCGATGCTGGCGTGACCCGCGCAGGTCATCGTGCCGGCATACGGATAGCGCGCTTCGGTGAAGTGCGCGCCTTCCGTGACGAGACGATGCAGGCCCTCGGTCCACTGCGCGCCGTAGCGCTCGACGTAGTCGGCGCGCATCTGATCGATGACGAGCTGCACGATCAGCGTCGGACGGGCGGCGGGCGGCGCAAGCCGCGGCGCCGGCGCCGCGGCGCAGCCGGCCGCGAGCGCGGCGGCCATCAATGCGGCGGGAAGCATCCGGCGCCGCATCATCGGCGCACCAACGGCGCGACGCAGATCGCCGCGAGGATCAGATCGAAGGTGGCGCCGCCGGCGGCAAACCACCGCGGCGCGATCGCCGGCAGCAGGCCCGGGCGGTGGGCGATGTCGACCAGCGCGTGCGCGGCGAACGCGGCCGCGAGCAGCGCCAGCGAGGCGCGCGGCTCGCGCAGGTGGGCCAGCAGCGCGACGCCGGCGAACACGCCCGCGAGCGCGACATCGGCCGCCGCGCCCGGCGTGGCTTCGGCCGCCGCGGCCAGGCCTGCGTACGACGCCGCGCTGACCGCCAGCACCGTCGCGCCCGCCTGGCTCAGGCGCAGCTCGCCGACGACGCGCTCGGGCGCGTCGAGCGGCAGCGCCGTCAGCCGCCAGGAAAACCAGGCGAGGCCCGACGCGAACATGACCGCGGTGGCAAGAAGGAGGAGGGCGACCTGACTCGGCACGTCCAGCGAGTATACCTACCGCACCGCTGGCATCATGGATTGCGGCACGGGCGAGCGCGCTACCAGCGGTTGACGCGCGGACGGGCGTCGCCGGCGTCGGCCGACGTCGCTTCGGGCGCGGCTTCGGCGGCGGCCGTCGCGTTGGTGTCAGCGGCCGGTGGCCGATCTGGCAGGGGAATCTTCGCACTGAAGGCGATGCCCACATGGTATCTGACGCCCTCAGGTCCAATTCGGGCGATGGAGCTGCGCGCCACTCGGCCCGTGACCGAGGCAGGCAAAAATTCGCCCACGAAGCCGACGGTGACCCGCACGCCTGGCTGAAACCGCGTGCCGCACTCGGCCAGGATGCCGCCCGCTGAGATGTTGATCAGCACGGCGTCGGTGCGCGGTGGCGAGATCCGAACTGCCTTGATGGCCGGCACGTCCGAGGCGGGGTGCCGGGGATCTTCGGCCGGCGACGCTTCGGGCGCCGTCGGACGCGCCGGGTCGGGCTTGCCGTGATCGTTCGGCTGGCTGCTCATATTCGCGACGGGAGAGGTGAAAGGAGAGACAGCATCGCCCACTCCTAGAGAACCGGCCCCGTTTGCGCGGGCGGCTGCCCGAGCTGCTGCGCCAGCGCCGCAGCCGCCAGGATCTCTTTCCGGACGCCCTCGACCTCGTCGCGATGGACGTCGTCCAGAGATGTCAGCGTGAGCAGGTAGCGCGCGCGGTCATCGAGCGCGATCAACACGCGGTGCAACTCGGGGGCGACCGCGCGAGCCAGCCGGCCCTCGGCTGCCGCGGCCGACAGCGTCCGAACGGTTTCCTGAAGCGCGCGAACTTCAGCACCCTGGTCGGCGAACGCCTTGAGCGCCTGATGCTTCCTGGCGACGGCGTCGGTCAACAGCCGCTCGGCGTGGGCGTGGTCAGCCATACGCACGCTGACGCCGTCTGCAAGCTCCTGCCGCATGCGGGCGGTCTCGCGGGCGAACTCTTCCTGCAGCCAGAGCTGCTGCGTGCGCGCCTGTTCGATCTGGTCGTGGAGCTGCTCGGCCTGCCGGGGGATTTCCTGCTCGTTGAGCGCAAGCGTGTGCTGATGCTCCTGGCGGAGCGCCTCGCGCAGCTCCTCCTCTTCGCGCCGAAGCGCCTCGACCTGCCGCTGATGGTCACCGCGCATCGTGTCGACGGTCTGCGCGTATTCGCGCTGGAGGGCCGCGAGCTGCGCGCGATCGCGCTCGGCCTGTCCGGTCAGGCGGACAATTTCTTCGCACGTCGCCGCCAGCTCGACCTCAGCGGCATCGATTCGCTTACGGGCTTCGCCGCGCTCGGTCGCGAGCGTGATCTCGTAATCCTGCTGCAGGCGGTCGGTCAGCTGGCCGCGCTCGGCACGAGCGGAAGCCTCGAGGCGTTCGACCGCCTCGCGATACTCACGGTCGCGCCGTTCGAGAGCCTGATGCGATTCCGCCTCCGCGTTCTGCAGCGCGCGCTGCCATTCGCCGTGCAGCTCTTCTGCAATGGCGGCGCGTTCGCGATCGCGCTGCCCCTCGGCCGCCGCGCGTTCATCGGCGGTGGCCGCGAGTTCCGCCTGCAGCCTCTCGATCCGATGCTGCCGTTCGGCCTCCGAGGCGGTGTGACCGTTCACCGCGGCTGCGAGTGCGGCGATTTGGTCGCGAGCCGCGTGTTCCTGCGCGGCCAGTTCGCGCTTCTCTTCGGCGGCCGCAGCAAGCGCCCGGTCCTGCTGCTGCAGGCGCGCCTCGAGCTCCGCGCGATGCCTGGCGTGATCGGCCTCGATCTGCTGACGCTCGGCGAGCTCCTGTTCGGTGACCTGCAGCCGCCCGGCTCGCTCGTGTTCGGCGGCGGCAAGCCGCCGTTGCCCGGCCAACGCGAGGGCAAGCTGCTCCTGCAGATCGTCGAAGAGGTCCTGCGCCTTCTGCGCGTGCGCGGCAAGGTCGGCGCGATGCTGCTCTTCGAGAAGCTGTATGGCGCGGGCTCTCTCCTCGCCGGCCCGCGCTTCGATCCGGCGTTCGTTCGCCGCCGCCTCGGCCAACAGCTCTGACAGCCGACGCTGTTCCGCCTCGGCCTGGCTGAGCGCCGAGGCCAGACGCTCCTGTTCGATGCGCGTGGCCTCGAGCTGCCTGTCCGTGTCGTCGAGGCTCGCGCGCGCCTGCGCCGTCTCCTCAATCGCATTCTCAAGGCGCACGGTCGACGAAATGTCTCTGATGGTCATGAACAGAGCATCGATGCCGTCCGGATGATCCAGGCGCGCAACGCCCTGCAGCCGCACACTTCGGGTGTCCCCGGAGACGTCGGTGAGCTCGCAATCGGCCGAACCGGACCCACTCGCCCACACGCGCGACGAGAAGTCGCGCCAGAGTTCCTGATCGCGCAAGAAGCGCTCGACGAACGATGTCTCGAGAACCTGGCCGAGATGACCGGCCCCGAAGAGGGACAGGGCCGCTTCGTTGACCGCCAGCAGAATCCCGTCAAGAGACACCCGCACCAGGCAGACAGGCTGCTTCTCGATCAGCGACCGCAGATGCGCGCTGTCCGAGGGCGTCTGGAGACCGGAGACGGGGCGGTCAACGACTTCCATCTAGACTTCCCTTAGAAATTTGTGAAGCGCTAAATATATTCCATTTCGGCGGTGAACGCACTTCAGTCCGGTCCGAGGGCTCCGCATGCTCCCATATTTGTCGGTCCGGAGCCCAGGAAAGTCCAGTAGCCCGGCAAACTTCAGCTCATCCGGACGATGTCAGTCGTTTTCCGGGCGGGCAGAGACCGCGACGACGGCGGGGCAGTTCTACTTGAGCATGCGGATGGGATCGAGCCCGACTGTCGCGGGATCGACGACGGCGGTGATGGAGAGATCGCGGGCGGCGTCGGCCCAGAGATCAAGGTCGGGGCCGGCGGCCGCGGGGGTCGAATCCGACTCGAACAGCACGCGCACGGTCGGCCGCTCGGGGATCGGAGCATGGATTGCGGTGACGAGCGCCAGCCGCCCATCGGAGAGCGTGACCAGCGACCCGGGCGGATAGATGCCCATCAACTGCACGAACCGGCGGACGAGATGCTGGTCGAACTGCAGGCCGTCGTTTCCCGCCAGCACCGCAAGGATGCGATCGGTGGGGAAGGCGTCCTTATACACGCGCTGCGCCCGCATGGCGTCATACACGTCCGCGATGCTGCAGAGCATCGTCCCCAGATTGAGCGTCTCGCGCTTCACGCCGTCCGGATAACCCTGGCCATCGAGCCGCAGATGGTGCTCGAACGCGACGACGGCGGACAGCGAGGGCATCTCTGGCGTCTGGCGCAGCATCGCGGCGCCGTCGATCGTGTGGCGTTTCATGATCTGGAACTCACGATCGTCGAGCTTCGAGGGCTTGTTCAGGATGTCCTTCGGCGTCTTGACCTTGCCGATGTCGTGCATGAGCGCCGAGAGCCCGAACTCACGCAGCAGCGTACCTTCGATGCCGAGCGCGCGGGCCTGGGCCATCGTGAGAATCGACACGTTCACCATGTGCGTGAAGGTGTAGTTGTCGTACTTCTTCATGGCCGCGAGGGCGATGAGCGCCGTCCGGTGTTCGATCACGGCCTCAGCGAGGCTCTCGATGGAAGCGGCCGCCAGCTTGACGTCGGGGCGTCCCTCAGTCAACGCCGACTCCCAGATGCTCTCCGCCTGTCCGACCGCATCGCCGTACAGCCGGCGCAGCGTGTAGCGGTGGCCTGTGGCCGCCGCGGGCGCATCAGCGTCGCTGGCCAGGCGGCCGATGCGAATGTTGTCGGAGTTGAGGGTCAGCGCGGTGTCGGCGCCGGCAATCGACCGCGCGAGCGCCGCCGTGAACGTCTCGAGCTCGCGCGGCGTGGCGCCGCGCGTGATGGCGATGCGCTCGACGCCGGCGCGGGTGAGCCGATCGATGAGTTCGAACATCTGTCCGGCGAGGCGGGGCAGCGGCACGTCGCCGACGACCACCTGGCCGGCGACCAGGCCGATCACGACGGTGGCGCTCTGCTGATGCAGGATCTCGAGCGCGGCGGACAGGCCGGCAGTCTGCTTCTTCACGATGGGATGCGAGGGTGCATAGAGCTGCGAAGCGCGCAGGCCGCTGGCCAGCCGGCGCACGAGCTCCTCGGACGCGGCGACGATCTGTTCGCTCATGTCTGCCTCCGTGCGAGCGCCAGCCGCGCGACGCCCGCACCTTTGCCGCGCCGCGCCACCGCGGCTTCAAGAGCGGCTCTTGCTTCCGGCGTGCCGATGGCGGCCAGCGCATCGGCCGCCTGCGTGCGCACCGCGCGCGCGCGTCTGGGCGACCACCACCGTGTGACATCGAGCAGCTTCGCGAGTGCCTCAACGGATTCCGGGTTGACGGCCGGCCCCAGCCCGCCCAGGAGGCCGATGGCACGAAACGCCGCGTCCGAGAGGCGCCGCTCGCGCCAGCGCATGGCAAGCGAGGCGAGCAAAGGACTCACGCGTACGTCCCGCACCAGCCCAAGCTCGTCGAGCAGCGCGCGCTGAGCATTGGCCGCCAGTGACTCGATCGCGCGGAGGATGCGCTCGTGCGCCTCGGGATCCTCGACGGTCGCCAGAGCGCGGAGGGCCTCACGCCGGACGCGCGGGTCGCTGTCGCCGAGCAGGGTCTCGAGCACGTCCACCGAGGCTGCGCCGCCGAAGTCGCGCAGCAGCAGTGCTGCCTTGCGCCGTATCTCGGGCCTTTCGGAAGACAGCAGGGCCCGGATTGCCTGTTCGCCGGCATTGCCGAAGCCGGCCAGCACCGAGCGCAGCCACTCGCGCGGGCCGGGGTCGGACTCATGGGCAAGCGAGGTTGCAAGCGGCGGCGCCATCGCCGGACCAAGCCGCGCGATGAGCGCCCGCATGCGATCCGTTTCCTCGGGCGTACGGCGGACAACCGCGAGCACCTCGCGCACTACTGCGCCCGTGCGGAGTGTGGCGAGCGCCGCTTCGGCGGCCTCACCGCACGGACCACCTCTCTCGCGCGCGGCCACGAGCGCGCCTTCCAGCGCGAGTGCCGGATCGATGAAGCCCACGCGCAGCAACCCCTCGATGCGCGCGGCAGCCTGCTCCGCGATGGCGGCGAACTGCGTCGTCTCCTGATCGATCGCGAGCAAGTCCACCAGCACCTGCAGGTCGAGGGCGCGAAGCGCGGTGTCGGTCACGGTCGACGTCCATTGCGCCATACGTTCGGCAGGATCCGGCTTCGCCGTCTCGAGGTCTTCGGCGCGGCCGGCCGCCGAGGCGATCTCGAGCAGCTCGGAGCTCGCCGGAGAACCGCTGCCGTCGGATGCGACGAGCCGCGCGAGCTCCTGCCGCAGGTCGAGCACCTCGTCTGGCGGCGCCGCTGACGCGGTCAGCATCTCGTCGGCGAGCGCCCCGACAGGGCGCCGTTCATCGGCAGGCACCAGCGCCTCGAAGGCCTCACGCAGCGGCTCGGTAGCCGACCCTTCCGTCGTCAGCGCCGTGGCAGTAAACCGTGCCTTCGCCCGCACGTCCATGCGGTCGATTACCGCTCCCGCACCGGGCGCCTCGGCCTGGGTGCCCTCGCCACCTGCATGCCCGGCGCGCGCGGCCAGCAGCCCGCACATGCCGGCCGCCGTAAGTCCGGATGTCAGCTGCGCGAGACGCCGCAGCGCGGCCTCAACGCGCGCTGGATCCTCCTTGCCCCGCTCCAGCACCAGCGTGGCGAGCCGTGCGATGGCGCGGCTCGCCTCCTCGGGGTCGATACCGGACTGCTCGGATTGCCTTTCCTCGACGGCCGTGATGATCGATTCGAGATCCTTGAGCGACACGCCCGCTAGAGCACCCTCGGCCGCCTTCAGCAGCGATGCCAGACTGCCGCCATGCCCTTCGCGAAGCAGGGCGGCATAGTCGATGGCGTGCAGCTCGATGCTTCGCCCGCCGGCAGTCGCCCATAACGACGCGAGTCCGCCGTCACGCCGGTTCTCTTCGGCGGAGCGGCTCATCAGGCCCAACAGCGTCTCCCAGGAACTGCCGTCCGCGGTGCCATGCAGCGTCAGGCCGCCAATCTGCTGTGCATGCAGCATTGAGGCAAGCTCACGAACCGCGGGGTCGACGCGGTCGGGGCCGAGACCGCCGATACGAAGCTCGTTGGGCATGACCTCAATCCGCAGACTGTGCTTGGCGGTCGCACGCCGCCCCGCATCGAGCACCCGCGCGATCCCGTCGTCGACGGCGCGATGTCCCGGGGGGTAGAGCGAAACCGCCCGGACGGCGCCGCGGCATGCACGCGCAAAGTCGACCAGCCTCTGTGACCGGTCAGGCGGAAGCCGGCGCGTCGTTTCGGCCATCGCAGTTACAAGGCCGAGGCGCGGCGCCGCGGAGGGTCGTTCTTATACACCGCGGTGCGTTGCGAGCCGCCGACAAGCGGTCGTCCCGACGCGGCCGCAGACGCAGCCGTACCGGGCAGCAGGCTTATGGGGGTCGCCATTGCAAGGAAAGTATAGTAGGAGCGGCCCCGGGCGCCCATAGTTTCGTCCCCACATGACCGCCGTCGACATTATCCGCAAGAAACGCGACAGCCACTCGCTTGACGACGAAGAGATCCGAAGCTTCGTGGCAGGGGTCACCGACGGGTCCTGGTCCGACTATCAGGCGACGGCGCTGCTCATGGCCATCTACCTGCGGGGCATGGATGGCCGCGAGACGGCCACGCTCACCGATGCGATGGTTGATTCCGGCCTGCGGCTCGACCTGGCGGAGTTCGGCGGCGTGCCCGTGGACAAGCACAGCACCGGCGGTGTGGGCGACAAGACGTCGATTGTCATCGCGCCCGCGGCGGCCGCCTGCGGCGCCATCGTCCCGATGATGTCGGGCCGCGGCCTCGGGCACACTGGCGGCACGCTCGACAAGCTCGAATCGATTCCCGGTTTTCGCACGCAGCTGTCGATTCCCGAAATGAAAGGGGTGCTGCGCCGGACCGGTTGCGCGCTGATCGGCCAGACCGCCGAAATTGCGCCGGCCGACCGAACGCTCTATGCCTTGCGCGACGTCACGGGGACGGTCGAGAGCCTGCCGCTGATCTGCAGCTCGATCATGAGCAAGAAGATCGCGGAGGGCGTGGGCGGCCTGGTGCTCGACGTCAAGACCGGACGGGGCGCGTTCCTGGGCGATCGGGACCGGGCGCGCGCACTCGCGGCGGCCATGGTCGAAACGGGCACGCGCGCGGGGGTGAAGACCGAGGCGCTGCTCACGGCGATGGACGCCCCGCTCGGACGAGCCGTCGGCAACGCCCTGGAGATCGCGGAGTGCATTGACGTCCTGAAGGGGGGCGGCCCGCCGGACCTCGTGGATCTCTGCGAGCTGCTGGCCGCGCGCATGCTCGTGCTCGCGGGCGTCGACGAGGGCGAGGCCTCCGCGCGCGCGCGCGTGCACGGTGCCCTTCAGGACGGCAGCGCGCTCGAGCGCTTCAGGACGATCATCGAGGCGCAGGGCGGCAATCCGCGCGTGCTCGACGACGGCAGCCTGCTGCCGGCCGCCCGCGCGCGCCACGTCGTCAAAGCGCCCCGCGCCGGTTTCGTCACCGCCATCCACGCCGATCTCGTGGGCCGCGCGGCCGTTCTGCTCGGCGCGGGACGCGCCCGCCTCGACTCGGTCGTCGACCCGGCCGTCGGCATCGTGCTGGTGCGCCGGCCGGGCGACGAGGTGAAGGCGGGCGACGCCATTCTCGAAGTTCACTACAATGACGGCGCCCGGCTGGCCCCCGCTGACGCGCTGGCCCGCGAGGCGATCGAGATTGACGATGCGCCGCCGCCCGGCGCGCCGCTCGTGCTCGAGCGCCTGTCCGAGTAGCGGTCTGGCGAAGCCGTGAGCGCGCCGGATCGATTTACCATTTACAATCCGCTGAGAATTCCCCATGGATCACACCGCTGAACCCGGCGCCGCGCCGGCGCCCGGGCCCGCCGTGCCGCGCACCGACGGCATGCTGCGCCTGGCCGCCGCCGCGCTCGCCCTCGTCATTGCCATTGCGGTCTACGTTCTTCAGAACCAGCTGAGCGCCAACGTGCGCGGTGGGATGGGGATCGTCGCCTTCATTGCGATCGTGGCGGCGTTTTCCACGAACCTGAAGGCGGTCAGCTGGCGCACCGTGGCCTTCGGCATGGGCATCCAGCTGGCGCTGGCGCTGATGATTCTGAAGCTGGAGTTCAACGGCTGGCGGCCGGGGTACGCGTTCTTCGCGAAAGTCGGCGCGGCGGTCAAGCAGTTTCTGGAGTTCACCAATGCCGGCTCGACGTTCGTCTTCGGCGGCCTGGCCGATCCGGCCGCGATGTCGGCCATCTTTCCCGGCGGGTTCGTCTTCGCGTTCGTCGCGCTGCCGACGGTCATCTTCGTCTCGTCGTTCTTCACCGTGCTCTATTACTTCGGCGTCCTGCAGTTCATCGTCAAGCTGTTTGCGAAGGCGATGATGTACCTGATGCGCACGAGCGGCGCCGAAACGCTGGCCGCCGCGGCGAATGTGTTCATGGGCCAGACCGAGGCGCCGATCATCGTCAAGCCCTACGTGCCGCGGATGACGCAGTCCGAGCTGCTCGCGATGATGGTGGGCGGCATGGCGACGATCTCGGGCGGCGTGATGGCGGTGTACATCGCGCTCGGCGCGGATCCGGTGGCCATCCTCACGACGAGCGTCATGGCGGCGCCCTGCGGGCTGTACCTCGCGAAGATCCTGCTGCCCGAGACGGAGGAGCCCGAAACGCGGGGCGACGTCAAAACGGTCGTCGAGCGCCAGCACGTGAACGTGGTCGACGCGGCGGCCGCGGGCGCGTCCGACGGGCTGATGCTCGCGCTCAACATCGCGGCGATGCTGATCGCGTTTCTGGCGTTCATCGCGATGTTCGACTACATCCTCGGCATGATCCGCCCGGGCCTGTCGCTGCCGGTCATCTTCTCGTGGCTGTTCGCGCCGCTGGCGCTGATGATGGGCGTGCCGGTGCAGGACGCGGGCGCCGTCGGCGACCTGCTGGGCACCAAGCTCGTGGCCAACGAGTTCGTGGCGTACGTGAAGCTCACGTCGGAGTATCGCGGCCTCATCAGCGACCGCGCCTACACGCTGTCGACGTTCGCGCTGACCGGCTTCGCGAATTTCGCGTCGATCGGCATTCTGCTCGGCGGCATCGGCGCGATGGCGCCCAGCCGGCGGGGCGACCTGGCGAGGCTCGGCATGAAGGCGCTGCTGGGCGGCTTCCTGGCGACGATGATCAACGCGTCGATCGCAGCTATGCTGCTCGGATGACGATGCTCGGGTTCAACGAGATCGACGCGGCTGCGTCGTGGCTGCGCGAGCGCGCGGACGACCGCGCGCCTGAAATCGCGGTCGTCCTGGGATCGGGGCTCGGGGGCTTCTTCGACCGGCTGACCGATGCGTTTGCCGTGGAGTACGCCGACGTGCCCGGCTGGCCGGCGACGGCGGTGGCGGGTCACGCCGGACGGCTCGGCATCGGCCGGCTGGGCGGGAAGACGGTGGCCGTGCTCAGCGGCCGCGTGCACCTCTATGAAGGGCACGGAATGGATCGCGTCGTGTTTGCCACGCGCGTCATGGCGCGGCTCGGCGTGAGGGCCATCATCCTGACCAATGCGGCCGGCGGCATCAATCCCGACTTCGGCAAGGGCGCGCTGATGGTGATCGACGATCACATCAATTTTCTTGGGCGCAACCCGCTGACCGGTGCGAACGACGAGCGTTTCGGCGTGCGGTTTCCGGACATGACGGAGGTTTACTCGGCGCGCCTGCGGCGCATTGCCGACGAGGCATCGGCCGCCTGCGGCGTGACGGTGCAGCACGGCGTCTATATCGCGGTGCCCGGGCCGAGCTACGAGACGCCGGCGGAGATTCGCGCCTTCCGCACGCTCGGCGCCGACGCGGTGGGCATGTCGACGGTGCCCGAAGCGATCGCGGCGCGTCACATGGGGCTGGAAGTGCTCGGCATTTCGTGCATCACCAACATGGCAGCCGGCATGCTGCCCGAGACGCTCAACCACGAGGAAGTGTTCGAAATCGCCAACCGCGTCAGGGGCGCGTTCACCGCGCTGCTGGAGGGCATCATTGAGCGCGTTTGATTCCGGCCTCGAGGCCGCGCTCGTCCAGGCGGCGCGCGACGCGCGCGCCCGCGCGCTTGCGCCGTACTCGCATTTTCATGTCGGCGCGGCGCTGCTCGTCGCCGAAGGCGAGATCGTCACCGGCTGCAACATCGAGAACGCCACCTACGGTTTGACGCTCTGCGCCGAACGCGTTGCGCTCGTCAAGGCGCTGTCGGACGGCAAACGCAAGTTCGTCGCGCTTGCCGTGGCGGCCGATGCCGCGCTGCCCACGCCGCCGTGCGGCGCCTGCCGGCAGCTGCTGTGGGAATACTGCGGCGACATCCCGGTCGTCATGGCCAACCCGCGCGAGATCACCATGCGCACCTCGCTCGGGGCGCTGCTGCCGGAGCCGTTCGGGCCTGATAATCTGAAGTAATGCTGCCCACCATCGCCTGGGAAGACGACGCGGTCGTGATGATCGACCAGCGGAAGCTGCCCGCCGAAGAGAAGTACGTCCGGTGCCGCACCGCGGCCGAGGTCGCGAAAGCCATCAGGACGATGGTGATTCGCGGCGCGCCGGCCATCGGCGTCGCGGCGGCGATGGGACTTGCGCTGGGAATGAAGCGCAGCAAGCAGACCGGCACGAAGAACTACACGGCGGAATTCACGAAGCTGTGCCAGCTGATGGCCGACACGCGGCCGACGGCGGTGAACCTGTTCTGGGCGATCGAGCGGATGAAGCGATCGCTGTCGGACGGGCTGCTGGCGGGGGAGTCGACGGAGCAGCTGACGGCCCGGCTCGAAGCCGAGGCCAGGGCGATCCACGACGCCGACATCGCCTGCTGCCGCGCGATGGGCCGGCATGGCGCGCCGCTGATTGCCGACGGCGCGCGCATCCTGACGCACTGCAACGCCGGCGCGCTGGCCACCGCGGGCTACGGCACGGCCCTCGGCGTCATCCGCGCGGCGGTCGAGGACGGAAAGCGCGTCCGCGTGTATGCCGGCGAGACGCGGCCGTTCCTGCAGGGCGGGCGGCTTACCGCCTGGGAACTCGTGCGCGAGGGCATCGACACGACGGTGATCACCGACAGCATGGCCGGCCCCCTGATGCGCGCCGGCGAGATCGACGTCGTCCTCGTCGGCGCGGATCGCATCGCCGCCAACGGCGACGCGGCCAACAAGATCGGCACCTATACCGTTGCTGTGCTCGCGCACGAGCACGACATCCCGTTCTACGTCGCCGCGCCGTGCTCGTCGGTGGATCTCACGACGGTTGACGGCGACCGCATTCCCATCGAACAGCGCAACGCGAAGGAAGTGTCGCACCTGGGGTCGACCCGGCTCACGCCCGACGGCGCGAAGATCTGGAATCCGGCCTTCGACGTCACCCCGCACCGCTACATCACCGGCATCGTCACCGAGCACGGCATTCTCAGGGCGCCGTATGAGGATTCGCTTCGCGCCGCGCTCGACTCCGTGCCGTCCGCCGCCGCCACCAGCTGATGCGAAAAGTGCTTGGTATCGAAACGTCGTGCGACGAGACGGCCGCGGCCGTCGTGGCGCAGACCGGAGATCCCGCGCTTCCCTGGACGATCCGGTCCAACGTCGTCGCCTCCCAGGTCGACATCCACCGCGAGTACGGCGGCGTCGTGCCCGAGATTGCGTCGCGCCAGCACGTGCGCGACATCTGCGGTGTCGTCGAGCGCGCGCTGGCCGATGCGGGCGCAGGGCTCGACGGTATCGACGCGATTGCCGTGACGCGCGGGCCGGGTCTGGTCGGGTCGCTGCTCGTGGGGGTGTCGTTCGCCAAGGCCGTGGCCGCGGCGCGCAACCTGCCCGTGGTCGGCGTGCATCATCTCGCGGGGCACATCGAATCGATCTTTCTCGAGCACGGAGCGATCGAGCTGCCCGCCGTGGTGCTGGTGGTCTCGGGCGGACACACGAGTCTCTATGTGGTGCGCGCACCGGGCGACTACGAGCTGATCGGCCGCACGCGCGACGATGCGGCGGGTGAGGCGTTCGACAAGGTGGCCAAGCTGATCGGTCTGGGATATCCGGGCGGGCCGGCGATCGACCGCGCGGCAAAGACCGGCAACGACCGGGCCGTGACGTTCACGATGCCGCGCATGACGCATCCCGATCGCAACGACCCAAAGGCCGCGCTCGCGGCGGAGTTCAGCTTCAGCGGGCTCAAGACGGCCGTCGTGCGGCATCTCGAGAACCGCGCCGGCGCGCCGATGAGCGAACAGGACAAAGCCGACTTCGCGGCCAGCTTCCAGCGCATCGTCGTGGCGACGCTGCTGAAGCAGACGTTCGCCGTCGCGGAGCGCTACGGCGCGAAGAGCATCGGCATCGCCGGCGGCGTGTCGGCCAACAGCCGCCTGCGCGCCGACGCCGAAGCGCGCGGCAAAGCGGCCGGCGTTCCGGTGTACGTTCCGCAGCTCTCGCTCTCGACGGACAACGCCGCGATGATCGCCGCCGCCGGCCTGCGCATGCTGGAGAGAAATGTGCCGCCGCAGGACTTTCACGCGGCGGCCGCCGTACCAATTTCATGACTGTCCACACCGATTACCTCTTCTTCAACACGAAGCAGCGCCAGGAGTTCATCCGCATCACCGACGACATCCAGCGCATCGTCGAGGCCAGCGGCGTCGACGATGGGATGGTGCTCGTGTCGGCGATGCACATCACCGCGGGCGTGTACGTCAACGACTGGGAGAGCGGCCTGATCGGCGACTTCCAGGAGTGGCTCGAGAAGCTCGCGCCCGCGGGGCTGGACTATGCGCATCACCAGACCGGCGAGGACAATGCCGACGCGCACCTGAAGCGCACCATCATGGGTCACCAGGTG